>CALUPP010000049.1 GCA_944322685.1 Candidatus Gastranaerophilales bacterium
TTTTTCCGTTTTTTAAAATCCACATTGCGAATATAGCACATTTTTCTTAAATTCACATAAATAATTTTCTATATTTTTCTCTTTGCTATAATCAACCCATTTTTATCATAGCAAAACTCATTTTTCCAATGAGCAACCAATTCCTTATCTATTGTATAAACAAATGACTCAAATTCAGCCGTTCTGAAAAATACTCTTGATAAACGACCATTTATATCATATTTTTTCGTTATTAAAGGATATCTTGCACAATTTTTTGGGCATTTTTCTATATATTTTAGCTGCCCGTTTCTACTATAATAATAAACATACTCCAGATTAGATTTGTATTTTACGCCATATTCACCATCTTGAAAAAACGTAACCCAACGCCCTTTCTTACTAACCTTGGGCAGCCCGCCGTCTTTCTTCGCGGCAGATATAAATCCGGGGTCCTGAAGATATTTTTTAAACGGCTCCATGGATATTTCGTACTCAATCCCGTCAAATGCCGCTTCCCTGGCAGTTTCCACCGTATAAACAACCCCGCCAGTCAACGTTTTAGACATTGCAGGCACCGTTAGCAGGAATATTATGAGAATGAGCAGGATTTTTTTCATTTCTTGAATATACCATGCCAAAACCCGACAATCAAAAAGAAAAGAGATATAGTAAACGACTATATCTCTAAGAATTATTATTTTTGTCCGAATACATGATAACACAAGCACTAAACTTTGATAACAAGTTCATTAAACATTTGCGGAAATCCGCGAAAATTTGCTTGATTTCCGAGCTCTTTGCACCTGTCAAAAGTCCTGTCACAAGCGGTTTCTTCGCCGGTATAACCGCAGCGGCAATCTTTAAAACGCCGCACCTGGCAGCCGGTACGATATTTCATAACGGGCGCCTGAATTTCAAATCCGCCAAGCTCGGTTTCAATGTCCATCTTAGCATTTTCATAATCCAACTTTAAATTATTGCATCTTCCGGCGTACATAATCTGCTTAAGATTCGGAATTATCTGATTTGTGTTAACATCCAAAAACACAAGCGTCAAAACCGCCGGAGAATTGGTAATAACGTCGCCTCTGTTCCCGATAATGCCGGAAATTGCCAGCGCAACGTTGGAAAGTTCAATGCTGAGCTTTGAAACACTGGAATTGTCGTCTTTTGTTACTTCACCATGGGTCAAAGGCGCCCCCAGATAGGACTCTCCGTTATATTGCAAAACATCAAGCGTCTCATTGTCCATAACATAAATCGAACCGCCCTCAATCTCGATTTTTAACAGCTTTCTCGGAATAATCTCATCCTTTTCCACCTCAAAAGCCGGATTTGTGTTTGGAAAAACCTCCTTGAGTTCCAACTGAAGCTCTCCATAGCCAAAATCAGATATAGAAGTCTCGAGCTTGTCCGAATCAAACCTCACATTGTAAGTTTTGCCGTCGCCGCCGAGCTCCTTTTTCCATTTCCACTTAAAAGAACGAAACTTTCCGCGCTTTGCAATGAAAAAATCCTCAAGCTTTTTTCTGTTGACCGCATTTTTATGAAAAGTAAGCTTCCAGGTCTTTTTCGGGGCATCCCACCAGCTTTTTCTGTTGTTTTGAGCAGTAAAAACCTTGTCTATAATCGTATAAAAATCTATACTGCTCTCGCATTCCGCGTCATAATAAAAATCCAAGTCCCCGACAGCCTCAATAGGATTATCATCTATCGCACAAATCCGCAATTCTGTTTCCGAATAGCCAAAATCCTTGATATTCTGCTTCATAGAATCAACATCAAAATTACAAATGTACTCTTTCCCGTTTCCGCCCTTTTCTACCTCCCAAACAAACTTAAATTTCCCGGCCTGACCCATAACCTGAATGAAAAAATTCTCCAGCTTCTGTCGTTCGGAAAAATTCTTGTCAAATTTTAGCGTAAAAGTCCTCTTTGGATAAGTCCAAACAGGATATCTCTGCTCATGTCCTTTCATTTTTTCATTAATTGTCGTGTTAAACTCAATCGATGAGCTGTAAGCCGATTGATACGGTATGTTAAACACCGGATAATCCATAAAAATCCTCTCTTTCAATATTTTGTATGCAAATTTGCCCCAAAATCCGCAAATGCAGCCATAAACAGCCTGTTTTTCGTAAAAAACATCAAACATAAGACGAAAAATCTAAAAAAAGAAACAGCCCGCAAAATCTCCCGCATAATCTGTAAAATTTGTGCAAAATAAAGCACCAAAAAATCAATTTTACGGGCTGTCATCTTCTACCGCAATTTTTTATTAAGAAGCTTCTTCAGTTGTTGCAGTGAGCTCGGTTGCCTTTGCATGAAGCTCAATATCAAGCAGTTTTGTCTGCTTTGACGAGCCGGTTGTGAACTCATGTTCCGTATACACCCCGCGTCCGTCAAAAGTAAACGTCGCAAAATCGTCCTGCGTGCCGTTGATGGGGATTGCGGTCGCTTTTGCCTTGTAAATGCAAAAATGAACATCCCCGCCATCGTTGCTTGTGTCAAGAATTTGCGCCTTTAGCTGGAAATAATTCGGCAAATCTCCCCCGCCGAATGTAAATTTCCCGACTTCAGTGTCGCCTGTGCCCGACGTTGAATAGCTTCCGCCGGTCAACTGCGCCAAAACCTCAAGACTCAGCTTCGCATACTCCATATTGAACGTAACTGACTTGATTTTGTTCGATACATCCAAAACTTTCTCATCGCCCGTGAGATTTTTTTCTTCAATCTCATAAGTCAAAGAAATCTGTCTTACCCCGGGCAAATCAATCCCCGTTCCGCAAGTAAATTCATCTTCCGTGTCGGTTAAAACCGGAAATAATTTCGCGTCGTCAACGCCGAAAAGTTTTGTGACTGTTTTGAGTGCCATTTTTTCCTCCTTTTTATTTTTTGTACTCTGGCGAGTGTCTCAAAATCCCTAATCGTAAGTAACCAGTATGTTAAATCCGTAACAATACCGTCCTCCCGTCTCTTTTTCTATAAAAAAAGGCTCTTTGAGCGCTTTAACATGCATTACTTTGCCGTTTATGAAAGAAGCTTTCTGATAAAGATCCTCCGGACAAAATAAATCAAATACATCAAGACAATCCTCACGCGCCTGCGCCATATCAGAGTTTTTGACAATTACCTGAATGTCATTCCGCCTTGCCAAATCACACGGCAGGCTGTCTTTTACGGCAAGCACCAGAACATTGCTGTCCGATGAGCTGTCATAGTCGTATTTTATAAAATCGCCGTCAAAAGCATCATTTTCGATTATAAAAGCCTTTAAATCGTCTAAAATCACTCTATTTACCTCTTTTCTTATTGAAAATAAACTTCGTTCACAGCATTCACCCCGTCAAGCGCAAATGACGGCGTAACCTTGATAACGGAGTAATCCCTGTCGTTAAAAGAAATAATATCCGCAATCTTTGGCCCGGCTTCCGTAAAAATCCGCCCGGAAACGCTGCGCTCCTGCCCGTCTACGGCAACAAGAAGCGAATCGGAAAATTCAATCCGGCATTTTATCTCCTCCTGCGAAACAATCACCGGAACACCGTTGCTGTCCGTCCCGTCCGTGGTTTTCAAAACCGCGTCTTGAACAAGCAAGTTAGAAAAATATCCCATAAAACACCCCCTTTCAAAAAATTTAATGAATTTACCGGTTTTTCGGGCAAAATCAGGCAAATTTGCCTTTTTTACCCGCAAAAACCGCTAACAGCCAAAGCTGTAACCCTTTTTTGTCCATTTTTTTACAAGATAAAGCGCATTCTTTGAAGAAAGCTGCCTGTCTTCTTCAAAAACGCCCGAATTCGCATAAGTAACGGAGCCCGTACCCAGCGAAATTGACTGAATTCCGGCTTTTATGTTTTCCTCATGGATATTTCCGGAATTTTGCGCCAAAGAAATCGCCTCTTCGCATACAGCATCCTTTATATCCTGCGGAATATCATAATCCCTCGGAAATTCCATCGGCTGGCTTTCATCCGCCTTTTCTCCGACAAAATCAAACCTGTTGATTCTTTTACTTGCCGTAATAAGCAGCTTTTCTTGTTCCTCGTCCGTAAGCTCAAACCATTTTTGAGAATCATACCGCTCCTGAAAATACAAAGAGGCGTCCTCCTTGCTAATCAGCGAATTTTTATACAATTCAATCGTCATTTTCCATCTCCTGTTCGCTAAAAAAGAACCAGCGGCAAAAAACCGCTGATTCCGCTATTTTCTTGACAAATCGTTCTAATTAGCTTTGGCTGGAAGTTCCGGAAGCAGCTTTAGGAACAAGCACGGCAAACGGATAACGATTTGTGCCGCCTTTTCTGCTTACAGGGTTCGCAATTTGAATGCCTATTCTCATTACGCAGCGCAATGCAGACATATCCTGCTGAGCAAGGTTGTAAGCAATCGTGCCGTCCGTATTCTGAATGATAGCCTGATCAAGCACTTTGTAAGTAATATCCTGGCGAATTGAATAAACCGCCTTAGAAAAATCACCCGCAACGAGCAAAGCCTTGGTCGTATCAAAAACACCTCCGATTTCATCATAAATAAGCGGACGTCCGACCAAGCTGACCGGAGTTTCCGAGGTCAAACCGGGAGTATAAAGAAGCTGGTTGTTTTTATCTCTCAGGTTTCTGAATTTTGCCTCCAACGTGCTGTCAGCGTAAAAACCGTTAACTCTAAAGCCCGATTTTTCAACCATTTCCATTACACCGCCTTCACCAATGATGTCGCCGGCGATATCTTCGTTAGTTCCGATTTCAACTTTTGCACCTTTTGCAATCGCTGTTGTCACAATCGCATCAGGATAAGTCGAAGGTTTGTTTGTTCCGAAGAAAACCGCCTCATCTATCGCAAGCCCGAACGCTTCTACGATTTGCGGTTTCAATTCATCCCAAATGCTGTAAGAAGAATCATCCAAAACCGCATCCGGAATCGGAATAATAACCGCAATTTCTTCCGCAGTAAGCGTCAATTTATCCCATTCGGCATTTGTGGTCTTTTTCATCGCCGTATCGCCGTTTAAAAAGTACGCATTGGGCAAAGAAGAAGCCACAGGGAGCGTTTTTTGCTTAGCGCTCATGTTGGGCAGCTGTTTAAAAAGGCTCAAAGCAGCCGATTTTCCCGGTAAATTTTTGATAATTTCTTCTGAAGTTTCAGTCGGAATCAAAGCTTCAGCGTTTGTACGTGTGATTAATTTTGCATCTGTTGTCATTTTTCATTTCCTTTCTTTTTTGTAATTTTGTCGTCAAAAACCGCCCAGCAACCGGCCGCACAAATTTTTCATCGTTCTGCGGCAATAAACTTGCCCGAAACCTGAAAAATCCCGCCGACCGGCTCAAAAACGGCCGTTATTTTGCGGAATTCAACCTCTCCTGAGCGCTTTTCGGATGTAATTGTCCATCCGCTGAGAGGGCGTAAGATTCTGCGAGTTTTGCGGCTTAAAATTCCCACCGTGCGACTGTTTTTTTATTCCGAAAAGAAAACCGTTTTCATTTTTGTAATTTTCGATAAACTCCTCGAAATCCGCACAGTCAGCGGGAATATCTTTTGCCACCAGCTCGCTTTTCAAGCAGCCTGCATTGTCCAGAGCCCGCATAATTTTAAGGTTTCTGTTCGATTCTTTAAGATTATCCAGCTCTTTTTGGATTGCGTCGGCTTTCTCCTGTAAAGCCGAACGCTGTGCAGCCTCCTCCCGCGCAGAAATGCGGTATTTTGCCGACTCTTTTCTGAGTTTTTCTATCTCTCTGCGCATCCCTTTCGGTGTCGCACCCCTCAAAAGCGCATCCATCTTCTCTGACGGAGTCAGCTTCTTTTTTGCGCCCTCGTTTTCTTTTGCTTCCGCAGCATTTTCTGCCGGTTTTTCCGCAGCCTGCTCAGATTGCGAAAAAATTTCAGCAGAAATCGCGTCCTGTGTACCGGACATAGGAACTCCTTTCTTTTTTGTGTGTATTTATGAACCAAACGGTAGAAGATTATATTTCACATAATCAAAAGTGTTCAAAACTGTATAAATAAAAATTTTCCGGCTCAACCACCGGTCAAAGCCTCAAAACGCCTGAAAATCCGCACCTACGCGTTGCGTACAATACTTCTAAGCTGCTGGTTGTTGTACTTTATCCCCTCAAAAGTAATTGCGTTGAGCAGATTTTTATTTTCCAGCAAATATTTCTGCACATCCTTAGAATCCCATGCTTTAACGTTGAAATTGTTGAAAACAACCGGACTTGCGCCGGCATTTCTTTCATATTCAACATTTTCTCCGGGGCTGAGCACCCTTTCTCCGCCTTTTAAAATCGCCAGCTGCTCAGATGTGCCGCCCAGCGAATATCCGGAGTTCGGAATCACGCCACCCGAATGCCTTTTACCGAAAATGCCGGTAAAAATACTTGCGATTCCGCCAAGGAACCCGCCCTGGTCACTTTTCTCTACAATTTTTCCAAACCACTCGGTTTCCGCCACTTTTTCATTTAAATTCTGAAACATCATGCTCGTAAACTGCTCTAACAGATAACTCATCAGTTTTTTCGACATATTTTTCATACTTTTGTCAAAATTGTCAAAATCCAGAATTATTTCCTGCAAAGAATCCTCAACAATCTCCTCCATTTCCTGCCCCATCTGCACAAGCTGCTCTTTTCTGTCAGCTTCTTTGTTATCTTTATAAATTTTATTAATGGATTCGATTTTTCCGTATTTTTCGCCGTCAGAAAGCGTTTCGTCGTTTTGCACCTTTTGAATTTCTTCATATTTCCATTTTATCCGGCCGAATTGTTTGCCCATGTGGTCATAAACATCGGGATTTGTCTGCGGCTGGGCCATACTTTCTTGCTGTTTGTTCCAGGCATTGATATATTCGTTGTCCTGCGCCGTTTTTTCGGCATCCGCCTTGAATTGTTCGTTGTATTTGTTAAAAGACTCCAGAATTCCGCCCAATGCATTATCTGTATCTTCTATGTATTTTTCCATATTCCAGATGCTCGACTTATAGCTCTCTGAATATTTGGGCAATATTTCGCTCAATTCCTCCGTCGTTACACCTAACTCTCGACCTAGTTCGTCCAATACTTTTGTCAAATCCACATTTTCATAACCAGTTTTTGAAAATTTATTATACATTTTTCCTCCATTCTAAAAGAGCCACTGCAAAACAGTGGCCATTTCATCATTATTTTTCTATTTACATACGATTCAATACCTTTTTCCCATTTTCATCAAAACAGTCGTCACCTAACCAATGCCAATAAAGTTCACCATTCCTGTTATATATAAAAGCTTCATCTAGGGATACTACAAAAACAACAGTTTCAAGCATACCCTTTGTTGAATAAATGTATGTTTTTGTAGGATATTTTAAACTTGGACGAATTTCCAAACTTTCAAGTGCCCCTTTTTCACTGTAAAGATAAGCATTATGCTTATTTTTTTTATAAACAACACCATAAGAATTAT
>CALUPP010000050.1 GCA_944322685.1 Candidatus Gastranaerophilales bacterium
TTAATTTTTGTAAACATTTTTTCAAATTCTGCAAAATTTAAACGTCCAATGTTTTTAATTAAATATAGAGTTTTAGTTTAAGGATATTTTATGACAAACCCTTGGTCTATTCAATTAACAAACCAAAGTACTTCCTGGCAAAACGCCGGTATGACGGGGCGCATAGGTGCAAACCGGAGTAAGTTTACCGGAGCAACAGAAGGCTATCAGCGTAATGGTACAAATGATGACCTTCAGCAGAGGCTGGCACAATATGACAGGCGGGACAGACCACCCGTTGTCAGCAATCGTACACTAGGTTTTGCTTAGGCAAAAAAATGGCGGCAAAAATGCCGTCATTTTTAATTTTTACGGAATTATGCGCACAAAATTCTTCTTACAAAGTAATTTTCATCCCCGGCAAGCGCGGATTTGATGTTTTCGGGAGTATCGGGGAAGATTTTCACAAGTTTTGCGCATTTTTCACGAATTGTGTAATCCTCAAAGTCAAAAGTTGATTTTATTATCGAAAATACGGCTTTTTTATCCTCAAAACAGCCCAATTCAGCCGCTGCCTCCAGATACCAGAAAATTTTGAAAACTTTTCTTGAATAAACATAGCCGGATTTTCGGCGGTTCATAGTTTTTGCATCCTGAATGATTTCAACGGCTTTTTGATAAAGATTTTCAAAGAAAAACGCTTTATTTTCCACAAACGGAAGAATCTCAATAATCAGCCGGCAAATATTAGGATTTATATCAATAACCGCATCCAGAAAAGTCAAAAGAATCTGTTTTGTTTGAAAAAATACCGCATTTTCGGGCCTTTTAACGAGCTCGTTTATCTTTAGCGCAGCAGCCTCGCGGATTATTCCGTGATGATTTGTAAGATTGTAAACCAACAAATCCGCCTCGCCCTGATTTTTGACCTCATCAAGCCGTAAAATGCAGATTTGTTTTTCCAAATCGTTGTCGGTTTTGATGATTTCTATCATCTCCTCATGCGAAAATTTCCGCTCGCACAATAAGCAGGCTGTTTCGGTATTTTTCAAAATTTTTTCAAAATCTTCCATAACCTTGATTTAAAATCTTCTCCCAATTAATATAGCACAATCGGTGATTAAAAATCTGAAAATTCAGTTTAAAAATAGGATATGCACAAAAAAATTCAGCGATTATAATAGGCTATGAAAGGAATGAACCGTGAGAGAATTGATGAATTTTGTAAAAGAGCTTTTTATCCCCCGGCTCGACAACGACGGAGTCGGTCTTTCAGCTTTGAAAAGACGCCCCGCTACGATTAGAAAAATTAATAAAAAACAACGCCCCAAAGAAATCAAACTTTCCGATTTGATGAGAAGATCATAAAATTTCGGCCAAAAATCGGGCAATAATTCATTTTTTAAACCCTGCCGGCCGTCATATCGTACAAATGGCATTTTGCAAAGTGCGTTTTTGAGAATTCCGCGTTCTCAGGAGTAATTTTTCGACAAATTTCCATCACTTTCGGGCAACGGGTGTGGAATTTGCACGCACAGGGCGGGTTTTTCGGGGAGGGCAAGTCGCCCTCAAGCCTGATAAAATCATCATGCTGCTTTACAACGGATGGAACCGCGGAAATTAGCGCCTCTGTGTAAGGGTGGCGGGGATTTTTGAAAATTTCGTCAGATTCGCCGAGCTCAACGATGTTTCCAAGGTACATAACGGCTATTCTGTCCGAAATATACTTCACAACACCCAAATCATGCGACACAAAAAGTATCGTAAGGTTCAATTTTTCCTTTAAATCCAGAAGAAGTTTAATAATCTGCGCCTGAATGCTCACATCCAGCGCACTAACAGGCTCATCAGCAACCAGAAATTCCGGCTCCAGCACAAGAGCCCTGGCGATAGCAATTCTCTGGCGCTGACCGCCCGAAAATTCATGCGGATATCGGCGCAAAACCTCCTCATCCAGCCCGCTCAGCTGAATTATTCTCAAAATCCGCTCTTTGATTTCGTTTTTGTCCCGAATTCCGTGAACAACAAGCGGTTCGCGCAAAATATCATAAATTGTCATCCTCGGGTCAAGGCTCGAATATGGGTTTTGAAAAATCATCTGGGCCTTTTTGCGAAAATTTTTCAGCTCAGAACGGTTCATCGAGAGAATATTTTCACCATTATACAGAATTTCGCCCTCAGGCTGCTCAATGAGCCGCAAAACCGATTTTCCGAGGGTGGATTTTCCGCATCCGGATTCCCCGACAAGCCCCAGAATCTCGCCCTTTTTAATTTCGAGGTTCACATTGTCCAACGCGTGGATAAATTCTTTTGAATTGCTCAAAAAGCCCGAACAAACCGGATATTTAACCGAAAGATTTTTTATTTCCAAAAGTTTTTGCATAAATCAATTATATATCATGCCCCGGCAAAAAAATATAAACATTTCGGCGATTTTTTAGCCGCTTATGGTTACGACTTTAAACTGATAAGCTCCAAAAGCCGACGCGGATGGGATTTCCTGAAAACCGGCTTCTTTAAAAAGCGCGTTTAAAAATTCTTTCTTTTCCGGGTAATCCTGCCACATGCACGGAAGAAAAACTGCCTCGGTTTTGTCATTTTTTATGACCAAACCCGCGTTTTCATCAATTTTTTCGCACAAATCGTCAACTCCGGAAAAAGGAATCATCTGCGGCCGCGCAAGCAGGCAAACATCCAGCGACATTTTATCAATTTCATCGGAGTTGACCGGTGTTTTGGTCTTAAATGCCGCGTTGTAGGCGTTTTTAGCCAGATTATTTTTCAACGGTTCAAAAGGAAACGCGTCTCCGGCCCTGCCGCGCAGTTTTCCGTCAATAAACACCGAAACATAAGACGCCATATACGTATCAAAAATCGCAGCAAGCTTGATTTCATCAACGTTCAGCGAAAAACCGTACTCAAGCCCGGAAATTATGCTGTTTCGGCAAATATCAAGAATCGTATCCGAAAATTCTCTTTTAAAAAACGCCGGAATCGAATCTTCAACCACAATCCAGCTTCCATATCCTTGAGAATCTTTGTTCAAGTCATTTTTTTCTTCCGGAAAGCTGATTTCCGTGCGAATTACGGAATAATGAGTTTCAGGCGCCGTTTTTCCACCGGTTTCTATCTTGCACTGCAAAGATTCCGCGATTGCTTTTCTTTCGACCTCGGCAGCAGCAATATCGTCCATTTTTTGGGCATCCGCAGGGCAGCTCAAATGCGCAAAATCCGAAACCAGCACAAAACCAAGCCTTTCATCGGGAAAATAATTATCCATAATTCCGGCTATTTTCCTGAAATTCGACTTTCCGTAAGAAACGGGGACAATTTTTGCGCCGGGAAGCATGGTCTGAAGCAAAGGAACCTGAACATCTACCCCGTGTTCATGCTCAAAAATCCTGTCATCGCAATCAATATCGAATTTTGACATCAGCTCGCGGTTGAACGACCTGTCAATCTCAACAACCCCCAAAGGCGTTTCCCACGCATCATAACAAGAAAGCGCCGCCCCGAAAAACACAATATAGTGCGCAGGAGCAAAGATAAAAACCGTTTCCAGCCCTTTTTTCAGGTACTGCAATGCATTTACGGCCGTTTTTCCGGAATATTTATAAGCAGCATGCGGCACAATTGCAAGACGGGTCGTTACATCATAATCCCTTGGGACGCTCATGATTAGATTTTGTATTTCTTGCTGCAATTTTTCCTTGTCATCCGAAAAATACTTGTTTTTCAGGGTAAACGGTCTTATATTTGTCATGTTTTTTCTCGCTTTTGTATGCAAAATTATTATATCGCCCGCCAAATTCCAAAATAATAGCCGATTAGGGGTTCAGACGGCTAATTTTTTCATAAAATCAATCAAAACAATTATTGAATTATCGTGCAAAATGAAATAGAATATGCTTATGGAAGATAACTTTTCAGAAAAACTCTCAGCACTGCAAAAAAACTTTTGTGATTTGAACAACCTGTTTGAGCTTAGCATTATTGCGACACAGGCGGAATCGCTTGAGGATTTGATTGACAAAATATCCGATTTTATCGCCCAAACCCTCAATCTCGACAATATAAGATTTTTTGTAAACCAAAACAACGTTTATTACATGGTTGCGAACCCGAATCTTGAAAATCGCGAAAATTTCCAGTTTGAAAACGACGACGAGGGTTTCTGGGAAGTTCTCAACACCGGAGAACTCATAAAAGTCACGGTTGACGGCAAAAAACCGATATACAAATCTTTCTGGGAAAAATACAACCTTTATAACCTCAACAGCAGCTATTTTAAGCTTTTTCAAAAGGATAATATCCCCTATTTTATATGCTCTGTCGGCCCCAAAGACGGGAATTTGCCGTTTTCGGAATCCGACAAAAAATATCTTGAAAAAGTTTTCACCTATGTTGAACCGATTTTGATTAAATACATCAAAAGGCGCGAGCAGGAGAACGATTTAAGAAAACTGCAAAAATCGCTGCATAATATTTCGATTCTTTACAATATTTCGCAGGCTGTTAACTTTATCGACGACCTGAAACGGCTTTTGCGCGTGATTTTGAGCAAAGCGCTCGACACGATTGAAGCTGAAAAGGGCTCGTTGATGCTGTATAACTTTACGGAAAATGTTTTGCAGACAAAAGTCGTTTACGGGCTTGCGGATAAAAATCTTGAGGCCGAAATCAACAACGGGCTCGTTGAATGCGGAAAAATCAAGGTCGGAGAAGGCATTGCGGGCTCGGTTTTTGTCGAAAAAAAATCAATTATCTCAAACCTTGGTAAAAATGACCCGAGATTTTTAAAAATGGGTGAAGATTTGAATGTTTCTTCGCTTTTATGCGTGCCGTTGATTGCAAAAGGCGAGGCAATCGGCGTAATCAACATCACAAACAAACAAAACGGAAAACTTTTTAACAAGCAGGATTTGGAATTCATTGAAGCGCTCGCAAATCAGGCCGCGATTGCAATCGACAACGCAAAACTCTACGAACTTGCGACAAAAGACGGAATGACAAAGCTTTATATTTACAGGCATTTTTACACGCTGCTTGAAACAGAATTGAAGCGTTCTGCCCGCTACAATCACGAAATGACGCTTCTTATGATGGATATTGACAACTTCAAATCCGTAAATGATACCTACGGCCACCCTGTGGGCGACCAGGTTCTCAAAGAAATCGCAAACTGCATCCAAACGACCATAAGAAAAATAGACATCGCGTCCAGATACGGCGGTGAGGAATTTACGGTCATTTTGCCGGAAACAAACACCTTGGACGGCCGTGTTATTGCCGAACGACTGAGAAAAAACATCAGCGAAATCAAAATAAAACTCAAAGACGGCACAATAATCACCCCGACCATCAGCATCGGCATGTCCGAATACCCCTCTTGCGCGCTGGATGAACAGACTTTGATTGAGCTCGCGGATGTTGCGCTTTACAACGCTAAAAACAACGGGAAAAACTGTGTTTGCGAATACAGCCCCCAAGGATGCACGCTGCTGCCGCGCTCTACGGACAGGCAGGAGTCAATTTCATAATTTGGGCGAAAATCTGTCCGGATTTTGATTCAATTTTCCGAATTTTGTCTTATTTCTTGCGAATAAGCGGCTATTTCGTGTTTTTCGCCTTATTTTTGCGCAAAGAATCCACGCAATTTGTCCAAAATGGACGGCCCGTAATTCAAGCTGCATTTTCTGCTGAGATTTACGTCCTTTTGGTTTTTCAACGGGATATATTCAAGAAAATTATCCATTGTTGCGGCCGCTTTTTGATAAGAGTCCTCTTTTTTGTACGAAAGCATGTTCGCTCTAATCTTGAACCCGGCATCTTCATAAAATTTTAGGATATGAGGTTCTGACGAATCGACCATGCCCCCAATAGCAGGCGGATTTTTACGGCTTGCGCGCTCAAAAAGCTCCCGAAGAAGCGATTTTCCCGCACATTTTACGTAAGTATCCTTTTTAACGGGCAAAGCAGCGATATTAGAAAGATTAATACGGCTGAAAAGCTCCATATATGACATTATTGCGCAAGGTTTTTTGTCCTTTACGGCAAGAAGAACATTATCATACTGCATATCCGTATAAGCCCGCATAAGAAGCTCTTTCCAGCGGATTAAGTCCTTGCGTTTTTTATTTTCTACGCAAAGTTTGTCAAAACGAATTTTATTTATCATTTTTCCGACAAAAGGCATGTCTTTTTCGCCAAGTTCATAGATAACAATCGGCGAAACCTTGCGTTCTGCGCGCAAATAAACCTTAGAAACGGGGATTGCGCCAAAAGACGGGCGGTTGTTATTCACTATCATCCTAGCTCAACCCCACAACTGATTCATTATAAAATCTCGCCGCATCAATTATGCGTTCAGCAGCGGTTTTTGGCGGTATTTCACTCAAATTAACATACCCCAGCATCACAGGAAAAGGCCTTTCCTCGCGATTTTTCTTCATAGCTGTATCAAGATGCTTCATTTCCGTGATTATTTGCTCATCTTCCTTTTTCAACTTGAAAGATTTATCTTTTAAAAACACATCCATGTGGTTGCTTTTTGTTATTCCGATTTGCAGAACATCGCGGCTGACAGGCTCAATATAAAAGTCATTGAAATACATCGGCTCGAGTTCTTTTCTCAAATCATCGTATTGGATAGCTTTTATCGGGTTTTTCAGATAATTTTGCATTGATTTTGCGGGTATTACGGCCCTAAATGACGGTACGCTGTTTATTTTCATGGTTTTCTCTTTCAATTTTCACACAATATATTAAACACCGGCAAAAAAATTTTTGCTACCCGGCTACTACTTTTTGGCAATGTAAATTTTATAAATTTTGTAAAAAATATCTTTGTACGCAAAATATTTGACAAAAACTCCAGGAGGTTCAATGAAATATTTAATACGTAAGCCCGATACGCTCATGAGCAGCATCAATGACGAGATAAACTCCATTTTGAGAAGAAGTTTTGACACGGTTTTTCCGGAATATGTGCTCGAGCAGGAAATAAAAGGGCTTTCTTTGCCCGTTGATATTCAGGAATTCGACGACGACTACAAAGTCAAGGTCGAAATGCCCGGTATTAAAAAAGAAAATGTTGATATTGAGCTGAACAAAAATTATCTCACAATATCAGCCGAAAAAAATGAAGAAAAAGAAGAAAAAAACAAAAAGTACCACAAAACCGAGTTCCGCTACGGAAATTATTCAAGAACCGTCTACTTCCCTCACGAAATTAACGTAAATGAAGCGGATGCAAAAGTCGACAACGGCGTTCTTATTCTTGAGCTGCCAAAATTGAAAAAATCCGACGAAGAAACAAAAAAACTCGACATAAAATAAACAGCAACTACCGCTTTTTAGCAAAGCGGTAGTTTATTTTTTTTAAAAGACCGCACAAATACCCGCCAAACAAGCTTTTGGCACAAATTTCAGAGAGGAGAACCATGACAACAATTGTAGGCATAAAAATTAAAGACAGATTCGAAAGCTCAACAGAAGTTCAGCGCGTTTTGACCGATTACGGGTGCGTAATCAGGACAAGAATCGGGCTCCATGGGACAAACGACTGCAAATGCGCAATAGACGGCATCATTTTGCTTGAAGTAATCAACGACGAATCCGCAGAAAACGCGATTAAAGACCTCTGCAACATCGACGGCATCGAAATACAACAAATGAAATTTTAATTCAAAAATAATATTAGCCTGTTGGGGAATCAAAAACAGGCGTTATAGGCTTATAATTAATTTATGTTTACGATAAGACCAAAAGACGAGCGGGGGAAAACTCAATCATCCTGGCTGGACAGCTCACACAGTTTTTCTTTTGCTCAATATTATGACCCTTATCACATGGGGTTCAGCGACCTGCGGGTGATTAATGACGACATTATCCGCCCGGAAAGCGGGTTTAGTCTTCATCATCATGACAATATGGAGATAATCACCGTCGTGCTCTCGGGTCAGCTTGAACACAAAGACAGTCTGGGCTCGAAAGAAACACTCAGGCCCGGTGAAATTCAGGTCATGAGCGCAGGTTCCGGGGTCATGCACAGCGAATACAACCCCTCGAGCGAGGAAGATGTCCATTTTTTACAAATTTGGGTGCTCACCGACACCTACAATCTGCCCCCTGAATACAATACAAGGTTTTTTCCCGAAAAAGAGATGACAAATCAGCTAAAACTAGTCGTTTCACGCGATGGCAGGGACGGTTCGCTGCGAATCAACCAAGATGCGGATTTATATCGAATGTTCATTGAAAAAAGCAAGGGAATTGTGAATTTTGAGCTGGACATTGACAGAAAATACTGGGTTCAGGTTGCGCAAGGTGAGATTGAAGTCAACAATCACACACTGACGCAGGGTGACGGGCTCGCAATCAAGTCAGAACAAGGCTTTTTAGAGTTCAAAGGTATTGCTGAAAAATCCGATATTTTATTTTTTGATTTGGCAAAATAGGTGATTTTACCCAGAATGTAAAGTTTTTCACCACAAAAAACTTGCAAAATATTTTAAAAGTGATATACTATTCATGTTATTAATGTTTCGGCTAGTGTAAAAACCTTACGAGGGTTGGCTATAAGAGATTAGACGCAAGTCAATTCAATTATATATCCCTCGTTTTTTTTTGCCCTGAATTCGGGATTTATGTAGAATTGCGCTTCGGGTTGGCTATAAGAGATTAGACGCAAGTCAATTCATTATATATCACCCGTTTTTTTGCCCTGAATTCGGGATTTTTGTGGAATTGCGCTTCGGGTTGGCTATAAGAGATTAGACGCAAGTCAATTCAATTATATATCACTCGTTTTTTTTGCCCTGAATTCGGGATTTATGTAGAATTGCGGTTCGGGTTGGCTATAAGAGATTAGATGCAAGTCAATTCAATTATATATCACTCGTTTTTTGTACTAAAAACATCAAAATTTGCCCGGCTGCGCTTGCTGCGGGCGCGGGAATACGATAAAGAAAAATACCGGCAGAGCTTTTCAGAATTTTATCAATCGTAAGACCCTGAAACAAGTTCAGAGTGACAATTTAAGTCGTTTTTAGCGACATTTGTTATATAAAACCCCGTTTTTGCCGTAAATTCGTTTTTTTTGGGGGGAATTTGCGCCTCAGGCTGGCCATTAAGGACAAAACAAAAGTTTCTTGGCTATATGTCATTGATTTTTGTAGTAAATTAAAGAAAATCGTTCAACACGAAAAAAGCGGGCCGCTTAGCCCGCTAAAATTGCATATTTTTTTGCTATGAGCCCGGAGCAAGAATCAAAATAACGTTTCTGCCCTCAAGAGCCGGTTTTTTCTCGACATTAATCGGGTCATTTTCCAAATCAGTAAGAAACCTCTGCGCAAGATTGAACGCAAGCTCCGTATGCTGCATTTCACGTCCTCGCAGCATGATAACAATTTTTACCTTGTTCCCCTGCGAGATAAATTTCTTGATATTTTTGATTCTGACGTTATAGTCATGAACATCTATTTTATAACGAATTTTTACTTCTTTTATTTCTACTGTATGCTGTTTTTTCTTGGCTTCTTTGGCCTTTTTTTCCTGTTCGTATTTGAATTTTCCGTAGTTCATTATTTTTGCTACGGGCGGTTCTTGGTTGGGCGAAATTACTACAAGATCCAAATCCTTTTCTTCAGCCATTTGCAGAGCTTTTGATGTCGCGATTATGCCGAAATTCTCTCCTGTGTCCCCTATTAATCTTACCTCGCGTGCTCTGATACTGCGGTTAATCAGAGGCTGATCTTTTCCGTTTGATGAATAACCTTTACTAATAATTTTTCTCCTTATTTCGCCTTATTACTGTAACATAACTATTCTATGGTCATCCTAACCGCTTTGTCAACAGTTAAATGGTGGGGTTTGCTTTGTTTTGTCCACTCAGCCGGCCGTTTTTCGTTATTTTTTCTTTTCTATTATCAAATCATAACCGAGAAAATCACAAATAAACCGCAGCTCATCAAGGCGAAGACGATTGTTTTTGAGTTTGTTAGAAAAATTGGAAGGAGTTGTTTTTTTTGCCCTTATATTCATCTAATTTTTCAGAAAGCTTCTTGTGCGAAATTTTTTCTTCATCCATCAGGTATTTTATAAGAACATAATCGCTCAGTTCGTTAATTTTCATAATTAGAATCAAAAACTCCGTGTTAAATTTAAAAATTCTTATTGAAATTGTTCATATTGTGCAAAAAACCGCCTCATTGCGTTTTTCCGGCCTTAGTTACGCGGATTTTTACATACGAATTGAAAAACAGCTTAAAACGACGGTTTTTAAGCGGATTTTTCAAGCTCTGCAACGATTTCGGCCAAATATTCAGATTCTGACGTTGTTAATTTCGTTGTAAGCCGAAATAATCCTGTTTCTCAGCTGAATTGCCATTTGCATTGATAAATCGGCCTTTTCAGCCGCAATCATCACGTCATGAGCGCTGATATCGCCGCCCGAGGCCATAATTTCGGCCGCAGATTCAGCATCCGCCTGCAAATTGTTGACCGAATTCAACCCGTTGCTGAAAGCCTGCCCGAAATCCCTGGCTGTTTGCTCCACGGGAGAGGCTTTTCTTGCGTCGGATTTTTCTTCAACACCATGCATGGGCAAAATTCCCATATTTTCAAGCCCGACATTCAGCTCAATATTCCCGTTGATAACAGGCGGGTTGGCAGCCATCATTGCGGTTTGCTGGTTAAGCACTTTTTCAAACTCTGCTTCGCTCTGCTCGAAATTTTTGTTAAACTGCTGGATATTTTGGTCAAAAATCTTGTTATAACCGGCTATTGAGTTTAAATTGTTCATCTGAATGTTCATTTTTTACCTGCTTTTTATCAAAAATTGGCTTTTTCTTCCCTAAAATCGTGTTTTTAAACAAAATTTAAAAACACCTGCTCCCTTTTATATCCTGAGCGCTGCGGAAATCATGCTTTTTGTGGTTTCTGCGGTTGCTGCGTTGGCTTCATAGGCGCGCGACGCGGAAACCATGTTCACCATTTCCTCAACAACATTGATATTCGGCACAATTACATAACCTTCTTCATCCGCTTCGGGGTTTGAGGGGTCATATATTGTTTTGTACGGGTCTTTTGACTCGGTAATCTCCTGAACCTGCACGCCCTGAGCCAAATTTTTCTCGTCGTAAGTAATTCCGCCTCTGAGCGCTATTGTTCCGTTAGAATCGCTCCAATAAGCTTCATTTTGACCGCTCGGAAACGGCGGTGTGTAAGAACCGAGCTTGTCCTGATAAATTGCCCTAAAAGTAACGTCTTTTTTGACATAAACCCCCGGCGAACCGTCAGGATGGCGGGTTGTGTTAACGTTTGCGATATTGCTGGCAATCGTATCCATTTTTACCCGCTGGGCGTGCATGCCCGATGCGCTGATATCAAAAGAGCTAAAACTCATATTTTTCTCCTATTTTACTTTTTTGTTTAATGCAGCCCTAACTGCATTTTTTTCAGATTTTGGCTTCCCTAACTGCCGATTTTTCCCGCTAAATCGGGTTTATAACGGTTTATTGGCCTCCCTGGATAACCCGCGAGATATTTGTCAGCATTTTGCTTTCCAGAGAAGACATAATCTGGTATTGCGTGCCTGTTTTTGCCATATCCATCATTTCTTCTTCAATATCAACATTGTTTCCGCTTCCATATCCGGAATCCGAGTAATCGCCGAGGATTTCAGGCTTAAAATTCTCGCTGTAATCCCTTTGATTCAGAAAAATCGCATGTTCACGCGTCAATTTTTGTGCGGCATTTGCGCTGATAGGGTTGAGGCTGTTTTGCATGCGGATTTCTTTTCTGATTTCGTCTTTTGAAATAATATCACGCAGCTGATCCTCAAAAGCGACGTCTTTTCGCTGATATCCGTCGGTCATTGAGTTTGCCGTGTTCGAAGCAATGGCTTTTTGGCGCTCCAAAAGGCCGTCCATCGCCAGTTTTGTGACTTCTACCGCTCTGATATTCAATAAATCCATTTTTTGTCCTCCTTTACAACATCGGGACTTCTATTTCAAAGGCAGCGCCGTCTTTATAGCCATCAACGAGTTTCAAATCGCCGTATTGCTCTTGCATTGTCGTTTTTGAGATATAAAGCCCGAGTCCGTTGCCCGTTTCTTTCATTGTGAAACCTTTTTCAAAGATTTTGTCCTTTAAATCATCCGGAATACCGGTGCCGTTGTCTTTTACAAAGATTTTGAGCATATTTGTTCCGTCAGAAACCGCCTCAACCTCGACAAAACCGGGCTGGTTGTCTTTTCCGGCGAAATCAAGCGCGTTGTAGACAAGATTCATCAAAACATTAAGCGTTTTGCCCTCATCCGCAAGAATTTGGGCATCCAGCTCGTTTTTAATAACGAGTTTTTTGCCCTTTTCCGCCGCACAGGGCGCAACCAAATCACCCAGCGTCGTCAGCATGTCTTTTAAGCTTACGGGCAGAACGTTCGGAACCTGAATTGTTTTGAGTTCCGACAGCATTTGCGAAATCATGTCTTTTGATTTTTTTATACATTTGATTCCGTTGCAAATCGACGTTTTCGCATCATTTTCCCCGAGTTTTTCGCATCTTTTTTCGATTATTCTTGAATATAGGTCGATTACGGAAAGATGATTTTTAATTTCGTGCGAAATCAGCTTTGCTTTGTTAGAAATATACTCATATTTTTGCAAAAGTTCTTCATTTGCTTCGAGCAAGTTGTTTTCCGCCTTTGATGCGCTTGCATCAACAACAAAACTGTTCGCATAATCAATAAATTTATGCACGGCTTTGTTCAAAAGCTCGTTTGCGCGGCGTTCAGGCGTGAATTCTATGATATAACGGTTCAAATCAATGAGCGAATTTGCGGAAATCGTGCGGATTACGTTGTTCACATCGCGGGAGTTGAGCAGATAATAAAGGCAAGATGTGTCTTTCACGTCCTCCGTCGAATAATCCCATACCATAACCGCGGAATATCTCGGCGAAAGCACTACAAGAAACTCCGTATCGCCCCAGATTTTTTCTCTTTCAAGGTTTTCGCCCTTGAGATTGTCGCAAAAAGAGTAAACTTCTGCCTGATTGAACTCAAGTCTTTTCAAAACCCCCTCTGATTCCGAAGTATCGAACATACGAATAAGAACTATGGCTTTCTGGTTTTGCGCCTCAAGCAAAGGCTCAAGCGCAAAGCGAAAAAGGCCCTTGATGATGGTTTTGTGCACTGGTTTTGTTTGTGCAAGGTAAACCAAATCTTTTAAAAAGTTCTTTTTGTAGTTCGGTAGAGTCATTTTTTCCTTTTAATCTCTTATATTGCAATTTTTACGCGTCTTCTGTTCAAAAATCCGTTGTTCAAAGCGTAAAGTACGGCCTGAGTGCGGTCATTTACCTGTAATTTCTGAAAAATGTTGTTTACATGCGTTTTTACGGTTGTTTCAGAAATAAACAGCTTTTGCGCAACACCTTTGTAGGTGATTCCCTGCGTCAAAAGGTCGAGAACTTCTTCTTCTCTTTGCGTAAGCTGGTTCAGCAGGTTTTCTTCGTCTATGGCCGCTTGATTTTCTTCTTTGAAAGAATTTTGGAAATATTCGAAGAAACGCGATGACAATGTGGAGGGGAGGTAGATTTTGCCTGCCGCAACTTCTTCAATCGCATAAATGAGCTGAGCCGAAGCCATGGTTTTAAGAATATATCCCTTTGCACCAATCTTCATTGCCCTGAAAATCAAATCAGGATCATCATAACCCGTCAAAGCGATTGTCCGGACCCCTAAATCCAGATTTTCAATCTCTGATATCGCTGTTAAACCGTCCTTCTCGGGCATATTTATGTCCATAAGAACGATTTCCGGGTGATACTTTTTGATTAAGCTGATTGCAACGCTGGCGCAGGTAGCTGTCGCCACCACGTCAAAGTCGCTTTCTACCTCAATCAGTTCCCTAATCCCCGAAAGGTGCTCATAATTGTCATCGACAATTATGACTCTTGCTTTTTTCTTAAACTCCAGGCTTCTTCTCATAGCTCTGTGCTCCTCCCCAAAATATTTTTTTATACATTTAGTTCAAATATATTATTTACAAATTCATATTACCCCCTTAAGAAGTACTTTCTCATCGGCTGCGGGATTGAAATATCAGACTTTTTCTTTAGACAACGGGATCTAGACCACAAGATTAATAAATCCCGATTTTTGCGGATTTTTCGGGATTTTGGGGATAAAAAAAATAATACGGGTGAGGGATTTTTAAAAATTTTTTGTAATCAATTTGATTTAGGCAGAATAATGTACTTTTTCCGCCCAAACTATACGAAAAAGATGAATTAGGATTACAAAATATTATAAATTATTTTGCAACTTAAAAAGTTCGTAAGTATTTGTCATCAGCGTGCAAATCGTCATCGGCCCGACCCCACCCGGAACCGGAGTAATGAAAGATGCGGCCTCTTTTACGGCCTCAAAATCCACATCACCCGCCAGTTTGCCGTTTTCGTTCCTGTTCATGCCGACATCAATGACCACAGCGCCTTTTTTGACCATGTCCGCCGAAACCAGCCCGAGCGAACCGGCCGCACTTATCAAAATATCGGCATTTCGGGTAATTTCTTTCAGATTTCGGGTTTTGCTGTGGCAGATTGTCACTGTTGCGTCGAGATTTGTCAGCATTGCGGCAAGCGGGCGCCCGACGATGTTTGAGCGGCCGATAACCACCGCATTTTTACCGGAAATCGGGATTTTATACTCGTTTAACATGGTAATTATGCCCTTTGGCGTGCACGGATAAACAAAAGGCCGCGCATTTTGTGCAATTTTCCCGGTATTCAACGGATGAAAACAATCCACATCTTTTTGAGGCAAAACTGATTCAATCACCTTTTCCGTGTCAATATGCGGCGGCAAAGGCAGTTGAACAAGGATTGCATTCACATTTTTATCTGCATTGAGCTCGTTTATTTTCTTAAGAAGCTCAATTTCCGGCACATTTTCGGGCATTTCAATCACAACGGACTCAAAACCAAGCTCAAGGGCTGTTTTTTTCTTATTTGCAACATAAATCTTGCTTGCCGGGTCGTTTCCGACGATTATCACGGCAAGAAAGGGCTTTTTTTCGTATTTTTCTATTTCGGATTTCAAATCCGCAAGAATTTTGTTCCTTAAAGCTTTTCCGTCGATGATTTCTGCCATAATTACCCCATATTCCTTAAATCCGGAAGATTCAGCCGGAAATAAAACTGTTTCAACGCATCAAGAACAACCTGCGAATTCCGCGAAAGCGATTTTCCGGCGAGATTTTCATCTTCAGGGATTACGCCGAGCGTGTCAAGATGATATTTAACCAAAAGCTCCTGAACTTTGTTCAATTCACCGGTCTTAACACGATTCAAAATCATCCCCATCTGCCCGCCGGCCGCATATTTTTCCGAAAATTCCTCAATTCGCTTCGCAAGCTGCAAAGATTCCTCCGTAGGCTGCGCAACCACGACGGTAACGTCAATATCTATGTCCACGAGCTGATTTAGATACTTCAGGTCAAATTCGCAGTCAAAAATCACAATATCATAAGCGCGAATGAGCTTTGCAACCGCATCATTCATCTGGCCGGTAATCGGGCAGCGGCAGTCTTTGGACGGAACAAGCCAAGAAACAATCAAATCGACGTTTTCTTCGACTTCGACGATGATATCTTCGAGCGCCCACTCAATATATTCCTGTTTTGTCATCTTTTCGGGTATTCCGGTTTTATATTCGTGTTTTCCGCTTCGAATTCCGTAAATTGTGTTGCGCACGTCCAGCCCGTATGTATGCCCGAGCTCGCCTGACAAATCATTATCAAAAAGAAGAATGCTTTTTTCCGGATAAATCTCCTTGAACAGCTTTACAAACGCTTTTGTAAGCGTTGTTTTGCCGCTTCCGCTTTTTCCTGTCAGTGCAATCGTTATCGTCATTAAAGAACCTCGTATTTTTTTGCGACATTGTCCGCGAACGCGCCTGTCAAGAACATAGCCTTTTGCGCCAGCTCTTTATTCAGCCCGCCCGCCCCGCATGCCGGCGTAATCAGGCTCTGTTTGTATATCAGATTCGGGTTAATGCCCTTATATTGCAAGCAGGCGACCGCTTTATCAAATTTTTTCATCAAAACATCCAGCGTAACGCCCTCCAGCGCAGTTTTATCAAGCGTAGGAACCATTCCCCAGGCGATATATCCGCCGTTTTGCAGAAATTCGCCAATTTTATCCGCATAAACGGAAAGGCTTTGCGCGTAATTGTATGCATCAAGGTTAATAATATCAACCCCGGCGTCAATAAGCAGCGACCAATCGGCCTTTCCGCAGCAATGCACGGCGCTCAGCGCTCCAAAATCCTTTATAACTCCCGAAATTTCCGCCAAAGCGCTCACCAAATCACTTCTTTGCACCGTAACAAAAGCAGATGTGCCGTATTGAGAAAGCACCGGCTCGTCTATGAAAATAATCGGCGTAATTTCAGGATTTTTCGCCCTAAACTGCAAAATCTGCCACACAGCCTTTAATGTAATGCCCTTAATCAGCACTTCACGATAGGTTTCATCGTAAAAAGAACAATTTCCCTCAATATCGCAAAGACTCGTCCCCCAGGTAAAAGGGCCTGTTACATGGCCTTTTGCGAATTTGTAATTTTCGAGTTTTTCCGAAAATTTTTCGAATGCGCTCGAATAAGGCGGGGTTATTGCGTATTTATCAATATTTTCATAGTTTTTTTGCCCGATTATTGCCTCATAATCAAGAAAAAACTCCTCCAGCTCCTCAAAAAACTTATCAGACAGTGTATCACAGTAAAATTTTTCATTTTCTCCGTCAAAACGTATCCCGGGAATCCCCTGATTATATTGGATAATCATATCCTCAAACCGGTGCACATTAGCCAGCTGCGGCCAAAACGGTATATCTGAAAAATTGTCAAAAACAAGTTTTAGAGCTTCATCAGGATTATCATGCGGCAGACTGCCTATTGCCGTAGCTTTTAAAGATAAATTTTCCAAAAAATTCCCCTTTCAAGTATATTCGATTTTACTAAAAATAATACTTTCTGGCAATTCTTTACAACCGGCCGCAAAAAAGCCGAAAATATTTAAAAAGCTCCCCTGTTTACCGTATTTTGTGCATTGCATGTTTAAATTACTACAAACATAGTGTATAATATAAATATAAAGTCTGCGTCCAAGCTCAAAGGAGATAAAATGTCGTTCGAAATCAACGGCCCAACCCCTGCAAAAGGTATTCAAGAAGCCCAAAGCATGCGCAACAACGGCGGCGGGGGCAATCTCGGCTATTTTCGGCGCGAAAATCAGAAAAAAAAGAAAAAAGAAGAAATTGATGTCTTTACTCCGTCAATGGATGAGGATGAATTTTTGAGCGAGGAAGCGGACAAAAACACAGAAAACAGTTTTTTGGACAGAATCGCCGAAAAGCTGATGAAAATGTGGCGATAAAAACTTTTAATAAAGTATTTTTTGTGCAAAAGCTTAAAAACCACCCGGTTTTCAGAAAATAGCGCACAAATAAACGGATAATTACAATTAAAAGCAGCAAAAACGGGTTTTATTTTCTCAGAACCCGCTATTTTTTGTGAAAATAAAAATTCAACACGCCAAAACACCAGAAAGTCAGACATTTTAACTTGAAATATAAAGAAATGTAACAAATAAACCCAAAATCCTAAAGTTTTGCATAAAGAATGCCGATATAAATAATACAAGCAATAAGGGGTATCGCAAAAAATGGGAATTGGCATCACAAGTTTAACATCAAAAACAAGTTACGTTGACACTCAGTCAATCGGCGAAATAGCAAAACAAATCTTCGCTAACGCCGAATCAAAATCTCAAGCTTTTGAGCTGAAATCAGCTGACTTGACAAAATTTCGCAGACCTGAAGTCGGCATCGATTTGTACAACAACAAAAACAACATTGACGTTACAAAACAAATCGCAATCAGAAACGCAGGCCTCGATATCAACCTCAACGCTAATTTCATTGCCAACGTTCAATATTTGAACGCACAAGCTGCACAGAATGTACAAAAAGTTAACAAAGCCGTTGAAGGCAAGCTCGTTGCTCCTGTTGCAGAGGGCGAAGCCGCTCAAACAAGAGAAGTTGTTGCTCTGCCCAAAAGCGTTGAGCTCAACAACTCAAAAAGCCTCGATAAAGACAAAAGAGGTTCAAATCCGTTCTCTTTCTTTGCTATGAACACAAAAAAAGAGGGCAAAGAACCCGCTGAACCCGAAAAAAATATCAATATTTTCGCATAACCAATTCCCTTATAAAAACCTACCATTCCTTTTCCCAACCTCATAACATTGCTTGTTTTAAAGATGAGTTCCCGCTCATCTTTTATTTTTTATATTGGGCGGAAGCTGGAATAAGCTTTGGCACGATAGTAGCGGTTGTTTGTCTTGAAAGCTCGCGATTAACGGCGTTACGGCTTTGCCCTGCGGCAAACCCTCCAGCCTCAGCTCGCTTTCGCTAGGGGCACAGCCCCGTTTCGCGATTATTGTATTTTTTGCACGGGACGGAAGCCGGAATTGGCTTTGGCATGATTATAGCCAGGTCAGTAGGGTGGGAATAGCGCAGCGGTTCCCACCGCAAAAATCTCGCGCTTAATAAGCGGCCGGAATCGCCGCAAATATTAAAAATGCACCTTAAAACCCTTTTTCGGGCTTTTTACCACGCCGACCATATTACAAAATACGAACTAAGCCATTTCCTCTTCTTCGCAATCCTCCGGCGGATTAATCGGGAGCCAAAAACCGAATGTCGAGCCCTCGTTCGGGCGGCTTTTTACAAAAACTTTGCCCTTGTGGTGCTTTTCAATCGTTACTTGAACAAGATGAA
>CALUPP010000051.1 GCA_944322685.1 Candidatus Gastranaerophilales bacterium
CATTGAAGGCATTTATGCATACGCATATGACTGCGCGCACCTTGATTTTAAAGGTGATAGGCCTTGCATGGTCGTTTTCCCTGAAAACACGCAAACAGTGTCTGAAATCATGAAAATTGCCAACAGAAACAATATTCCAGTCATCGCAAGAGGCGCGGGAACCAATCATGCAGGCGGCTGCGCGCCGGTTGACGGCGGGATTATCCTGCATTTTTCAAAAATGAACAAAATAATTGACCTGAATGCACAAAACCTCACATGCCGTGTTCAGCCGGGCGTAGTGATTGCTGATTTGCAAAGGGAAGCGGAGAAATCAGGGCTTTTTTATCCACCAGACCCGTCAAATCTTGCCGTTTCAACGATTGGCGGGGGAATTGCGCTTTCTTCGGGCGGGCCGAGGGCTTTTAAATACGGAACAGTAAAAGATTACGTGCTTGACCTTGAAGTTGTGCTTGCTGACGGGAAAATTATTCACACAGGCTCGTCAACCCCTAAAAATGTCACGGGATACAACCTTACGCAGCTTTTTGTAGGCGCAGAGGGAACGCTCGGCATCGTGACCGAAGCGGTTTTGAAGCTTATCCCCAAGCCGGAATGCACAAATGTGCTTCTTGCATATTTTAACAGGCTCGATGATGCCGTAAATGCGGTAAGCTCAATAATAAACAACCATCTGACACCCTCTGTTGTCGACCTTTTGGACAAAAAAACGCTCCAAACCATTGAGCAGTTCTTCCCGTCGGGACTTTTGTGCGACAAAGAGGCGGTTTTACTCATTGAAGTTGACGGAGATGCCGCTTCAATAGAGCATCAGCAGGAAAAAATCATAAATGAATGTAAAAAATTCAATTCAGAATACATAGAATGCGCGAAAAACGAAGAACACAAAAAACGCATCTGGACCGCACGGCGTGCGTCTTTCGGGGCTTGTGCAAAAATGGCTCCGAACGTCATAACAGAGGATGTTGTAGTTCCGCGCGACAAAATCTATGAACTAGCCAAGGGAATCGAAAAAATTGCCGAAAAATACGGCATAATAACGATGATTATGGGGCATATAGGCGACGGAAACATTCATCCGAACTTTGCGCTTGATTTGCGCGATGAAAACCAGCGAAAAAACTTTACAAAAGCAAAAAAAGAGCTTTTTGAGCTTGCCTTGAGCCTTGGAGGAACGCTCTCAGGCGAACATGGAATAGGCTGCCAGAAAGCTGAATTTCTACCCGACGCGCTCGGTGAGGATGTTTTGGCCATAATGAAATCAATAAAACAGCTTTTTGATCCCAAAAACATACTAAATCCGCACAAAATGATGTAGAAAGGGAATTTATGGAAAATATTCTTGTTTACTGCACCGTACCGAACGATTTTAGCGCAAACCTCATCGCAAGCACCGTTGTTGATGAACAATTGGCCGCATGCGTCAACATAATCGATGGAATCACCTCTGTTTACCGCTGGGAGGGCGGCGTGCAAACGGACAAGGAGCTTCTTCTGCTGATAAAAACCCAAAAATCGAAATTTGAAAGCCTGAAAGAAAAAATTCTCTCCCTGCATGAATATTCAGTGCCGGAAATTGTTGCTGTGCCTATTAATTTGGGGCATGAGGAATACCTAAAATGGATATCAGATTCGACAAGATGAGCCCGGAAGAAAAATTCAAAATTCTTTTAAAATTTGTGAAAGATTGCGGGATAAATATCAACACCGGCACTCGCGCACGCGGACATCAGGGCTTTTTTATGAAAAACAGAATAGACATTTCAAAAACGCTCGATACGCAGAGGAAAATTGAGGTTTTGGTGCATGAATTTGCGCATTATGCGCACTGTCTTATCGAGCCGGACGCTGCGCGCAGCCATGGGAGCTTAAAAACAATCTTCAAAGCCGACAATACGGACGAAATTTTAAAAGAATTGCTCGCTGTTACGAGGTTTACGGAAAAAAACACGGTACTTTCACGCCTTGAAGAAATGAAACTCAAAGAAAAAGCGGTAATTAAGGAAATTGACGCAAAAATCAAGGCCAAATATCCGGATTTCAAGCGCTCAGAACCTTTTAAAAAGCTCGAAACCCCGCTCAAAAGGTGCGACGCAAAATATCTTTTAAAATACGACAGGGTAAAAATCCGCACGCCATTTACAAAAGCGGTCAAAACATACAGCATTGCGAACTTTTTGAACGATTTTTCGCAGTTTGACGAGTTTTTCGAGGCTTATATCAACCTAAAATCGCGCCAAAGGATGTTAAAAAGGATTTCAGCCAGAATAAACCGCCTAAACAACTATTATGCGCGTCCATCCGAGCTTTTTGCCAGATTTTGCGAAAGTATTTATATTAACCGAGCGGAAACAGAAAAAATCGCACCCGAAAGCTCAAAAAGGTTTTTTATGCTGCTAAAAGAGGGCTACTACGGCGAGCTCAAGGGATTATTTGAGCTGTGCGGCATTTTCAGCCCCAACAGGCTCAATATGAATCGTGACCGACGTGTTACCGAGCCGTTTTTCCAGCTCTGATTCGACCTCATCGCAGAGTTTATGCGCAAATGCGATTGTTTTTCGCCCGTCGAGGCTTAAAGTAATCACGATATTCTTATCTTTACCGGATTTTCTGGTTTTTATGGCCCTTATCGCGCGGATATCCGGATAAGAGGCAATTATTTCCTTGATAATTTGAATATTTTCCTCAGGAAGCGACGCATCAAGAAGATTGTCCGATGATTCCTTGCATATTTTAATTCCGGCGTTAATTATGAAAGCGGAAACCAACAAGGCGATTACCGGGTCAAGAAAATGCATTCCTGTGATTTTTATTGCCAAAAGACCGGCAAAAACAGCAAAAGATGAATAAATATCCGTCCTCAAATGCTCAGCATCGGCGAAAATTGCGATAGAATCGGTCTTTTTTGCGACTTTAAAAAGATAAATGCACAAAATCCAGTTTACAACAACAGAAAGCAGCATAACGCCGATTGCAAGCTCGGAATTCGTCATGGGCTCGACTTTTCCGCTCAATTTTTGCGCTGCCTCCCAAATAATATAAACAGCGGCCGCAATAATCAGCACGCCCTGCACCAAACCGGAAAAATCTTCGTATTTTCCATGTCCGAACTGATGCCCGCTGTCAGCCGGCTGCTCGGATTTGTTAACAGAAAAAAGAGTTATAACCGCAGCCAGCAAATCGCTGCAAGAATGCACCGCCTCTGATATTATACTTATACTCCCAGAGAGAAAACCCGCGATAAATTTGAATAATATGAGCAAAAAGTTCGAAACAACGGTCAAAATCGCCGCAAATTTTTTATTTTCGTACAAAAAACTCATCTTATTCACTACAATCCAAAATATTGCCCGATTCAGGTATTGAAGAAGAATAAGCGCTCACGATTTTTTGTGTTTTTGTATTTTCACGCAGCTCATTTCTTATTCTTTCTCTGATTTTGTCCATAGCTTCAAGGTTCGCCTTTTCCTGCGCTTCAATTTTTAAACACAAAGGCCGCAAATACGAGCTGTCCTCACCATTTTCCGACACTTTTTGGGACAATTTCAGCACATCAGCAAGAATATTGTCCTTTTTCGTTACATAAACAGAAATTTCATTATACAAACCGCGCTCAATCAGCTCACCAATCTGGAGAGAGATTTCATAAAGCTGTTTGTATTTCATCTCAAGGTTATCCATATTCAAACTCATTTTATATCTCAATATCGTTTTCCAGGCGGGGGATTTCTTCTTCCGCGGGCTCATTTTCCGCCATCGACTCAAGTTCAGCCATCGTATGCCCCTCGGCTTTAAATTTCATAATCGCCTCACGCCATGTATCACGCAATTCAGTCAAATGTCTCAAAACTTCATCAATATAATCCGTGCGTTTTTTCATATTTGCCATAAAAAGCCTGTTGTTGAGATATTCATAAAGAGAATAAAGCTCCTGCGCAAATCTGCCGCCGTTTTCCATGTCCAATGTTGACTGAAATTCGGTAATTATGCGCTCCGCACGTGTGATATTGTTATGAATTTGCTCAATATCGTTCGTTTCAAAGGCAAGTTTTGCTTTGTGAAGAAATTTTATCGCACCGTCATAAAGCATGAGTAGAATTTGCTCTTTTGATGCGGTATTTACGGCTGTTTTTTTATACTGATTTACATATTGGTTCATTTTTATCACCTGATATCAGAATAACACAGGTTTTTTGCTCTGTCTATTTTAAGCTTGTTTTAAATCAGCCAAATTTGGATCCAAAAGCCTTCTGCCAACGTTGTCAAACTGAATTGAACAAAGAGTTTTCTTGCCGTAAGTGATAATTTGCTCAACAACGCCGCGTCCGTATTTTTCATGGTAAACGATATTGCCCTCTGCGACCTTTATTGTCTCATCAGGGCGCAAATTTTGATCCATTTCGGTCGTGTATATAGGGATGTTAGGCGCATCTGGCTGCGGAGGCGGCAAAACATCATCAGAATTGTTAACTTCCGCTATGAGACTGTCCTCGTCCTCATTTTCATCTTCATGCGGCTCAATTTGAGTTTCTTCTTGCATATCTTCTTCCAAAGACGCTGAATCAATTAAAGAATCCAGCTCAGAAAGCTCATCAGAAGAATTTTCCTGCTCATTTTCATCCAAAATTTCAAGAGAATCATCTTCCATGCCGGCAAGCGGCTCCACTTCAAAAATATCAGTGTTTGCCGGCTCATGCTGCTCGTCATTTTCGCCAATATCGAGCTCAATCGTTTCTTCATCGTCATCAAGCATATCCAGCACATCTAAATCGCTTTCTGAAAACGTTTCATCTTCACTAATATGCTCATCCGATGAAATTTCCGAAAGTTCAGGTTCATCTGAATGTTCAAGCGGCGGTTCCGGCTGCACATCTTCATGCGGCTGAACAATTTCGGTTTCAGAATCCAATTCCTGAAGCGGTTCGAGTTCGTCAATTGGCTGGAGTTCTTCTATTTGCGGTGATTCGGGCTCATTTTGAGCGGCTTCTTGCTTTGGCTGCGCATAAAACATTGCGTCAACATCTTTTGCAATCTCATCCTCGACAGATTCTTCAAAAATCGTCCTTATTTCAGAAACATCAGTCTCATCTTCCAATGCCGGCGGCAATTCTTCGACAATTTCCGGCT
>CALUPP010000052.1 GCA_944322685.1 Candidatus Gastranaerophilales bacterium
CTGATATCAAGAACAATATCTTCTTTGCGTTTAAAATATGTATAAAATGTTCCCTTGGCAACACCGGCTTTTTTTGTAATATCTTCAACGTTTATGGCATCAAAGCCCTTTTCCTTTAACAATTCCAATGCAGTAGATATCAGTTTTCTTTTTGTTTCCTGTGCGCAAAGCTGTCTTTTGTTCATAATTAGTCCTTATCTTTTTACAAATTCATTATAAACCTTAACTGACCCAAAGTCAATGACTTTGGGTCATAAAAAAATATTACAAATATTCTACGCAACAACAAAAAACAGCATAAAGCAACTATTTACGTAAAAAAACAGAGCAAAAAACAGTTATAAATCCCAATTTTTAGTTCATATAAATATATCAATTAAAAATTTTATTCTTCAACAACCGGTCCAATGCCGTCATCTTCTCTAGCTGCCATTTCAAGCAGAATATAGGTCATATAAGCCCCCAGTGCAACCGCTTTTGGGTCGAGCGAGGTGTTATTTGCCGCTTCGATAATCGCAGAGTTAATTTCAGGGTTTTCATCTTTTATATAATGAATCATTTTCTTGCGCCAGGCATGCACATCCTGAAAAATCTCAGCAAATGCCAAACTGGCGTGTTCTTCCGTAATTATAGGTAACAAAGCGGCCTCCTGACTCTAAATTTAGCTCTCACATGACATATAAAATAATATATCACATTTGATATCTTAAATTATAACAAAAATTAAAGCAACTTTATCCTGTATTTACAGTATTCACCAAGCACAAGTATCTATATTTTATATAAAAAGTATTTAACATTACTTAACATTGAAAAATAATTAGGCAATTATTTGAACGCAAAATACTTTAATAAAATATAGATGAATTAGAGGAATTTAAAATATGAAAGAACATGAACTAAATACAATCATGGATGTTGTTTCAGATCCGGTAAAAAACGTTTATGATTTGTCTAATCGTAAGAATGTACAAGAAATTGAAAGAATTATAAGAATTTTCAAAATAAACGAAGAACAAAAGTTCAAACACAAACTCTTTGCGTTGAAAAACCTTTCAACATTGCGTCTTGTTATGAGCAACAACTAATTATTCTTCTTCATCCACGTATGAAGCAAGGAAAACAACGTTCTTTTCAATCTTTTTAAGTTGTTTTTCCATTGCATCAAGCCGCTGGGTCAATTTTTCGGAATCATTTGCTTTTTCATTCATTGCGCTGATTTGTGAAGCAATATATTCAAGGAGCGCCTTTGATTCAGTTTCTTCTTCCCTTTGAGCGGCAAGATTTTCAAAGCTTTGCTTTATAGCCTGGAGGTTTTCTTCCTGGGTTTCGACTTTTTTGGTCAAAAGCTCAACTTTTCTGGCGATTTCGTCAATAAGGCCGGTATTTTCGTTAACATCGGCGATTTCAGATTTTAACTCGCTGAAAGAAACGCTCGTTGTATCAATCCACTCGGCAAGGTACATAAAAGCTTCGTTCAAAACCTTTGTTTGAGAGATAAGCGAATTTAGCGCCTCAGTTTGGACGTCAACTTTATGATTCAATCGCACAACATAAGCATCGTCAGCGAATTGTTCGGTTATATCGCTAAAACCGCGCAAAATGTCGTTAAATTCTTCAATATGGCGTTTTAAAGTTCTGTTTGCTTCATCAGACGAGATTACAAGCTTGTTTGTGCGCTTGCTGATGCTGGCAATGTCCTCTCTTAGCCCGCCAAACATGCCCTTTACCTCAAAAATTTCATGTGAAACAGGGCTTTGTTCAAGATGGAGGATACTGCTTCTCATTGTATTGAGAATTGCACTAATACCATCAAGCTTATCCCTTGAGGCTTGGTCTGTATCTTTAAGGGAATTGCTCAGATTGTTAAAATCAAGCCTGATTTTCGACAAATCCGACTCAACATCCGGCAAAGTATAAACATATTCACCGCTATCTTTTTCAGAGCCGCCCGTTATGGTTTGAATTTTCTCGGTGAGGCTCACAATTTTTTCTTTTAGTTCTTGAACGGACTCATCAATGTGGCCATGGAGCTCATCAGCTTCTTCAAGGAAAGAAATATTGTCAGCGACCTGAATCAGCTGCTCAACAAAGTGCTTTTTGACCTCATTAAGCTGATCCGAAGCAGCAACGCTTTCTTGAGAGATGACATCGGTAATTTCAGACTTTATTTCTTCTATTTTTGAGGCCTGTTTGTTAATCACGTTGTCAGCGATATTCTCAAACTGGTAAGCTTTCGCGATACTTTCTTTTGACATCGTATCGGCAATGTCATCGCGGATAGTATCAAGCCTTGAATCGATAGATTCTTTGATTGTGTCGATTTTTCCGGTAAAAACATCGGTTTTTTCTTCAATCCCCTCGGCAATTTCTGTCAAAGTACCGACCGCATCGTTAATAACATCGGTTTTGCCGTCCAATGCAGCCGCAGCCTGTGAAGCTGCATCAATATTTGTCTTCAATTCACCGATTTTTTCGGTAATACCGTTTAAATTGTCCTTTAAATTACCGCTGTTTCCGGTGAGAATGCCCAAATTCTTCTGCACATCAGAAACAGTGTCTTTTATAGCCCAAATTTCTTCTTTCAGAACCTCTGTTCCTTGATAGAACATCTTTTCAGTATAATCTTTTATGCTGGCGAGCGGGCTCAAATCCAATTGTTCAAAAAGCTTCTGTTCAAGGTTTTTTATCAGCTGCTCATTGTAGCCTTTCATTTCAACATTTGCAGAACTGATGGTTTTTGAAAAATCATCGGCAGTACCGAGCTTTTTCACAGCCTCAGACAAAACAGTAGTATTGACAAGTATTGCGGAAGTATTTTGCGAAAGCTTTTCAAACTCCTCGCCCTTGAAAAGATTGTCAACGACGTCAATTAAGGTCGCTATATTATTGTTTACGACATTTAAAGAATCTTTTGTCTTTTCAATTTCAAGCTTCATTTCCTCAAGCTTGTTGGAAATATGATTAACGTCAGCTTTTTTGACAAGTTCTTTGTTATTTTCAATGATTTCTGCCAAATCAGCATTTATTGAAGAAATCAAATCAATAAGCTTTGCGTCGTACTCTTGAGAATGCTCATTTAAAAGCTTTATTTGAGAAACGAGGTTTTCATTGATAATTGCGTTCTGGCCCTTGACAATATTGAACTCATTTTCAATAAATTTGTTGGTTGATTCAAGAGTTTCAAACTTATCAACGTAGGAAATCAGTTTTGAAAGTGCATCTTTCTGCTCTTGAGAATCAATAGAAAACTGCTCAAGGTTTTTCAGCAAAATATCGAAAGTTTCTTGCAATTCCTGCGATTTCAGGCTGTTTTGGAAATCCTTTTTTATTCCCTCAAACTGCACGAGCATCGTCGCAATCTGACGGCAGAGATTTTCATCTTTTTCGTTGATTACAGTTCTTATTTCCTGGATAAGGAGCTCCATTTTTTTGATATTGTCGGAAGATGAAAAAATATCTATTTTTGTATTAATTTTTTCCAAAATTTGAGCATAAGTAACTCTGAAATTTTCATCAGAGGTCTCGTTTTGGATAATACGGTCGACAATCGCATCCAGTTTCTTTTTTATTATTTCATAGTAATTTTCGTCTGACATCAGAATCTCTGTATAAATCTACTCTACATAACTCAACATATTGTACAAAATGTTGTACTAGATTTATTTTAGCAAACACATACAGTCATGCAAAAATATGTAACTTAATGTAACAAACAGGGGGATTTTTTGCATTATCAGGCTGTCGTGCAGCGAGGATTAGATTGGCGACAAAATTCTCATAAAAAACAGCATCATAGGAGCATTAAAAACACAAAAATACAAAATTTCGCGCACGTTGAACAACTTTGAACACAAAAAGCGGGTATTGCTAAAAATGCCACAAATATAGTAACATTTACGTATGATAAACATAATTTCAGTATTTATCGGCGGCGGTATAGGCTCTGTTTTGAGATACATGGTGAACATAACGTTTGGAAAAACGGTATTTTGCCAAAATTGCGCACTCCCGCTGGCAACACTTTCGGTTAATATTACGGGCAGTTTTCTGCTTGGATTCATATACGCGCTTGCAGTGCAAAAAACGGGCTTTCCTCCGGCTTTAAAACTCGCATTATCGGTTGGTTTTTGCGGAGGTTTGACTACTTTTTCGACATTTTCAGCCGAGGCTTTTGATTTGTTGAAAAACGGTGAATTCATTGCGGGAATCGGGTATATTCTGGCCAGTGTTGTATTCTGCCTCGTAATGACAGGTATCGGAATATACGCCGGGACTATGTTAGGAGCACATTTTGGAAAGTAAATACAAAAAAAAGATTCTTTTTGTCGGAATGCCGGATATGGCGATTATTTGCCTTGCGAGGCTGGTTTCTGACGGATTTAACATAATCGGCGTGGTTCCGCCGCATCCGTCCGAGCCGACTTACGATTTTATGGTTCAATTCGCAAAAAAATCCGGATTGAACGTGCTTACGTATGAAAAATCAATAAATGATCCGGATTTTATCAACAAAATAAAAATTCTTAACGCGGATTTGGCCGTTGTTTGTTCGTACAATAAAAAATTCTCACCGCAGCTGCTTTCAGCGGTAAAAGGCGGCTTTGTGAACGTACATCCGTCGCTTTTGCCAAAATACAGGGGCGCAAACCCATACAGCCACGTCATTTTAAACAACGAACAAGAAACCGGCGTAACTTTGCACTTTATGGACGAAAATTTTGACACAGGGAACATAATCTGGCAAAAAAAGGTTCCCGTAGCGCCAAATGACACAATGGGCACGATTTTTAACAAACTGAACTTCATTTCTGCCGAAATGCTCTCCGATTTTCTCAAACAAGCGGAACATACGCCTTTTATAAAGAGCGTTCCGCAGCCGGTGGGCGAATTTGTCAAAGCATACGCAATTGACAACAAAAACATGAAAAATTACATCGATTGGAGCAAAGATGCGGTTTATATCGAGCGTTTTATCCGGGCGCTGAACCCGTTTATTACGGCAATGACAACATTTCGCGGTATTTTTATGAAAATTTATTCCGCAGAAGTCATAAACAAAAAAGTTAAGGAAGAACCGGGCACGATTATCTCAGCAAAAGACGCACTCGCAGTCGCAACAGGCGACGGGATTTTGAACATAAAATCGCTCCAGTTCGGTTCATACATGATAACGGACGCAAAGGCATTTATCAAAATGTTTACGCCCAAACAGGGAGAAAAGCTTTTATAATGGATAAACTACACTTTTTAACGGCCGGACAGCCGCTCAGCACGGACGGAGCGGGGTATGAAAGGGCATTTCAAATACTCGAGGAGCTCAAACTCGACGGAATGGAGCTGGAATTTGTACATGGGGTGCGAATTTCAGAAAAATCAAAAAAACAGGTTCTCAATGCGTCAAAAAACTTTGTTTTGACGGCACATGCGCCTTTTTACATAAATTTAAACGCAAAAGAGCCCGAAAAAATCGAATCCAGCATAAAATACATCACAGACACCGCAGAAATAACAAATGAGCTCGGCGGATACAGCATAACCTACCATGCAGCCTATTATATGGGCAAAGATAAAGATACAGTCTACGAAGCGGTCAAATCCGCCACGCAAAAAATCACAGAAAGCCTTGAAAAAACGGGCAACAAAATCTGGGTGCGACCGGAAACTACGGGAAAAGGTACTCAATGGGGTGATTTGGATGAAGTAATCAAACTTTCGCGGGATTTTGAGCAGGTTTTGCCCTGCATTGATTTTTCCCATCTTCATGCGCGCTCAATCGGGCTTTTTAACACTTATGACGAGTTTTGTATGATATTTGAGCGGATTGGCAAGGAAATCGGCGATTATGCGCTCGAAAACTTCCATGCGCACGCTGCGGGCATTGAATACGGCGACAAAGGCGAGCGAAAACATCTGATTTTTGAAGAAAGTGACATGAACTACAAAGATTTATTAAAAGCGTTCAAAGCTTTCAATATAAAAGGCGTCTTGGTCTGCGAAAGCCCCAACATAGAGGGCGATGCGCAGCTTCTGAAAGAATATTATGAAAGCCTATAAGTCATCATCCTCAAATCCGGGCGAACGCGAGGGCAGATTTGCATAACCCGGGTTTGAAAAGACGGTTTTTCTTATATATTTGCTTGAATAATCGCCCTTAACAAAGAGTTTTTTCAAAGTATTTTCACGCACAGCCAAGGGGTGCATGCTGTCGCATTCTTTGGGATATTTGTCGGAAAGCTGCGTCCAAACAGCCGCCTCAAGCGTCCATGCGTAGGTTTCTTCGTTTAAAGAGTTAAAATCATCCTGATGAAGCGCCTCATGCGACAAAAGCGATGCAAGCGCCTGCTCAGGAGCATCCTGATGCTTTTCGTTTATAAAAATATACAGGTCTTTTTTTCGTTTCCAGCCTATTGCATCAAAGTTTGTGTAAGCCTGATTCAGCGTACCGAGGTTTTTAAATTCAATTTTTATCGGCCGGTCGCTCAAGTTATTCCCGAGGATGGCCGTTCGGGAAAATTCGCCCAACGTACCTTTCATCATTTCAAGAGAACGAATCAGTTTTTCGTCTTCAGTCACATCTTTGTATATTTTTTTCAGTTCTTTAATCTCTTTTTCCTGTTCGGGCGTTCTTTTTGAGTTTTCCGTCATAAAATCGGACGGTTTCATCTTCATTTTCTTAGGCGCCTGGCCGGCAAAAACTGCCGAGGGCATCGACATTGCGAGTATTAACGAAACTGTAAGTAATTTTCTTTTCAAAGTAATCTCCCAACCCGTATCATTTGTCAGATTCTACACTGCGTAAAACCCATACAAATATTATTACATTACTTTTTTATTAATGACAAATTTTAAAACGGCAATGTAACATATCGGTAAAAAATGCAAAAAATCAAACACAACTCAACAGAATATAGAAAATCGGGGGAGGCGACGGCTATTTCAGGGGTTATAATGCGAATAAAGGAGATAAAATATGAATTTTTCAAAAAAAGTAATAATTTTGACCTCAATAATAATCGGCGGGGCACTTTTAATCGGCGGAGCGTACTTTGTTCGCAAAGCTCAAAAAAAAAACCTCACAAAAAAAATATATCTGGCAGGCGGGTGTTTTTGGGGTGTAGAAGCGTACTTTTCAAAGCTCCCGGGAGTCGTAAATACTTTAGCCGGCTATGCAAATGGAAACACTTTGCGCCCGACTTACAAAAGCGTTTCAACAGGAAAAACCGGTTATGCAGAAACGGTTTTGGTAGAGTACGACCCTGAAAAAATTTCGCTGTCAGAGCTGCTGGAGCATTTTTTCAGCATAATCAACCCCACATCGCTTAACAAGCAAGGGCATGACGCCGGAGAACAGTACCGAACCGGGATATATTACACAGATAAGGCCGATAAAACCGTAATTGACCGCGTTATCGAGGGCGAAAGCGTAAAATATTCGCTGCCTATCGTAACAGAGGTTGAAGAATTGAAAAATTTCCACGCCGCAGAAAAATATCATCAAAAATATCTTGAAAAAAATCCGAACGGGTACTGCCATGTTGATTTGTCGCCCGTTATGAAATACGAAAAATACAAAAAACCCGCACAGGAAAAGCTCAGAGAAATATTAAACGAACTCCAATACCGCGTAACTCAGGAAAACGCAACGGAAAGCCCTTTTTCAAGCAGATATGAAAGTAATTTTTCGGACGGAATTTATGTTGATATCGTGACCGGAGAACCGCTTTTTTCTTCAAAAAACAAATACGATGCAGGCTGCGGCTGGCCGTCGTTCACAAAACCCATTGATTCCGGCGCAGTAGTGGAAAAAATCGACGGTTCGCACGGCATGTACCGCACAGAGGTGCGCAGCAGCGTCGGGAATTCGCATCTGGGGCATGTTTTTGAGGATGGGCCGGCACAAGAAGGCGGGCTGAGATACTGCATAAACGGGGCGGCGCTTCGATTTATCCCGAAAGACGAGCTCAAACGCGCAGGTTATGAAGAATATGAATATATGTTCGCAAACTAGGCCGATTTTGCGCAAAAAACGATTCAAACGCCCATTATTGCGAAAAACTCAAATTATTTCGCGTTGAGCGTTCAAAATTCTACTTTCTTTTAATCCATGCCGCAAAACGCGCCCAAAATCCCATACGGCATTTTGCTTTTATGTCGTCATATTTTTGGCGGAGCAATTTTTCTATGTTTTTTGACTGCACGGTTGAGATTTTGTTTCTCAAAAGCTTCATTGCCTGGCGGATTTTCTTGTGACGGACGAGAAAATCAACATATTCGTAAATCACAAGATTGTTAAACGGGTCTAAGCGCAATGCATACGAAAAATAAGTCTGCGCATTTTCAAAATCATTGTTTTTATCCGCACTGACAGCCGCTTTGTACAGATAATCAACATTTGAACCATCCAAAAGCGAAGCTTCTTTATAATATAAAAACGCACTTTCATATTCTTGCGCATCATAGTACAAACCGGCCAAAAATTCGTAATAGTCTTTATTCGCAGGCTGGAGAGTAACCGCAATTTTCGCACTTTCGATTGATTTGTATTTCAATCCCTGTTTTGCAAAAACTATTGCCTGATATTTATAAGCCTCGGCAGAGCTGTTATCGAGTTTTATCGCATTTTGGACAATTTTTAACGCCTGAGAATAAGCTCCCTGAGCCAGATACAGTTTCGCCTGCAAAAGATGCGCATAAATGAAATGGTTGTTCAAATAAAGAACTTTTGTAACAATATCCTGCGCCACTGTGTATTCCTGAATTTCACAGTAGCAATCAGCCAGCTCGCTCAAATATTCCAGCGATTCGGGCTTTATAAAAAGCGCCTGCTGAAGATAGTTTATCGCCTCTTTGTACATCGGAATCAATTTGAAAACCATAGCTATCGCGTAGTACAGAAAATCGTTGTTTTTTTCCGTTTCAGCGAGGGCAAGAAGGCTGTTTTTTGAATTAACAACATCGCCGTTTTTCGCACAAATCAAGGATTTTAAGATTATCGCGTCATTAAAGCCGGAATCAAGCGCCAAAGCATCATCCAGCTTTTCAAGCGCCTTTGAAAAGTCGCTTTTTTGATAATAAAGATACGCCAGCGAATAATGATAAACGGGATTTTTCGGATCCAGCGTAATTGCGTTTTTAAAAGCGGATTCAGCCTCAAAAAGCCAGCCGTTTAACGAATATGCGGTCGCAAGATTGAACTGATACAATGAATTCATCGGATCTATCTTCGCAGCGAACTGAAAATAGTTAATTGCGTCGGCAATTTTGTATTTTTCGATTGCAATCAGCCCGAGATAGTTGTAAGTGCGGTCGCATTGCGTATTTTCGAGGATTTTTTTGAAAATCTTTTCCGCATCATCAAATTGAGAGCGATTGTAATAAACAACCCCCAAATAAAAGCGCGCATCGTAGCTTTGCGGGTTTATGCGCAAGATTTCCTTTAATATTTCAACCGCAGCGGAAATATTGTTCAATTTCAGGTTCGCAAAGGCCTTTAAAAACAGAACACGTTCATTTGTACTTCTTGATGCTGCTTTTTCAATCAGCGCAAGCAGTTTTTCATGCTCGCCGCTTTGAGAAAGAAGTTCAAGATAGAGAATAAAATTGTCCTGCGACGGACTTGCGTTAAAAAGGCGCTCAGCAAGGGCAACCGCACGTTTAAAATCTTTATTTTGGCGGCAAATGTTAACGATTGTATGCAAAGTGTCAAGATGCGACGAATCAATCTCAAGAATTTTTTCCGCATATTCAAAAGAACGCTCATAATTGTTCATCAAAAAATACAAATGCGAAATCTGAGAAAGAATCTCGACATTTTCCGGCTCAAGGCACAGCGCTTTGTACAAAGCTTCTATCGCCTGTTTGTAATGTTTCTCGGATTGCAGGCGAAAAGCCTCTTTTAAAAACTGTGCTGTCGAAATATCGGACATTTTACCTCATTTTGCCGGTCTTTTGCCGGATTTTCAATGAAAATATGCTTTTTATTACTTTATTATAAAGTCAAACCCGACTTTGGTAAAGTTTTTAAAGAAAATTACTAAAAATCGGACATGCGAAGTATAATAGATATTATGAAAAAACACATGATGTGGATAGTTGAACTTTTTGTATGGGGGCTGATTATTTTTACCGCCCTGTTTATCGGTATTTATTTTCACAATGCCGATGTGAGAAAGAATTATACTTATTACGTGTTTTTTAAGGATGTAGACGGGCTGATAAAGGGCTCTCCGGTCAAACTTCAGGGGTATCAGGTCGGTTATGTTTCAAATATTTCGATTATTAACAATGAGGTTTTTGTAACATTTGTTATTACGGATAAATCGTTTGAAATGCCTAAAAAAATGAGCGCAACCGTTGAATTTACCGGGATGGGCGGTTCAAAATCGCTGGATTTGCGGGCTTTGGACAGTTCTGACGAAAACAACAAAAATATCATCACAACAATCGAACCCAGAAGGCTCCAGGATTTTTATATTTACGGAAACCAGATTGCGCAAAATATTGTGTTCGCAACATCAGGTTTTTCGGAAATGCTGGATGACAAAAGGTTTGCGCAGCTCCAAAATCTCATAAAACACCCGGTTTTCCTGAACGATACGCACAATATGCTCGACAAATTGAACAAATCAATACCAAAATCCATAAAAGACTGGAGAGAACATGAAAACAGCTTTTAATTCGCAATATTTGACCGTGCTCGACCATCCTCTGTGCGAGCACAACCTCGGGGTAATCAGAAACAAGGACGTAAACTCGGACGGGTTTAGAAATTCGCTGCGCAGACTGGCTTCTTTGCTGATTTTTGAGGCAACAAAGACTCTTCCGCTAAAGCAATACACGGTTCAAACCCCGCTCGCCGAGTGCCGTTCAAAAATGCTCGATAAAGACGTAAAAATCATATTTGCGCCGATTTTGAGGGCCGGATTGGCGCTTTCGGACGTGGCAAGCGAGATAATTCCGCAGGCCAGCGTGCAGCATGTGGGCATGTACCGCGATGAAATCACCCTAAAACCCGTCTGGTACTACGATAAAACGCCGGTTGAATATGCAAACCCGCAAAATATCCGCGTTTTTATCCTCGATCCGATGCTTGCGACCGGAAATTCAGCGATTGCGGCGGTTTCGCTCTTTTTAAAAAGGGGGATTTCGCTTGAAAACCTTACTTTTGTATCGATTGTGTCAGCACCCGAGGGGCTTATGGCGCTCACGTCGGAATTTCCGGAGCTAAAAATCGTTACCGCGACAATCGACGATGGCCTGAACGCAAGAGGCTATATACTTCCGGGGCTTGGTGATGCCGGTGACAGGTTGTTTAATACATTTGAGAAATAATATGTTTTACTTTGACGAAATAGCCGGAAAAAAAGTTCTAAAATCAACGATGCTGCCGATGGTTGAGCATTTTTTCACCACGCGCGAAATTCCAATTGCAGCCGGTGCGCTTGATATCGCCGATGAATGCCTAAAAAACCGCGAAATCATCGCAAACCACCTCGAAATAAGCACAAAAGCCCTGATTTCGCCGACACAAACCCACAGCAGCAACATTACCATTGCACAAAAAATGAAATCCGATTATCCTGAAACGGATGCGCTCGTTTTAAGCAGCAAAAACCTCGCAATAGCGCTGAATTTTGCGGATTGCGTGCCGGTCATGCTTTATGATAAAAAAAACAACATTGGCGCAATCGCCCACGCAGGCTGGCGGGGAACTGCGGCAAAAATAGTGCCGGAAACATTAAAATTCATGGCAAATTACTACGAAACCGACCCTCAGGATGTTATTGCGCTCATCGGGCCGGCAATAAGCGGGGAAAACTATCAGGTTGACAAAGAGGTTTTTGAAAAAATAATAAAAACAATAAATTCATCGCAGGATGAATGTTACAGGTATGACGAAAATTCCAAAAAATTCAATATTGACCTAAAAAAAGTCAATTATTACCAACTAAAAGAAAACAACGTCAACGAAATTGACCTGTGCGGCTATTGTACTTTTGATTCCAGTGATATATTCTTTTCTTACAGGAAAGAAAACGGAAAAACAGCCCGCCACAGTGCGGTAATGAAATTAAAGGAGATAAATTAAATGTCGGTTATAGAAAAAGTATCATCAATCAGCAACGAACTAGCGAATATTCTTGATTTTGCGGCGAAAAACGAAACAATTAAAACCGACTTTGAAAATTACCTGAAAACCATCGGTGCCTACAATGCCCCCGAATCAAAAGTGCATTCTTTGCTTGTAAGCTATGTTTTTGAGCGCATTTTGAACAAAGAGGGCGACACGGTGTTTTCTCTTTACGAAAAAGAAAACAAAAACCTTGATTCTCACCAAAAAACTCTTATAAAAGCCCTAAAATCCTCAATGAACACGGTTTTTGAGGTAAAAAATGTCTTAAAAAACGCATTTGAGCTGTACAATCTCGTGAACGAAAAGGACTACACGGTCATTCCGCTCGTTAAAATGTCGCATTTGAGAGGAATTTACAAGGGAACGTACCTGCTTGCGAGGATTTTTTGCTTTGAAAATGAATATTTTCTCCTTGAAATCACGGAAACGATGTCCTCTTTGAAAAAAGATGAAATGCTAAAGCTTGCAGTGGCAAAAATCATCGAAGAACCCGAACGAGTTTACGCCGACAACAAGGCAAAAATGAAAGATATCGAAAAAGAACTCAAACATTTCAGCGTAAAGTTCAAAGAATGCTTTGAAACAGACGAAATTTTGACCATAAATGACGCTGCGGACAATGTTATCGCGGCTTTTAACGATTTTTGCCTTGACGAAATCCAAGATGCACAAAAAATCAGAGAACTCGTTGCTGCTCCGCAAAATTTTGGCTACACGCCGGTTTCTGAGTTCAACAGCAGCTATAACAACTACCTTGAAAAATCGCTGGGCGGATTTTCCAGCCATTCCACAAAATACGACGTCGGAATCATTTTTGAGGAGGGGCTAGGGCTTTATATTGTGCCGTTTTGGGGTACTTTGTGCAAAATTTTTGAATCAGAAAACTACAAAGAAATCCAGGGCTGGGATGCGTGCATAAAACAGTTCCTTGAAAACGACAAAATGAGCTCAGCGCTCGTTGACAGGCTCAACAACAGGTTTCCTGAGTTCGTAAACCGCGTAAATGAAGTTTACGACGCGCAAATGACCTACGAAGAAATACTTTCACGCTTCAAACAGCATTTTTTAGATAAAAAAATCTTCTCGCCGACCAGCGTTCTTTACTCATCAAAGGCATTTTCGGATTTGATGGGCTTTATCCCAGACCCTAATAAAAAAGAGCCACCTCAACCGGCAGTAAAGCCAGGCAGAAACGACCTTTGCCCTTGCGGAAGCGGCAAAAAATACAAAAAGTGCTGCGGTATGGTATAATAAAAATATCATAATGCGTCATTTTGGACTCTTTTTGGGGGGTGCAGTTGATTTTTCATCAATATTGCGGCCTGAAATAAGTTCAGGGTGACAAAAACTACGTCATTCCGAACTCGGTTCGGAATCGCAAGGGTAAAGTTAAAATTTCACCAATCCTGCGGCCCTGAAACAAGTTCAGGGTGACAAAAACACCGTCATTCCGAACTCGGTTCGGAATCGCAAGGGTAAAGTTAAAATTTCAACAATCCTGCGGCCCTGAAACAAGTTCTGGGTGACAAAATCCACCGTCATTCCGAACTCGGTTCGGAATCGCAAGGGTAAAGTTAAAATTTCACAAATCCACCGGACAAAATCGGGGTATGAAAACAGAAAGGGGCGGAAAGTGCAGCATATTATCGAAATAAACTGCGCAGATTCAGTGCAAAAAGCAAAAATACTCTCTGAAATCAAAACAGTCTGCACCCAGTGCCGCGCGTGTGAGCTGCATAAAACCCGCACGCATCTTGTTTTTTCCGATGGAGCGCCGAATGCTGAAATTATGCTCATCGGAGAAGCGCCGGGAGCAGAAGAGGATGCAACAGGGGTTCCTTTTGTCGGACGCTCGGGCCGGCTTTTGAATGAATTTTTTGATGCAGCCGGAATTTCGCGCGCGAACCAAATTTATATAACAAACACAATAAAATGCCGTCCTCCACAGAACAGAATGCCCTCTAACGAAGAAAAAATTGCCTGCCGCGCATATCTGGACGCACAAATCGCTGTTGTAAAGCCCAAAATTATTATTTTATGCGGTGCAACGGCCGCGCAGTCGTTTATTGACGAGGAGTTTAAAATTTCTCAAATTCGCGGCAAATGGCTGAAAATTTTTGACGATATTGACTCAATGGTAATTTTTCACCCGTCATATCTGCTCAGAAATCATTCTACGGAGCAGGGTTCGCCCAGGTGGTTTATGATGCGCGACCTTGAGGCGGTAAAAAAACGGCTCCAAGAAAAATCCGGCACCTAAACTACCAAATCAAACGCCATAGCGCGCGCGTAAAATACAAAAGCCCGTTTACCACGTAGCCTTTTGTCTTAAAGCTTTCTGTTTCGCCGTCATAAGAAAAATTAATTCTTATTGTCATGGTTTCATCTTTCATACTTTCGGGAAAAGGCGCAAAGGGTGCGGATTTTTCAACCGCTTTTATTGCTTGTTCTTCAAATTCCTCATTTCCGCTGGACATTTCAACCAACTTCGACATCAACGCGCCGTCTTTTGACAAAGTCAGCGACAAAACAACCATTTCATTGGTTTTACAATCGCCGGGGTGCCAGTTTTTTTGAATTTTATTGTTCACATAGTCGATATAATTGCCTGTTTGCGGTGAAACTACAAGGTTAAACCCGAAAATATGCTCGAATTCATAACTGTCCTTGTCCAGCTCAGCCGGAAAAGGCTCAAAGGGCGCAGATTTGCCGATTGCAGCCAATGCGGCGTCATCAGCCTTTTGATTATTTGAAGATTCCGAAATTTTTCGAGAAATGAGGCTGCCGTCTTTCGCAAGCACAAATTTAACTGCGACTTTACTGTTTTCAAAATCCTTTTCCGGGTTCCAGTTGCTTTTTATTGTGTTTTTGAGGTTTTCCTGATACTTTTCCAAATAAGCGGGCACCATTTTTTCCTCATTATACCCATAAGGCGCAGAAAGGCCGCAATTCGGCGCCGAAGCTTTTACTGCATAAACATTGTAATCAAATGTAAACTCAATATCTATGCTAGAGCCGGAAAATGTGTCAGGCAGGGGGCTAAACGGCGCCGATTTTTCAATTGCCGCTAAAGCTGCGCAATCAGCTTTTTTATTGTTTGAAGACTGGACAATTTTGCTCTCAAGAAGCTGACCGTTTTTGGCTACGGAAAATCTGGCAACGATTCTTGAGCTTTTATTTCTTTGGGGGGGCTGCCAGTTCGCCCTAATCTCATTTTGAAGATTTTCAATGTAATCTTTGAACAAAACTGCGTTTATTTTAGGCTCCTCAGCGTTTTTTAAGGATTCTGCGGGCATTGTTTGAACTTTTTGCGGTGTTTTCGAGTCGGTTTCAGCATCAGCGCCGTCAACAAAATGAGCTCCTGCGCTCAACGAGCTAAAAATCAAAGACAAAAACACCACAAACCATTTTTTCATACTAGACTCCAATATTTTTTCTAAATATTAGCAAATTTCCTGCATCTTCGCAAATTTTGAACAAAAATAACAAAAAACAGCAGCCGCAAAATGCAGACTGCCGTTTTTTTGAAAATTTGAACGATTAACCGTTAATATCTTTTACGCTCAAGGCGATTCTGTGTTCTTGAGGAGTGAATTTTTTAATCATTACCTTAACTTCATCACCTGTTTTGTAAATATCAAACGGATTTGCGTTAGAATCTTCCATTTCAGCAACAGGAAGAAGCGCCTCAACGCCGGGGAAAATGTTAATGAAAGCACCGAAAGAAGTTACTTTATTAACAGTACCCGTGATGATTTCGCCCTCTTTGAATTTGTCTTCAATTTCTTCCCAAGGATTGTCGCCGATTCTTTTCAGGCTCAGGCTGATTCTTTTAAGCTGTTCATCGATTTTAAGGATTTTAACTTCGATTTTTTGGCCGAGAGAAAGCACATCTGAGGGGTGTTTGATTCTCTGCCAGGAGATTTCTGAAATCGGAAGCAATCCGTCAACGCCGTTGATGTCGATAAATGCGCCAAAATCAGCGATTCTGACAACTTCGCCCTCAACAACCTGATCAATTTCAAGATTTGAGATAACATCGTCAACAAGCTGTTCTCTTTGCTCTGCAAGGGCCTGTCTTTGAGAAAGAATGAGCTTGTTTCTTTTTGCATCGGCTTCAAGAACTTTAACTTCAATGTCTTTGTTCATTAAACCATCAAAAGGCATGCCTGTTCTCAGCTGAGAAGCGGGAATAAATCCTCTGAGATCCTGAACTTCGACAATAACGCCGCCTTTTACGAGTGAAACTACCTTAGCAACAACAGTTTCGCCGGAAATTTTAGCGTTTTGAAGCGATTGCCATGCTTGAGCGCAAGCAACTTTTTTCAAAGAAAGCAGCATTCCGCCGTCTTCTTTTTCATCTTCTCTGAGGATGTAAAATTCTTTCTGATCGCCGACTTTGAGCGGGTTTTCAGTGAGCATCGACGAGGGAATTTCTCTTTGCGGGAGAAAACCTTCGGATTTTGCGCCGATATCGACGAGAAAACCGTCATTTTCTTCTTTTACAACAACGCCTTTGACAACATCAGCGACGTTGAGTTTTGTTGTGAAAGATTCTTCAAGAAGTCTTTCAAATTCGTCCATTTGGGACTTGTCAGTTGTTTTTGCCATGTTTTTATTTTCCTTTCGTTTGATTTTTTGTTTTTTAATCTTTTTTTAAAGCTTTTTAGCGTCAAAAACGCCGGATAGCCCGTAAAAAGCAAATTACCTACAATTTTTCCAATTTTGCCACAACTTCGTCTATAATATCCTGCGGGGTCGATGCGCCTGCGGTTATTCCGATATTTTGCGATTTTTCGAGCAAATCTTTGTGTTTTTCAAGTTCTTTTGCAGTTTCAATATGGATTGTGGGCGCAATTCCTGTTAAAATTTCCGCAAGGTGGGTTGTATTTGCGCTTTTTCTGCTTCCCACGACCACCATCAAATCAGATTCCGCAGCGAGATTTCTTGCCTCATTCTGGCGCAGCGATGTTGACGAGCAAATTGTGTTAAAAATCAGAAGCTCCTTAGAGATTCCTGTTAAATAATCCACTATTTTTTTAAGATTTTCAATTCTCTGCGTTGTTTGTACAACTACGCCTATTTTTTTTCTTGATTTAACCTCCTGTTCATAATCTTTGAGCGAATCGACATCAGGCGCAACAATAATATTTTTTCCGTAAATCAGCGCATTAGCTTTAATCGCAGCGACCTCGGGATGTTCGGGTTTTCCGACAATAACGAGCGTATAGCCGTCTTTTATGAGCTGGATCGCCTTTTGCTGGACTTTTTTCACGTCAGGACAGGTCAAATCAACTATTTCATAGCCTTTTTTCTTAATATCCTCAAAAACCTCGGGCGAGGCACCATGGCTTCTTATTATACAAATCCCGCAGCCCTCAGCCGGCAGCTCATCTACCGTATGAATGCCTAGATTTGAGAGTTCGTTAATTACATGCGAATTATGAATCAATTCGCCGAGAACCCAAATTTGTTTATCGTTATTTTCAGATTTTAACCTTTTTGTCGTTTCCACGGCTCTTTTTACGCCGTAGCAAAAACCTGCGCATTTAGCGAGTTTTATATTTTTCAATTTAAAAGATACGTCCTGTCTTTAAGCCTCATACGAAAGATTTCGTATGGTAATTTTTTTATACCACAAACATATTTTTTTAACAATCTGCGCAATTGTAGATTTATGTACTCATTTTTGCTTAAAAGGCCTAATTTGTCTTGCTAAATTTGATTCGGAGCAGGAGGATTGGGGAATTTTTAACTTTACCCTTGCGATTCCGAAACAAGTTCGGAATGACAGCTGATTTTGTCACCCTGAACTTGTTTCAGGGCCGCAGGATTTGTGAAATTTCAACTTTACATTTGCGATT
>CALUPP010000053.1 GCA_944322685.1 Candidatus Gastranaerophilales bacterium
TGCAGTGGTAAAGCGCCTCATAAATCGTCAAAATGACGCCGCCCGGATATCCAAAAATCTCTTTTACGCCCTCTTTTTTCAAGCATTCGAGAAGTATTTGCGCGCCGTTCATTGTTTCTGTCATTTCAGAGGTTTGTGTCATTTTTTGCTCCGTTTTTTCTTTATTTATAAACAATTCTAGCATTTTTGTGCGATTTTTTAAAGTTTTTTATATGCGCAAGCTGCTGTATGGGATTTTTGTTTAATTATTTTCATTTGTCCCTGCCCGATGATATCCCTCTCCCGGCTTTTTCATCGAAGAGTGCGGTTTTTGGTCCAGCAGTAGGGAATTTGGACGAAAAAAGCACCCCAAGGGGCAAACCCTCACCCCAGCCCTCTCCCAAGGAGAGGGAAAAAACAAAATTGCCCTCACTCCAGCTCTCCCGCAGGAGGCGAAGGCAAATAATTAAAGAAAGTAGGGTGGGAATAGCGCAGCGGTTCCCACCGCAAGATTTTTACGCTTGATGAATGGCGGGAACCGCCGCAAAGATTAAAAAATACATTCTAAAACCCTTATTTGGGGCTATTCCCACTCTGCGTGGACGAAAATCCTCCGAATATGCCAAATTATCTTTTTTCGAGCAAACAAAGCGATTCAATGTGATAAGAATGGCAGAACATGTCGAACGGCTGAATATATTTTGCCCTGAACCCTTTTTCTTCAAGGTATTTTATGTCGCGTGCGAGGGTTGCGGGGTTGCAGCTGACGTAAATTATGGCTTTTTTTGTCAGAGCAGCCGCAAAATCAAGCGACTCTTTTTCGCAGCCTTTTCTCGGAGGGTCAAGAAGCGTGATATCAAAGGTTTTTCCCTCATTTATCAGATTTTCAAAAATCTTTTTTGCATCGCCGTTAAGAATTTTCATATTTTTGGCGTTGTTGAGCTTGGCATTTTCCAAAGCGTCTTCGGACGCGGATTTGCATTCTTCAACCGAAACAATTTCGGCCGCGCTGTCCTTTAAATAAACTCCGAAGCTCGAAACCCCCGAATACGCGTCCAAAACTGCGGATTGCGGGTAATTTTTTTCAATAATATCTTTTACCGTGTCAAAAATGTTTTTTGCCGTGCCCGTATTTATCTGAAAAAAGCTGTTCGCGCTGATTTTGTATTCTATTTCGCCGATTTTTTCAAAATAAAACTTGTTTCCGCAAATGCAGCGCGTGTCATTTGAGAGAATTACGTTGGTTTTTGCGGTGTTGTAGTTTATGCAGACGCCTTTTATGTGGGCAAATTCTCGGGTAAGTTTTTCGGCCAGTTTTTTGAATTTTTCGCTCAATTTTCTGTCATTTACCGCAAAAATCACAAGGCATTCGTTTTTTGCCGCACTGTACCGGACAACGATGTGCCGGAGCTCGCCTTTGTGCGTTTTTTCGTTGTAACCGGTGATTCCAAGCTCTTGAGCGGCCTCTTTTGTGAAATTTACGATTTTTCCGATGATTTTTGGCTGGATGGGACAGAATTTTACGTTTATCAGCTCATGCGTGCCTTTTTTGTAATACCCTGCGAGCAGGCGTTTTGAAACTTTTGTCTGCGCGACGGGATATTGGACTTTTGAGCGGAATTCGCGGGTTTGGGGGCTTTTTATGACGGGTTTGACCTCAATATCGCGGCCGGTGAGTTTTTTTACGGTTTCTTCGACGATATTTCGCTTTTGTTCGAGCTGAAAATCGTAATCTATAAACTGCCAGCCGCAGCCGCCGCATGCGTTGTGAATCGGGCAGAACGGCTTTACGCGGCGGGGCGAGGGTTCTTTTATTTCAATGAGTTTTGCTCTGGCAAAATTCTTGTTAAATGCCGTAATTTCCGCTTCAACAACATCTTCAGGGCATGTATTTTCCACAAAAACAGGAAAACCGCCGATTTTGCCCAGTCCGGCGCCCTCATAGACGAGTTTTTCAATTTTTAAAGTGATTTTATCGCCTTTTTTCATCAGACTTGAGCACACTTTTCTTCAATAGCCTCGTCAGCGTTGATTTGTGTTACGCCGTGCACTGTTTTGCCCCAGTCCATGGTTTTTTTGCAGAAAATTATTTTGAAAACAATCAAAACCACCACGGGGAACCATATTCCCGTGAGGTAAATGCCCGTTTGCACCGATTGGATAAGCGCGTCTTTGCGTGAGAGGCGGTTGTATTTTCTGGCGCTGTAAATCAGTCCGATTATGAAGAAAATGCAAACCAAAACAGCCACGGAGAGCGATGAAAGTATGCAATTCGGTGCGTCTTTGACAAATTTGAACGCCTGAAAGCAGATTTCCGAAATCATCCAGAACGGAAGCAAAAATTCCGTGATATAAGCAATCATATCAATGCTTACGCGAAGCGACATGTCTTTTGAAAACAGAACACCCCAGAAATGTTCGAGATATCTGCGAATGCTGCCCTCAATCCAGCGTCTGCGCTGTTTTAGAAGCGGGATGAATTTTACAATTCCCTCCTCATAGACGCAAACATCCTTGCAAAACCTTACGTCCCAGCCTTTTATGTGAAGTCTTGTCGACATGTCCAAATCGTCGGTGATTGTGTAGTTGTTCCAGCCGTTTATGTCGATTAGCGCTTCTTTTTTGATTAATTCGCCGTTCCCGCGGAGCTCAACAGCCCCTTTTACCGCGTCGCGTCCGACCTGAAAATGGGTATCGAGCGCGTATTCGTTGTCCTGGCAGCGTGTCAGGAAGTTTTCATCCCTGTTTATGATGATTTTTCGCGCCTGAACAGCGCCGACGTTATCTTTTTCAAGGTGAGGAACCAATTCCGTCAAAAAATCGGGGTTCATTCTCGCGTCAGCGTCAAAAACGAGGATGGCTTCGCCTTTTGCAATCTTCATTGCGTCGTTTAAGACGGCGGATTTACCAGGGAACGCGTCTTTCGGGCGAATCAGGGCTTTTACGTTTTCATGTTTTTGTTCAAGGTTTTTGATGACATCTGCGGTGTTGTCGTCGCTTCTATCGTCGATTACTATGACTTCATATTTTTCGTAGGTCATTTTCAGGACGTTTTCGACGGTTTTTTCGATTACATCCTGTTCGTTGTGCGCGGGAATCATGATTGAAACGAACGGTTTGTAGTCATAGTTCAATTCTTCGGGGTATTTTTTGAGTTTTCTTTTCTGATGTTTGAGCGCAAGCTGCATGTAAAGAATATATGACAGCATGAACACGCCGAGAAAGATGATTGCCCAGAATGTGGACATGTAATTTTGGAATATAAACAAAAATACCCACAGACAGATTATAAATAACAGTAAAACAATTCTTTCTATCAAGCCCAAACCTCCCGAAGAAGCTCATCTATTCTCAAATTCTTATGATATATTACCACAAAAACCCCATGATTAACCAATTTGTTACGAAAAAGTTTATTCATTCAGCTGCGTTGTGTAAAAATTTAACATGCAAGTTGGTCGGCCGGTTTACAGAACAATGTTTTTCCTAAAAAATGGGAATTTTCGACGGAGCCGGTTAAGCATTCCCCCAAGGAGAGGGGGGAAGAAAAAATAGGTCAGAAAGTAGGGTGGGAATAGCGCAGCGGTTCCCACCGCAAGAGCTTTCGCGAAAAACAAGTAATGGGTGAGCCCTACGGGTCAACCCTCACCCCGGCCCTCTCCCATCGGAGAGGGAGAAAGCCGGTCAATTAATGTCCAGTTGTAGGGTGGGAATAGCTCAAACAAGAGTTTGAAGCATATTTTTCAATCTATGCGGCGATTCCAACCCTGCTTTCTGACCCGTTTTCCACCTAGCTGATGTGAGGGGCTATGGGTTCACCTTAATTATTCACCCTCTCCTTGGGAGAGGGCTGGGGTGAGGGTCGACACATGGAATATTTTTGAGGACGCAGGGTGTATTTGCCACTATTGAGCTTATTTTGGCGCTGGTTGACAGGATTTTCCAAAGATGCCTGTGAAAACTGGAACAACAACGTTTTTAGGGGCGCACGTCATTCCACTCCAACATTCCGACTACGGGATGAAACAC
>CALUPP010000054.1 GCA_944322685.1 Candidatus Gastranaerophilales bacterium
GCAACCGATAGCGGCACATCTCCTGAATTTGCGCATGCCGGCGCCGCACCCATCATCATGGTTGCAAGAAAAAATATTAAAGTTTTTTTATCCCGGGATTTCATCAACGCCGCACTTAACACCAGAAAAACTGCTCCTATATTTAATATACCCGATTTTCGGATTTTTAAACCTCATTTATTCAGTTGATTTAATTTTGTTACAAAATTTTACATACACTCTGTTTTGATTAAAAACAAGGCGGCAAAATACAGGAATAATCTGCTTTTTTTGCATCTGAAAATTCTTATAACTTTTTTCTTGTCAAGCGCTTTAGATGGATCTTTACATTTTTTACAAAAATTCCGCAATATTTCGTCTGCGCGCCCATTGTTTCCCAATAATAGCAGCAATACTGGCAGCTGGTTTAATTCTAAAACAAGAATTTAGTTTAAGCATGTTTTTTATACTTGTTTTGAAACAAAAAGTGAGCGGAATTAACAAAAACGCAATCAGTGCAAATATTGCAAACACATCAACATAAGCCATCAAGCGGGACTGTGACAAAAGCGACCTGTAAAGGTACATGTTTGTTTTTGTATGAGCAAAGGTCGTTGATGCGCCCGCAATAAAAGTATGGACAAGAGAGGCAAATCTCTGCTGAAAAATAAGATTCAGATTATCTAAATTTTTTACCAGATAAACCTGATGCATCTGTGTATGTCTGGCGACCAGCGTAGAGGCAACAGACGCGACAATAGCAGTCATTGTACTTTTGCACAGGTTGTGAAGGCTCGAACCGTTTGTCAGTTCGGATTTTGGCAGCGTCCCCAGTACAAGCGATGAAATAGGTATAAAGGTCATAATAACACCAACGCCCATAAGCACCTGAGGTATTGCAACATAAATAAAAGATATTCTGAGGTTCAGGTTTATGAAAAACAGGGTCGAAATTCCGAGGAAGAAAAACCCTATTGCAATCAAAATCCTGTTATCAAAAATTTTCATCAATGAATTTATTATAATCATCATAAATACACAGGAAATTATACGCGGAGCCAGAGCATAACCGCTCAAGATAGCAGTGTAGCCCATCATGTTCTGCAAAAACTGCGGCACAAGTACAATTGTTGAAAATACAAGCATGTTTACGGAAGAAGCCAGAATGGTTCCGATTAAAAAGTTTCTGTCCTTAAACAATCTCAAATTTATTAAAGGTGCGCTGCTTTCGAGTTCACGCATAACAAAAAATACAAACGCACATACGGAAAATCCGGCAAGCCACGAAATCCAGGCGCAATCAAACCAGTTGTACTGCTGGCCTTTATCCAGCACTATCTGCATGGACAAAAGCCACAAAACAAGTGAAATCATTCCGAGAAAATCAGTTTTTTTAATTTCTTTTCTGCTCTCCAGTTCTTCAATATTTGCGTGGACAAGTGATATAGAGAGTATCCCGACGGGTATGTTTACAAGATAAATCCACTGCCAATCCGCATTGTCTACAATAAATCCGCCAAATGTCGGCCCGAGAATAGCAAAAACCATTACCGCAATGCCGTACAAACTCATTGCTATCCCTCTTTTGTCAGGCGGAAACGCTGCAAGCAATATGGATTGTGACAACGGAGTCATAGGCCCGCCTCCTATACCTTGAATCAGCCTGCCTAACACCATCAAATTCAGATTCGGGGCTACTGCACAAATTAAAGACCCGAGTGTAAAAATGCCTATATCTTTCATAATCAGCTTTTGCAAAATCCAAATCAGAATAGCTTTTTTCAACCTGATTTTGTGTATTAACAAGCTGTGCCTTTGCCTCATCCAGTTTTGCTTTTGTTTCTTTCAGTTTGGCTTCATAATCTTTCGGGTCTATTTCGAGCAGCAGGTCGCCTTTTTTTACCTCCTGATTGTCTTCAATATTCAACTTTAATACAGGCCCTGCGACTCTGGGGGCAACTGTTATTACGTGACCTTCGATAAAGGCATCGTCCGTTGATTTGTAATAAACGGAATGTATGGCATAAAATATTCCGCATATCAAAAATATTACGGCTGTTATGCTCGGCACAATCACTCTCTTTTTTGCGTATTCGGGGCGTGTATCTTCAACCTCTTTTATGTCTTCTGTTATTAAATCATCGGCATTGTTCTCTTCCACTTGTATCTCCTTTATATTTGTAATTTCACCTTATCTCGTATATTTTTATTCATTTTTTCAAGAGTATTGAACGTAGTTGCCAGTTCTTCTGCGGAAATATTGCTGGTTATTGCGTTTCGTAAATCAATATCCGTAGGGAAAACCAAGTCTTTAATTTTTTTACCTTTTTCTGTGACAATGAGTTTATATATTTTTCTTCCGTTAGAATCAGGTATTTTTTCAATAAGACCGTTTTTATGCATGATTTCAATAATTCTTGCAATATTGGCTCTGTCTTTTAGCATAATTTCTGCCAGCTGTCTTTGGCAGACGATTTCTTCGTTTTCAACCAGCAAAGACAATATGACATACTGGTCAGGAGTAAGCCCAAATTCTTTTTCCGTAAAAGTTTGTGTGGACAGGCCTCTTATCAAAGTACCCGTAATATAGATTAAAGAACCTATTCTGCCTTTTAGATATTCTCTATACATTTTTTTGCCCTGTTAAATTTCCTTGTGCTGTAATTATAGCACAAGGGTGCAAAAATATTAAATGTTTTACAAAAATTGTAAAAATTGGTCAGGCAAAATAATCAAAAGCATAAATAGGCATCCGGGGGAACCGATTGTCAAAAAAATAGGCTATAATTTGCACCAACTGGCAAAATCAACGGTTACCGGCGCGCTACGAAATCCGCCCCCTGCGTTTTTTGTCCAAAATGCTTGCTTTTATGGCATTTAAGATGCAAAAAATGCTGTAAGTACGTACGTTACAGGCTTTCAGCGGCCTCAACAAGAAGATTGCCGTTAAAATACTCAGGAGATTAAAAAAATACAAAAAAGAGCCCTTTTCGGCTCTTTTAAAGACTGGGCAGGGGTGGATTCGAACCACCGTACCCTCGCGGGAACAGATTTACAGTCTGTCGCCTTTAGCCACTCGGCCACCTACCCTTATTTAATTGTCATTTTGCTGTTAGCGTTGTCATAGACTCAAAATTATGAATCTGCGGCAATTTTGCTGTTCAGCTTGTTTAAAATTTGCCTTTGGCGGGATTTGAACCCGCGGCCTCTCCCTTACCAAGGGAGTGCGCTACCCCTGCGCCACAAAGGCGGGCTCCCTTGAGGGTTTTCCGCTGTTTAAATCAATAATTTTTAGAATTTTGACTTAACAACGGGCAGTGGGCATCGTATTTCTCAATAATTTTGCCCTTTTCGCACCTTGTGTTGAGAAAATGCCGAAGATAGGAATCGAACCTACAACCTACGGTTTACAAAACCGTTGCTCTACCATTGAGCCACTTCGGCATAGGAATATAATATTAAGGATATAAAATTTAGTCAAGTGCTTTGTCGACTCTTTTGACAACTTCTACCCAATCGCCCTCGCATTTTTGCTTAAAAAGGGCAAAACAAGGGTACCAGGGCGTCTTTTCAGTGTCAGAAAACCATCTCCACTCTGATGCATAAGGCAAAAGCAGATAAGTTTTCACCCCGAGAGCCCCGGCCAGATGCGCTATCCCCGTATCAATCGTAATTAATGCATCAAGGTTCATCAAAGCACCCGCCGTATCGGAAAAATTGTTCAAATCCGGCTCAAGGTCGGTTATTAGCGGATAATTCACAATCTGGTGCAAAGAATCGCCCTTTTCACAGGAATAAAACGCACAATCACCGCGTTCAAACAACGGTTCCAAGGTTTTGAGCGGAATTGCACGATTTTTGAACACTTTTGGGTTGCCCTGCCAGAAAAGCCCGATTTTCTTTTTATCAGTTTTAAAATATTTTTCCTTAAAAAACTCAATTTTATCCTCAGGAGCCTTTAAATACGACTCAAAAGACGGAATATGCTCAAAATCCATGCCCAGTTTATAATGAATTTCCATGATGTTGAGCGAATAATCATAGGGCGTAAAATCCTCCGTGGGAAGCATTATTTTCAGATTTGGGAAGTTAAACCTGAACAAATCAAGCAATCCCGGGTAAACCAGCAGCTTAATTTCCTTAAACCAGCCCTCAAGATACCGTAAATACCGGCAAAACATCAACTGATCGCCATGCCCGCCGTCAAAATGAATCAAAAGCGTTTTATCCGGATGTTTTTTGCCGTCCCAGGGATTTTTATACTGCGCACGAAGCTTCGGAGCCCTTTGAGAGTAGTATTTGTAGCCGTTATTGAAGTCTTTTTTGGACAAATAGCTCATTCCGATGCTGACTTTGCTTTCTATGCTCGATGGTTTTATTAAAAGCGCATTTTTCAGGCAGTCTATCGAACTGTCAAAATCGCGGAGTTTTCTGAAAAGCACGCCGAGGTTATGAAAGGCCTCATAGTTCTTTTTTACCTTTAAAGAGCTTTCGTAGCAGGTTTTTGCCTTGCTAAAATCGCCGATTCCCTCATAACAAAGGCCCTCGTTATTCATCGCTACGTAATCTTCGGGCACGAGTGCGATTGATTTTTCATAGAATTCTATTGCCTTTTCATATTCGCGGTGAGTTTTGAAAAGACTGGCGATTTTCCTTACGCAATCAATATTTTCGGGCTGCATTTCATGTATTTTTTGCAAATGTTCAAGAACTTTATCAAACATGCCCAGTTTTTCATAACATTTTTGCGCCTGTTCATGGGCATGGACGGTATTTTCCTTTTTCAAGGCTTCTTCGTAGTTTTTTGCGGCGTTTGCGTAATCATTCTTGCAAAAATAAGCCAGAGCAAGGTTTTCCAAAAACGGAGCACAAGGATTAAGCCCGACAGCTCTTTGCAAATACTCAAGCGCCTCATCAGCCGCCCCTTTTTGAAGAAACAAAACGCCCATAAGATTCAAAACGGCGTTATTTTCGGGTTCCCGGCTCAAAATTTCGGCATAAGCCGCTTCAGCCTTATCAATCTCTCCTGTTTGATGGAATTTTACCGCCTGTTCAAAATCCATTGCTAAATTTTAATTTTCCCCGTACGCTCTTCATGATAAATGCCGCCTCCGCAAATGGTTTCTATGACTTTCAGCAAAAATTCGCGCGGAGCATCCATCTGATTTATATAAAACTCCCTGTTTCCGAGGTGGTTTATCTTTATTATGCCTATTTGGGTCTTATCCGCAGGGATAAAGAGCGAAGCGACCTCATGTTCGAGTACTGCATCGATGCCGTTTTCGGAATCTTCGTTCACAGCATCGTAAAAATTGCCTTTCATTGCAATAATTCGCCCGGAAATCATCGGCGCTTCTTCAACACCTCTGTTCAAAGCCTGCGGCTGGGTATTCCATTTTGTAGTGAAGCTTATTGTATGCCACAAAATATGCAAAACTAGCACTGTTTTTGTCGCATCGGTTTCAAAAAAGATATTTTCAGTCGCAATTCCCCTTGCTCCGAAAGACTGTTTCAAATAATCAACGACAGCCTGCATGTTATCAGCGATTTTTATAAAAATTTCCTGCGTATTTATCAAAGAATGCTGATATTCAAGAAACTGCTGGTACATATGCGTGGAAACAAGGTTGATTCTCTCCTGTATCACAGAAGATTTTCTGATTGATGTTTCCAAATTATCAAAGCTGTCGAAATTGTTTTCCAAGATTCTCTCTTTTTCCCTACAACAATATTGTATATAAAAATTTACAATAAGGGTATAATTCAGGGATATTTTTTACAATATAATATACTTATATAATCATTCGCGAAGATAGTCAACTTTTAAGAAAAACTTAACGTAAGGGGTTTTTAATGAAAATAGTGGTCGCAGGATACGGTCAAATGCTCTCAAATCTTGTTCTTGGCGCGCAAGAAGCCGGTCACAAGGTCGTCGGAGTGCTGCGCTGGGAAAGGACGAAATTTCCGCCGTTTATCCTGTTTTTTAAGGATATTTTTGCTCCGGGGACTGATTTGTCGTTCATAAATGGGCTTAATATCTATGATATTAAGGCAAAAAGCATAAATTCAGAAGAATTCAAAAAAGAAATGCTAAAACTCAACCCCGACATACTTCTGGTGGGTTCTTGGAGCGAAAAGCTCAAAAAAGAAACGATAAATCTGCCAAAACTCGCCGCAATCAACTGTCATCCGTCGCTTTTGCCAAAATATCGCGGACCAAACCCTTATGCGAGGGCAATTATGAACGGAGAAGCGCAAAGCGGAATTACATTTCACCTGATTGACGAAAACTACGACACAGGCCCCATTCTTATGCAAAAAACAGTACCAATCACCAAAACAGAAACCGGCGGCACCCTCAAAAATAAATGCTGCAACACCGCAAGGGGCGCAATTGGCGAGCTTTTGAACAACATGAACACGGAAATCGTCATCCCCATCATGCAAAACGAAAAAGAGGCTTCATATTTCGGACAAATCACCGCAAAAGACATCTTAATCGATTTTGAAAACACTGCTGACAGGATAGATTGCCAAATAAGGGGGCTCAGGCCATGGCAATCCTCCTATATTCCGCACAAAAACGTATTTTTTAAGGTTCAATCCTGCGAAATCCGGCCAAATACGACAAAATTTCAAAAACCGGGAACCATTGTCGCAAAAGGAAAGAACGCCATTTCCGTACTTTCTGGCGACAACAAGGTTCTTGTTTTTAAAAATGCCGTTCTCCATGGCGCAATCAGAAAGCCGCTTACAAATTTTTACATAGAATCGTTTGTAAGAATCGGCGATTTTGCTTTTTAAGCCAAAATAGGCAAAAACCAATAAAAAACCCGGGCTTTTGCCGGGTAAATAGCTGGATCGTGTCTGGGTAATTAATTGTTATATATTATTATTACAACATATAACATCCCTTGGATACTACCCAGGTGTACTATATTAAAAAAAATACTCCATACGTATTAATATCATTGGACGGTTCTCTGAAAGAACGCACCGACCTCTTTTTCCGAAAATGTTTTCAAAATCGGGCGGCCATGCGGGCATGTGTAGGGTTTTTCCGTCGTTTTCCATTTTTTTATGAGTTCTTCCATCTGCCACATATTCAGCTCCGCGCCGGCCTTTACAGCAGCTTTGCAGGACATTGTTACGAGCATTTTTTCTTCAATATTATTAATATCGCCCGACAAATTTTCCAAAATATCCGAAAGAATGTCCCTAACCTTAACATGCGCGATAACTTGCGGCACTTTTTTGAAAATTATTTCAGTATCAGATATTTTTTGGATTTCATAGCCGAATTTTTCGAGCTTTTCTGAATATTCCTCGAGCAAAGCAGCCTCAGACGGCTCAACATGTAAAACATCCGATATCAAAAGCAGCTGGGAGGGGATTTTGTCGCCCAAATTCTTTGTCAGCTGCTCAAAAATGTAGCGTTCATCGGCAATATGCTGATCAACAATGTTCAATGACCCGTTTTCTTCAAAAATAATATAAGTATTTGCATATTGGCCGATAATATTGAAATTCGGCGTATCAGGGTTTGAAAAAGACGAAATTTCAATGTTTTTTTGCTGCGAAACCGGCTCATTGAAACGCCGGCTGTTTTCTTGAGCAATATTTTCCGCATCTTCACCCGAAACAAAGACCACATCATCATCCGCAGGCTTTTGCGCAGAAAAACTCGGCCGGGATGAGGGCAAAAAGCTTTTTTGAACGGGTTTTGGCGTAAAAACAGGGGTATTGGCCGGCACAATTGCCGGTTCCGGCTCCGCAAAAAATCCGTTTTGCGGCGCTGCGGCAATCGGCGAATAGGATTTAAGCGCCTCATGCACCGAAGAAATTACAAAGTTAAAAATCTGGTTCGGATTGCGGTATCTGACCTCTTTTTTGGTCGGATGCACGTTCACATCAACGTCTTGCGCAGGCATGTCCAGATTTATGCAGATAAAAGGGTATTTTCCGGACGGCAGCAGATTTTTATATGCAACATCAATAGCCTTCAAAAGCACAGGGCACTTCACAACGCGGTTGTTGACAAAAACGTAGATAGATTTTTTGGATGCACGGGTAAAATTGGGCGTCGAACAGTACCCAAAAGCGTGAAGATGCGAAATTTCATCGGTTTTGTTGATTTCTTTCAACTCCGTTGCAATGGAATTTGAGTAAATTTCGGTCAGCGCGCACAGCAAATCGCCGCTTCCCGATGTATGAACAGAGGTTTTTGCGTCATTTTTGAGCGTAATCGAAACCTCAGGGTGCGCGATTGCAATACTTTGAAGAATTTCCGCGATGTAAGAAAGCTCAACCCGCGGGCTTTTAAGAAATTTTTGTCTTACCGGGGTGTTGTAAAAGAGATTTTTGACCTCCATGGTCGTTCCGGGCGCACAGCCGCATTCGAATTTTTTTACGTTTGATTCTTCGCACTCAACCCTTGTTCCGAGCTCGTTTTCACGGGTTCTTGAGGTGCATACGACCTTTGAAATCGAGATTATGCTCGCAAGCGCCTCACCCCTAAAGCCCAATGAGTTGATATTGAACAAATCTTTGCCCGATTCGATTTTGCTGGTGGCATGTTTTGAGAAAGCCAGCTCAATATCATCCGGTTCAATCCCGCATCCGTTGTCCGAAACACGAATATCAAGGCAATCATTCGAAACTTCGACCTCAATTTTGTCCGCACCTGCGTCAATTGAGTTTTCAACAAGCTCTTTCACCACGGAAGCCGGCCGCTCAATCACCTCGCCCGCCGCAATCTGGTTTATCAAATGCCTCGATAGTTGTTTTATTCTTCTTGGTTTATTATTTTTGTCCATTTATCTTCCTGTACTAATATTTTATTACAGTTTTGCGATTAAATTTACGGATTGAGAATAAAACGTTACAAATTAACAAGCAGCAAAAAAGCGAGCCCGAAAAGCCCGCTTTTTTATGCCTTCAAAATTATTAATTATGCAATAACTTCGATTTCTTCTTTTACTTCGTTTCTGTTTGCCGAAGAAACAATCGCAGAAGCAGCTGCGGTCATTTCAAGAAGCGAATTCAGCTTGTTAACGCAAGATCCAACGCCAACAGCCGATGCACCTGCCGCGAAAGCCAGCGCAACCGTCGTAGGAGTAAGGCCTGAAGCAGTCATGACTGGGATTTCAACGTTTCTTGCGAGTTCGATTGTGTTTGCGATTGAAACCTGAGCAGTTTCGAGCAATCCTCTTGCTCCGTTTGATTTTGCTTCAACAGTAGCAGCGCCTTCTGTCTGAATCAGGTCAATATTCATTTCTTCAAGCGATTTTGCAAGCGCAATCTGCTCGCCGATTTCGATATGGCCGGGAACAGTTACGCAAATGAACACTTTTGATTTCCCGATGAGCTTCAAAGTTTCTGTAACTATATCAAGAATTTCAAGCGCTGACATTCTCATGCCTTTTTTGTAAAGCGCATCAAAATTTCCGATTTCAATGGCATCAGCACCCGCTTTTACGGCCATAGCCAAATCTTCCGGCACAATTGAAGAAACAAAAACCGGCAAAGAAGTGTTTTCTTTGGCGATATTGATGATTTCTTCGCTTGCAGAAACGTCAACAGCGCTTGCGCCTGCTTTTTCAGCCGCGAGGACTACGTTTTTTACATTTTCAGCGTCGAAATTGTCAATACCTGCGATGATTTTTACCGCTCTTTTTTCTTCCAAATGTTTTTTGAACAAATCAATTCTTTTCATTTTTTACCTCTTTATGATTCCTTAGTTTCGTCTGTATTTTCGTTATTTTCAGCCAATCCGCCCAAAATACTCTGCTGAACAGTCGTATTTTCAGCGTCCTGAGGCTGCTGAGTGTTACTTTCTATCTTATCATCATCAGAATCGGGGTCAACAATTTTATTTACCGTGCAAACCATGTCGCCCTCGCCAAGATTTTGGATTCTGACGCCGGTTGCAGGACGTCCCTGTCTGGAAATGCAGTCAGCTTTGATTCTTGTAACCACGCCGTTTTGCGTTACAACCATGATTTCGTCTTTTTCTTCAACAATTGTCAAAGCAACGAGCCTTGATTGAGAAGATTTGAACTTGGTCGCAATCAATCCGAGCCCGCCTCTGTTCTGGGTTCTAAAATCAGAAAGTTTAGAACGTTTTCCAAATCCGTCCGACGTGATAACAAGCAAATCGGCATCGTAGTTTCTCGGAACAATGTCACAGCCGATAATTTTGTCAGAAGAACGCAATTTCATAGAGTTTACACCCCTTGCACTTCTGCCGAGCGGCCTCAAATCAGCAATTGAGAACCTGATAGCCATACCGCAGCTTGTGCCGATGATTACTTCGTCGTTGTCCTGAGCCTGTTTTACCCAGCAGAGCGTATCGCCTTCTTCCAGACCGATAGCGATAATGCCGTTTCTTCTTATATTTTCAAAGTTATCAAGGCCAATTCTCTTAATATAGCCTTTCTGAGTGAGCATAATCAGGTTAGAAGCGGTTTTAAAATCGCTTACGGGCACAACAGCAGTAATCTGCTCATCCTGTTCAAGCGGCAATACGTTGATAATCGGCAATCCCTTTGCCTGGCGGCCGCCTTCCGGGAAATCGTAAACATTCAAACTGTAAACCGTACCCTTTGACGAGAAGAAAAGTACCTTGTCATGCATCATTGCGGTGAAGAACTGCTCAACGTCGTCGTCTTCTTTTGTTTTTATGCCGCCTTTTCCGCGTGTAGCACGGTTTTGACGTTCAAATGTGTCAAGAGAAATACGTTTCAGGTACCCCTGACGAGTGATAAACACAGCCATCGGCAGGTTCGGCGTCAAATCTTCGATAGTCATTTCATCGACCTCGGGGATAATCTGCGTACGTCTGTCATCGCCGTATTTTTCCTTGTCCTCAAGGAGTTCTTCTTTAATAATATTGAGAACTTTTTGTCTGTCAGCAAGAATAGCCTCGTATTCGGCAATTTTCTTCTTCAAATCTTCGTATTCCTGCTTGATTTTATCCTGTTCCAAGCCGGTCAAGCGCCTTAACTGCATTTCAAGAATTGCATTTGCCTGATCAGCATCAAGCCCGAACCTCGACATCAAGCCGTTTCTTGCATCTTCGGTTGTTTTTGATTTTTTGATAAGTTCAATAACCTCATCAAGGCTTCCGAGCGCAATCATCAAGCCGGCCAAAATATGAGCCCTGATTTTTGCCTTTTTCAGGAAGAAAATAGTTCTTCTTGTAACGATTTCTACCCTGTGTTCAACAAACTCGTTCAAAACCTCGTAAAGGTTCATCAATCTGGGCTGTTTGCCGACCAAAGCGAGCATATTTACGCCGAAAGTCGTATGAAGCTGGGTATATTTGAACAGATTGTTCTTAACGACCTCGGGTTTTGCGTCGCGTTTCAGCTCAATAACGATTCTCATGCCCTCTCTGTCGGACTCATCGCGGATATCGGAGATTCCCTCGATTCTTTTGTCCCTTACGAGCTCGGCAATTTTTTCAATAAGCTGGGCTTTGTTCACCTGATATGGAATTTCGGTGATAACAATGGCCGTTCTTGATTGCCGGCCTGCGCCGCCAGCGATTTCTTCAAAAGCGGCAACCGCGCGCATTTTAATAGAGCCGCGTCCGGTAGTGTAAGCCTGTTTTATGTCGGAAAGCCCCACAATAGTCGCCGCAGTCGGGAAATCCGGCCCTTTGATGTGTTCCATTAGCCCCTCAACCGTGATATCGGGGTTGTCAATCAAGGCAATTGTTCCGTCAACGACCTCACAAAGGTTGTGCGGGGGAATATTTGTCGCCATGCCGACCGCAATCCCCGAAACGCCGTTCAAAAGCAGCATGGGCAGTCTGACAGGAAGAACAGAGGGTTCTTCGAGCGATCCGTCGAAGTTAGGCGTAAAATCAACCGTTTCGCAGTCAATATCCGCAAGCATGGACTGGGTAATTTTGTGCATTCTGGCTTCTGTATAACGCATTGCAGCCGCAGAGTCGCCGTCAACCGAACCAAAGTTCCCATGACCGTCGATTGTCTGGTATCTTGTTGAAAAATCCTGCGCCATTCTTACCAGAGATTCATAAACGGCTGTATCACCGTGCGGATGGTATTTACCGAGAACTTCACCGACGATTCTGGCGCTTTTTTTGAACGGTTTGTCCGGAGTCATTCCGAGTTCGTTCATCGCAAAAAGAATACGTCTGTGAACGGGCTTCAAACCGTCCCTTACGTCAGGAAGCGCGCGTCCGACGATTACCGACATTGCATAGTCGATATAGGAGCGCTTCATTTCCTCTCTTATATTTACCTGTACAATTTTTCCATCTTCAAAAAAGTTTTTCTGGCTCAATTCTCCACCCCTAACTATTTTCTATATGCAAAATTGTAGCACAAACACCGTTCGGTGCAAATATTTACAATTTAAAGGCATCTTTTTCAAGATGCCTTTAAAAACAGGGGGGGAACTGTTTGCTGTATGTATGAGATTTATCTGTTATGAAGCGAAATAATCGCTGATTTTCTTTTCTTTTTTATTTTTAAAGATACTTATTATTGATTTGAGGATTGGTTTGTTCAAATCATCCAGTTCCTTTTTCAGAGCGGCTTTTTTGATGAGAAGTTTGTTATATTTTACATTTACAGCCTCTGAGACCTCTAATTTCGGCTGGAGAGTAAGCAGTTCCGTATTCAATTTGAGAATAGCCTGCCTGATTTCAATTACGCGCTTATTGCTCATAAATTTAAGTATTCCTTAGATATAATGTAGACGATTTTTTCAACATAAAGCCGTTTTCAGTTTTTAACCGGCTGTCCTCAATATAATAATCAAATTTTATTATTTGAAAATCCACCAAAAAACCCAAAAATCATTATTATTTGTAAAAAAATATTAAAAAGCCCGTTTTTAAACAAAAAACGCCCTCAAATCAAATATTTATACATAATTTACAATCCGCACCAAAAGGTGTATAATAAAAACCCTGAACCCGTCGGGTTTGCGGTTAAATGAACAGTTGAAAGCTATTAAACGTTTTAATGGAAATTTTTAACAAAATAAAAGACTTTGTTCGGCAGGTAAACGAAATAGAATACAGCATCTCCAGCAATAAAAAGGAATTTCTGGAGGTTTATGAGCGCAATCTTGCCCTGGAAAAGGAAATTATTGAACGAACACAGGAGCTCGACCAGGCAAACAAGGCTTTTTTAACATTAAAACACATCTGGGAGCTTATGAATTCGTCCCAGCCGCTTGCATCTGTATTGGACAAGCTCGTTAACTCTCTGCACGGTGAAATGGGGTACATTAACAGCACAATATTGAAGCTAAATGAGGATGAAAACGGGTTTTACTTTAATATCAAAGCTTTTTCAATGAGCCCTATCCTAAAAATGCTCCAAAACCATGCCGGAGGCGATTTTGAAAATTACAGACTGAAATACGACGAAAAATCGCCGCTTGCACAATGCCTGAAACAGCATAAAATTCTTTATACTAAGGATTATCTGGGTGTTATCAACAATCTTCTTATTGATATTGAAGAAGCAAAGCTAAAAGAAATAAACACGCTCGGCGTGAGCAAATTTTTGATAATAATTCCGCTCTTTCAAAACCAAAAACCTTTCGGCGTAATGCTTGTTTTCTCGCCAAGAGAGGGCGTCACAGACAAAGAGCTGAATTTTCTCAGCCTTTTTGCAAATCAGGTCGAAATGGCCATAACAATCGCCAATCTTTTTGAAACAATCAAAAAAGAAGCGGTCACGGATTCGCTCACAGAGCTTTATAACCGCAGATATTTTACAGAAGAGCTCAAAAAAGAGGCAGATCGTGCAAAACGACTGAATCAGCCGTTCACAATAATAAGCTTGGACTTGGATTATTTAAAAAAAATAAACGATACCTACGGCCACCTCGCCGGAGACCAGGCAATCAAGACAATTGCGGACGTTATGAAAAAAAATGCCCGTTCTATCGACATCCCGGCAAGGCTGGGAGGCGAAGAATTCAGCATTTTGCTTCCCGGTATTGACTCAAAAGGCGGAATGGTCGCCGCAGAACGTATCAGAGCCGCGATTGCCAGCGTCGAAGTACCCCAAATCGGCCGAATAACGGCAAGTATCGGCGTTGGGACATACCCTGAACATTCAATGAACGTCGATGAGCTCGTAGAAATGACCGATCAGGCCATGTATCGTTCAAAAATCAACGGAAGAAACCGCGTTACGCTCGCAAAACAAGCCGAAGAAGAAAGCTGGCAGGAAATTGCCTACGGAGCGTTCATGGACATTTTGAACAAGCGCCGGATACCGATTCCGGAAGAATTGAGCAGCGAGCTGACCTCAAAACTCGACATAATCCACGAAAATTCGCGCCAGGCCAAAGAATCCCTCTACTCAATCGTCGATATGATTTCAAAATCGTACAACCCCTCCATTTCAACAGGAACAACAAAATCAAAAATCTCGCTGGCAATAAAACTTGCCAAAAAGCTTGAACTTTCAAAAGAAGATATCGACAAGCTGAAAATAGCCATGCTGCTTTATGATATCGGAAACATAATGATTCCGGAGGAGATTTTTAACAAAAAATCACCCCTGACCGAAGAAGAAAAAACAAAAATCCATGAACACCCCATCATTGCCGCGAGAGAAATACTTCAGCCGATAAGCTCCGTAACGGATATTATCCCGATTATCGAAAATCACCATGAAAACTGGGACGGAACCGGCTACCCGAACAACAAATCCGGCCAGCAAATTCCGATATCATCGCAGATTATCCTGTTGATTGACGCATATACGGCAATGTCGCAGGACAGGCCGTACAGAAAAGCAATGTCGACCGAAAAAATCATTGACGTAATCACTCAAGAGGCCGGCAAAAAGTGGAATGAAAAGGTTGTCGAAGAATTTGTGGGGCTTTTAAATGAACTTGTCCGATAGAATTGACAATATCCTGACAAAACTCTACCAATGGTGCACGACCTACAAAGGCGAGCCGCTCCTAAAGGACATGACCCGCCAAAGGAACATAAAATTTGACGCTTTTATTGACAGCCATGTCACATCGCCGTTTTCGTTTACAGTTTTTGAGCTTTCGGACAAGGGCGAGCTGCAAATTGACAGCAAACAGCGTGTTTTAGAGAGCGAAGCCGCGTTTTTTCTGTTTGTAAACCCGAAAACCGGCTGGATTTTTGCAGTAAAAAACACACTTGAAAACCAGAAAAAACTTCTTTGCGCGGAAGCCATTCAAAACTTCAAAATAAAAATAGCGGAATAAAAAAAGCCAGCTTTGCGGGGATTTTAGGCATTTTTGTACATTTTTCGTCAAATATGTTTAAAACTCATTCATAATGCCATTTTTGAATTTGTTCCTGGCGTTTGCAAAAGTTCGCAGCACTTTTTAGTGCAAAAACAGGGCAAATTTTCACACAGCACAATAATTTCCACGGACAAAGAAACTCAAAAGAGCAATTTTGAGCCGTTTTCACCGAAATTTTATACAAAAGCCCCCGTATTTTGGGGGCTTTTTGAAAATTTGCGTTATTCTTTTATCGCTTCGAGGCATTCTTCGCAAATTGTTGTGCCATCGGCGATTTCACGATATTTCCAGCACCTTTCGCATTTTGTGCCCGTTGCTTTTGCGACATATATCGTATAATCGTCTTCCGAATACTCATTAAGCACGTTTTCCGGAGCTTTTTCCGTCAAAACAGCCTGCGAAGTGATAAAAATGTTTCCGAGCTCGCTTTCGTACTTTTTCAAAAGCGATTCATTTCCGCCTTTGACGAAAACACCGGCTTCCAAAGAGCTTCCGATGATTTTATCGGCTCTTAAGGGCTCAATTGCCTTGGAAACAATCTCGCGCAGCTTCAATATCTCGCTGAATTCAGCCTCCAGCGCCTCATTTGTCCATTCAGCTTTCACAACAGGCCAATCCGAAAGCAAAATGCTCTCAAGGCCGTTTTTCTGCGCTTCCGGTGTGTTTTGCCAGATATCCTCAGCCTGATGAGGCATAACAGGAACAAGAATCCGCGTCAAAGCCTGCGAAATTTCATAAAGAACCGTCTGGCATGCGCGTCTTGAAAGCGATTTTTTGCCGGCCGTATAAAGCCTGTCTTTTACAATGTCCAAATAGAACGAGCTCAAATCAACCGCAGCAAAATTTTGCAGCTGCTGGAAATATTTGTAAAATTCATAATCCTCAAACGCTTCCGTAACGCTCGCAATCAATGTATTCAATTTATGGAGCGCAAATTTGTCGAGCGCTTTCAAATCATCGTATTTTACGTAATCTTTTGCCGGTTCAAAGTCAAAAAGGTTGCCCAGCAAGAATCTTGAGGTGTTTCTGATTTTTTTAAAGATTTCAACAAGCTGTTTAATCTGATTTTCGCTGATTTTTGAGTCATTTCGATAGTCAACCGACGCAGCCCAAAGCCTCAAGACGTCCGCACCGTAGACTTTTATGATATCTTGGGGCAAAATCACGTTCCCCAGCGATTTGCTCATTTTGCGGCCCTCGCCGTCCATAACAAATCCGTGCGTAAGAACGGTTTTGTAAGGCGCTTTCCCGCTTGTTGCAACAGCGGTCAAAAGCGACGACTGGAACCAGCCTCTATGCTGGTCAGAGCCCTCAAGATACATTTCTACGGGCAAATGGCCGAGTTCTTCATGCCTTTTTTCAACAACCGCGCGGTGAGTGATTCCGGAATCGAACCAAACGTCCATAATATCGGATTCTTTTTTGAAATGCTTCTTGCCGCATTTCGGGCAGACAAAATCTTTGCCCAAAATCTCTTCAGCAGAATATTTTACCCATGCATCCGATGATTCTTTGTCGAAAAGATCCGCAACTTTTTTGATTGTTTCATCAGTAACGATTGCTTCGCCGCAATCTTCGCAGTAAAACACCGGAATAGGCACACCCCAGGCTCTTTGGCGTGAAATACACCAGTCGCTTCTTAAAGCGACCATGTTGGAGATTCTTTGTTCGCCTGATGCGGGAATCCATTTTACTTTTTTGATTTCTTCAAGTGTTTCATCGCGGAATTTGTCCACCCTGACGAACCATTGGGGTGTTGCACGGTAAATTACCGGGTGTTTGCAACGCCAGCAGTGCGGATAACTGTGGCTGATGTCGGCCTGCGACATCAAAGCGCCCGCTTTTTCGAGTTTTTCGATTACAATTGCATTTCCTTTATAATAAGGAACGCCCTCCAAATCAGGAATTTCATTCGTCCAGCAGCCTTTTGAATCCAATGGCGAAAGAACGTCAATTCCGTATTTCTGGCAGACTTCCCAGTCCTCAAGACCGTGCCCCGGCGCCGTATGAACGCATCCCGTACCTGCATCGAGAGTAACATGATCGCCGTTCAATAGGGGGCTGAATCTGTCATACAGCGGGTGTTTTGTCTTGTAATTTTCAAGCTCGGCGCCCGTTAAAGAACCGAGAATTTTAATATCCTTTTCTTCAATGCCGTTATCAGCGAGAAAATTCGCCAAAAGCCCCTGTGCAATTGTATAAACCGCATCTTTGTATTCTACAAGCGAATATTCAAGCTTTGCGTTTAAGCAAATTGCGAGGTTTGAAGGAATCGTCCAGGGAGTAGTTGTCCAAATTACGGCGTAGAGCGGTTTATCCGTTTCAACACCCGCTTTTTTATAGATTTCCTTTTCATCTTCGGGTACAAATTTGAATTTTACATAAATTGAGGTCGATGTGTGGTCAGCGTATTCAACCTCGGCTTCTGCGAGTGCTGTTTCGCAGGACGCACACCAATAAACCGGTTTCAAGCCCTTTTCAATATAGCCTTTTTTATACATTTCGCCGAAAATTCGAACCTGTTCAGCCTCAACTTCAGGCGAAATCGTGATATAAGGATGTTCCCAGTTGCCCCAAACGCCCAGCCGTTTGAAGTTTGCTTCCTGGCCTTTGAGGTTTTGCAGCGCAAATTCTCTGCATTTTGCACGCAATTCAGCGGGAGTAACAGCATCTCTGCCGCCTTTTATCTTTTTTACTACCGCATTTTCAATAGGAAGCCCGTGCGCGTCATATCCGGGAACGTAAGGAGCATAATGACCGCGCTGGGATTTATATTTTATAACAATATCTTTCAAAATCTTGTTCAGAGCGGTTCCGATATGGATTTTGTCGGAGCTCAGGTACGGAGGGCCATCATGGAGGACAAATTTGTTTGTTTTATCGCGTTGTGCGAGATTTTTTTCATAAATTTTGTTATCTTCCCAGAATTTTTGAGTTTCGACCTCTTTTTGAGCCGCGTTGGCGCGCATTGCCAGCGTAGTTTGCGGCAGATTCAACGTATCTTTATATTCCATACTTTTTTGCTCGGACATGTTACTCCCTCTTGCTTCTATATCAAAGTGTTTTTCTGAATTTATTCCAAAATCATATTTTTTGCGATTCCGAAACAGATTCGGAATGACAGCGTTATTAAAATTTTATATAAAAAGCAATCAAACATCAAATAAATAAAAAAAATCCTCGTCCAATGCGAAAATATCCGGATTTTTCTTTGGAGTGAATATGGAGGAGACGGCTTTTAACCTAAAAACCTGTTTTTTTTTAAGTTTTCGCCGGGGGAATCGGAACGGAAAAGAAAAATCCGGACATTTTCGTGCTTTCGCGGCCTGTTGTTAATTTATATAATACAATTTTGTCATTTCCAAAGAAATATGAAAATATTTACTTCTCCGCCCGATTCCCTGCCCCAAAAGACAGGTCTCATAGCCACGACAAAGCAAACACTTTCTCATTTCTTCTTTTGGGAGCAAAAATATTAAAATTCTTCTTTTATTTTGCATTTTTTTGTGTCTTAATTAGAAAAAGGACATTAAAAATAGGATAATTGACATGCAAGCACGCAGAGCAGCCAGAGAACTGGCATTGATACTGTTTTCGCAGTTTGATAAAAAAATTACGACATACAACCAGACAGAATTTGAAGATATTATTCTAAAATCGGTAAGAACGCTTACAAATAACGCCACAGAGGAGCTAAAAGTCAGCCTCGGGGCGCTTTACAAGATGAAAGAGGACATCGAAAACTACGAAACCGATTCCGAAATCAACCTAAAACGCCCGCTGAACGCAGCGAATCTCCCGGTTCCGCTGCCGATGACCTCCGATATGACCGGCCGAATCAAAGAAATGATTGATATTGCGGACAAAGTTGTTCTTGCGCTGGAAATAGCCGAAATGACCGCTCTTGAGCACACAGGCGATGTTAAAAACTATGTTTTTGAAATTGCAAATGCGTACAAAAATCACAGCGGTGAAATTGACGCGCTTATTAAAAAATACGCGCACGGCTGGGATATTGACAGGCTGGTAAAAATTGACAAGGATATTTTGCGCATATCTATTGCAGAATTGATGTTTATTGACAATGTGCCGATGAAAGTCGTTATTGACGAAGCGCTTGAGCTTGCGAAAAAGTACTCAACGGACGATTCTTCTTCATTTATCAACGGAATTCTCGGAAAAGTCGTTGATGAAGTAAAAGCAGCCAAAAAGGATAAATAGTGTTCGATTTTTTTAAGAAAAAAGAGCCAAATCAGGAGCAAAGCGTCGAAAAAGAGGAGAAAAAAGGCTTTTTTTCGCTCACTTTTGACAACCTGAAAAAAACTATCGAAAAAACATCTGAATCTCTTGTCGGGAATGTAATTTCACGAGTTCAGGATGAGGAGGAATTCGACGAATTTATCCTTGATGATATGGAAGAGCTGCTTATTAAGGCGGATTTGGGCGTAAATACGGCATCTTCCATCGTCGATAAGCTCAGAAGCGGCGCAGGCTCAAAAATGAAGCCATCTCAGGTCAAAGAATACCTCAAAAACGAATTTTCAGCGATTCTTGAAAGCGCCGGAAGCAACGTTCTTTCTTATAAAGACGGTGAATTAAACATTTACTTCATTGTCGGCGTAAACGGAGCCGGAAAAACCACGCTCATCGGAAAACTCGCCCACAGATTCAGATTGCAGGGCAAAAAAGTGCTTGTTGCAGCCGGTGACACGTTCAGGGCGGCCGCGGAAGAACAACTCAACATCTGGAGCGAGCGCGCAGGCGCCGAAATTGTCAGAAATGACGGTGCTGACCCGGCGTCGGTCGTTTTTGATGCGATTAAAAAAGCAAAAAACGAAAATTTTGACGTTGTGCTTGTAGATACGGCCGGGCGCTTACAGAACAAATTTAACCTCATGCAGGAGCTCCAAAAAGTCAAATCCGTCATCGACAAGCAGGCTCCGGAGGCTTTGCGCGAAACAATTCTTGTTTTGGACGCAAATACCGGCCAAAACGGGCTTTCTCAGGCAAAAGTTTTCACGGAATGCGTAAATTTGACGTCGGTTGCGTTAACAAAGCTCGACGGCTCGGCAAAAGGGGGCATAATCATTGCTATTGCGCGCGAAATGAATCTTCCCGTTAAATTAATCGGCGTTGGCGAAAAAATGGAAGATTTAAAGGATTTTGACGCAAAAGACTATATTGACGCGCTTTTTGCATAGCATTTTTATCACCTGAGCACTTATTTCTGAACCGCAGGACGGCTAATACGTCATGCTGAACTTGTTTCAGCATC
>CALUPP010000055.1 GCA_944322685.1 Candidatus Gastranaerophilales bacterium
AAAATACCTTTCAAAACCCATGTATAAGCTATTCCCACCCTACTTGGGTATTGTTGACCGGCTTTTAGGCTGGGATTTTCATCCAAAATGTATCAAATGCCGGCTAAAAAGCCCCAAAACCACTGAAAATCTTGTTGTTTTTGCCACAAAAATCCGATTTGTCGAAAAATTTGATTAATAAATTGAAACAAAAGGCAATTTTTTCCCTCAAAAATACTTTATATACATGTAAGTTATTAGTGTGAGAAAAATTATGAATCCGATTTATCCGAATTGCTTTGATTTGTTAACAACCCACGGAATAGTGGCAGACGACGTTGTTGGGTATATAACCGGCACCCCGTCGCCTTATTTGCAGAATTATGCGGCCCAAAGAACGGCAGCACCGGAGGTTCCCGGGCATATAATGCCGAGCCAGCTGCCGAATTTGCCTCATCGCGGCGAAGTTTACGGCCCCCAGCAGGATACTTTCCACCATGAGCCTAAACCGGACGTCCCGCCGGCTCCGCAAAAGAAAAAAGGCTGGGAAACCGCGAAAAAAATCGCGGCCGGCGCGCTGATAATCGGCCTTTCTGCGCTGGGCATCTTTAAAGGAAAGGCGCTTTATAACAAATTCTTTAAATCCGGTTCAGCAGCTTCCGGAACGCCCTGGTATAAACGTGCAGGACAGTGGATTCAAACAAAATTTAACGCGGCAAAAAACTGGGTAGCGTCAAAGGCCTCCGCGGTCGGGAGCTGGTTTAAAAACGCGTTTTCTCACAAACCAACGCCCTAATTTCCGAAAAATTTTTATAATTCCGCTGAAAATCCGCTATTTTGCGGATTTTTTGGCGAAAACCCATTTTATTTAAAAGATTCTTCAATCATTTGCGCAACAGATATCGTAACCTGCCTGTCCAGCCCGTCCGGCACGATTTTTTCGCGGGAAAGTTCGTCTTTCGGCACTAGCGAGGCGATTGTAAGCGCACAATGAAGCTTGATTTCATCCGTAATCCTCTTCACGCCCGCATCCAGCACCCCTTTATAGAGCCCGGGGAACGCAAGTGAGTTGTTTATCTGGTTCGGAAAGTCGCTTCTGCCCGTAGCGACAATATATGCGCCGTCATGTTCCGCTTTTTCGGGCATTATCTCCGGAACGGGGTTCGCAAGCGCAAAAATCACGGGATTTTCCGCCATAGAAAGCACCATCTCGTCGGTCAGGACATTTCCCTTTGAAAGCCCGATAAAAATGTCCGCTCCCTTGATTATTTCCGCCAGAGAGGCTTTTTGGCCGTCCGGATTGGTTAATTTTGCGAGTTCTTCAAGGTTTTCATCGTTTTCGGGCCGATTCGGGTAAACCGCGCCGTCAATATCGCACAATTTCAAGTTCTTTGCGCCTGCAAAAACCAGCAATCTTGCGGTTGCGCTGCCCGCAGCACCCGCTCCGTTTATGACAATTTTAACCTCCTGAAGCTCTTTTTTCTCCAAAATGAGCGAATTTAAAAGCCCGGCCAGCACAATAATCGCCGAACCGTGCTGATCATCGTGAAAAACGGGGATTTTCAGGCTTTCAATCAGCGTATTTTCGATTTTAAAGCAATTTGGCGCTGCAATATCCTCAAGATGGATTCCTGCGAAAGAATCAGCCAAAAGCTGCGTAATTTTGATGATTTCGTCGGGATTTTGCGTTTTTAAAGCCAAAGGAATCGCATCAACGTCTGCAAGCTCGGAATATAGCGCAATTTTGCCCTCCAGAACCGGAATTGAAGCAAGCGCCCCGATATTTCCGAACCCGAGCACCGACGTTCCGTCAGATATCACCGCAAGCGGCTTTCTGCGCTTTTCTTCCGTGAGTTCCGTTTCAATCACGCCCCCCGCAAGCTCATGCAGCTCAAGCGATTTTTCGTTTGTTGTGCCGTGGAGTTTTGAGGGGTCGAATTTGAAGATATTCCTTGAAATTGCGCCGAAAAAGTCACGCAAATCCGCAACAGGAGCGGTTAAAACCGGGATTTTTACGTCAAATTCAACCTCTTTTGCAAAATCTGCAATCAAACTCATGTCAATTCCGCAGTAATTCGGCTCGATATTGTCCACAACCAGTTTTAAATCGGCTTTTTCATCGCTGCAAATGCACAACGGGTATGCATCAATCATAAGCGCGCTCTTTAAAAACATCGCCCGCTTCAACGCAGCCTCGTAATCAAATGCAATGACGGCCACAGAGTTCAATTTGTTCGTCAAAACCATTGCGAGTTCAGGATTTTCGCTGATTTTCAGGCAAGATGAGCCCACACCCGGCGTATAAACGAGCGAAAGCACCTCTTTTGAGTCCACAGGGATTTTTGTTATAACTTTAAAACCTTGAAACTGCGGCATTATTCCCTCACTTTGTTTTCATTACCGTTTATGAGCCGTTTTATGTTTTCTCTGTGCAGCCAGATGATATAAATCGCGCCGATTGCGCAATAAACAACGTATCCGACGGGCTGTTTAAATGCAAACATCAAAAACGGCGACAGCGCAAGCGCAATTATAGAACCGACTGAGACGTACTTTGTTGAATAGGTGATTATTCCCCAAATTAATGCAATCAAGAGGCCAGCCTGCCAGCAAAGTGCCAAAATCGTCCCCACGCCTGATGCAACAGATTTTCCGCCGGTGAATTTTAAGAATATTGAGCGGCTGTGCCCGATTAGAACCGCAGCTGCCGCGCAAATCGGCGTGATTCCGTATTTTTGGTACGCTTGCAGGAAAAAAGCCGCCAAAAGAACGGGGATTGCGCCCTTTATCGCGTCCAAAATCATTACGATAAAAAACCATTTTTTCCCGAGCACCCTTTTTACGTTAGTTGCGCCCGTTGAGCCGGAACCGACCGTTCTGATGTCCTGTCCGGTCATCAATTTGACGATTAT
>CALUPP010000056.1 GCA_944322685.1 Candidatus Gastranaerophilales bacterium
GGTTTTTTCAATACACCATGGGGTTTGCTCTCGCATGTCGCAAAATTATAATCCGGACTGCGCACAGCCGAGCCGTTTTTCAAAGAAATCAAATGTTCTTTCATGAGCTGGAGGTTTACAGCGTCAGGAGTGTCAAAACTGTATCCTTTTGCGAAAAATGCCTCGTAGCTTCCGGCTTCTTTCAGCTCATTTGACCAGTCATAGTAATAATCATCGCAGCAAATAATCGTATAAACGTCCGAGCGTTCCTCCGCAATGCAGGAACGTATAGCATTTTGAACGAAAGTTGTTTTCCCGGAGGCAGATTCTCCCGCAATACCGATTAAAAACCGCGTTTCAGGCTCATGCAGTGCTCTGCGCGCAAGATTAAAGATTACAGACTCCTTAACATTGATAAAAAGCGGCTGACGCTGTTTTTTGTCCTCCTCAAGTATTTTTTTGAGGCTTTCAACTATTTTCATTACAACAGGAAAGGTCGAATTTGCGTCTTGCTGCTGTATATTTAAATCATTTTCTACTTGCATGTCTGAATCCCGTTAGCTTATATAATATACTAGAATAAAATAGGAAAAATTTCTTTAATAACACTTAAATCGTAAAAAAAATTAATGTTGCTACCTAAAGGTTATAATTTTAATAAATCTTATCATTAGACTGGGCCTGTAATACGCGATTTTCTTGAAATTTTTTGTGTAAACAAATGTTTCATTTAAAAATCTAACTAGCAAATTTTATTTTGCACGAACTTAATCCAAATAACGAAATGTGAATTTAAGTAAATTCTAAATTCATGAAACCTTGAAAAACACTTTGTGAATCATACAATAGAATAAGAGATTATGAAGATAAGCCGTCAATACACTACCCATCTTGACAACGCCGGATACATTAAGAAAAAAGAAGATGTATCAGAGATGTTGTCCTCTAATAAACTTTCAAAAAACCATGTGACGCCTTTAAAGAGAGATTCCATCAGCTTTAAAGGCGTTTTCAATATATTATATTCAAAGACAAAGGCTTTTAACTATCCCAAAGCAATTCAAGACCTCTCAAACAGCATAGGAAACGCTCCCGCAAGGCTCGCTCAAAACATTGAGTCTTATGAACAGATGAATCGCATGTATTCAAAAACCGGAGAAAGTATCGTAATTAACGAAAAACGCCCGTTATTGCTGATTTGTGACAGTTTGCAGGAACCGTTCAAAAGAATTCCGTTAACAATTTATGACAGAGCAATAAAATTTCTGCAAAAACACAAAATTTTGTCTCCGGAACATAAAGGACTATTCCAAAAACAGCGGCAGGTTCTGAATAATGATGAACTTTTAAATTCGCTGGACGGCTATATCCGTTCTGCGGACAAGTATAGATATGACACCGCAAAAGACCGGAATTCAATGCTTTTTGACAATGCAATGAAAATGTCCAACCCGAAAACCGGAAACTACAATGCGGTTCATGAACGCGCGCTGACAAGAATCGTAACAGGCATGATTCCTGCGTTTTTCCTTGCAAATGACGCCTACAACCTTTCCAGAATCATGGATGATGACCCGAAACTGGCAGAAAAAGAGAAGAAAACCCGTTTCAACCAGGAAATGAAGCGTATTTTCTCTAATGCGTACATACAATTGATTACTTTCGGCGCACTTTCTAAATACATCAACGCAAGCAAAGGAGTTTTTGTCTTAACAACAATAGCAACCGTACTTTTTACGGAGGCTTATTCAAGGCTTTCGAACGGCAAAAAGCTCCATTTGATTTCTAAAGAAGAAGCAATCGAAATCAACAAAAAAGAACGCGAAAAATACCTCAAAAAACACCCGGAAGCTGCATTAGCAGAGCAAAAAAAGGCAGCAGAAGCACAAAAAGAGCAAAAAATTGCTCAGGAAACCGCACAAATATTGAATCCGGCGTTCAAAGGCGCAGGCGCGTTCAAGGCGTTTGACAGCATTGCAAATCTTTCATTCGTAGAAAAAAATCAGCCAGAAAAGCCAAATAAAATCTTACCTGACAACGAAAAACCAATACAATCAAAAGATTCAGAGCCTTTGATTTCGTTTAAAGGGATTGCAAAATGGGCAATTACCGTGCTGACAGCAGGCTTTGCGCTGAAATACGGCCAAAAAATAAAAATTAATAAGACAACAATCGGCGAATACGTAAACGTAATTTCAAAAATGCGCAAAAATCTGTACAAAAGCCTCACCGAAGAAAAGCATGTGATTTCAAAAACTGAATTTGACGCCATGATTGCAAAACTCGAAAAATATGACCCTGTTTTTGCCGCGCGCTTTAAAGAAATTACGCTTGAGCACCAGCAGGCTTCAGCCGTCAAAAAACATGCCGGCGAATTGGCTAAAAAGCTGAGAGAAGCCGATATGCTTGACCTTGCAGATAATTTTGAAGCCATTAAAAACATGCGGCTAAAACCGAATTTCAATAATATTGATAAAATTAAGGCCGCAGAAAAGCGTTTTAAAGAGATTCAGGCACAAGAAACCTCAAACAGGCTCGAAGAATTTTTTGAAGTAATGAAAAATGAAAAACTTCAAAAAGAAGCCGAAGAAATAAGAAAAGTAATCACAAATCCCGAAACGGGCGAATTTGTGCTCGGTAAATATGCAGATGCGCTCAAAAAAATCAAAGATTTGACCAAAGCAGCCAAAAATGCCAACAATAATGAGGCAGCAGAAAAGCTCGGAGTTCTGCAAAACACGTTCAGCAACAAATTCAAGATTAATCAAAACGATATTTTAATCAGAATGTTCAAAGATGCAGTTTCGCAGCTCAAAACAACTGATGCTCAGGCCGCAAAAGAGTTTGAAAACATCCTTGAAAAGGCAAAAAATGCCGATAAATATGATTTAGGCACCAAAAACAAGAAATATTTCAAAGAAGTAACGGATTTTGTTACACAGCCGTTTATCTTTATCAAAGATTTGGTTATTTTCCCGTACACACTTGTGAACAAAATACCAAAATGGGTTGGAAACGGCATAAAAACGCCATCCTGGCCCAACCAGATAAAAGCTATCTCAAACGGTGTTAAAAAACTTACTCCCAAAATGAAGCTCAGCGATGCAGAGTTTAAAAAATACATGGACAGAAGCATAAATCAGGCATTTAACACAACAACAATGTCCGGCGTTTCCAACTCCGACCTTTCCGTGCTGGCAAGATACGCTTCCACGGCAGGAACAGCATGGTTCCTGGTCGCTGACAACTACAACATGGTTATGCTGAAATCCAACGGCGAAGACAAATCGCTTGCGTCGGAAAAAGCAAAAGAAAGGGTCGTTCAGGAAGCTTCAAGAACATTCTACAATAATCTGTTCATCCAGCTGTTCAATAACACATTCAGCGGCCTGTACAACGGCAGCCTGCTCGGATCTCAGACGGTTAACGCTATTTCAACAACGGTCGGTGAATTTGTCAACAGAAAAGCAATCGGAATGCCGGTAACTGCGCAAAGCAGGGATGAAATCTTGAGAAATGAATACGAAAATCTCTCAGATCCCGGCCCGAAAGGCAAATTCTTCAGATTCATGACCCGATTAACCGGCAAAAAAGCTCTTTCGCAACGCATAAATGATAAGCCCGTACAACAGGAAAAATCAGAAACTCAGGTAAAATAGAATTTTACGTTTAAATATAAAAAACATGCGCCATTATTAATGTTAATTGGCGCATGCTTTTATAACTAATTAAAACTAAATATGTTTTTCAATATTAGAAACTATTGTAGATTTAGGCATAAGCCCGACAAGTCTTTCGACAGGTTTACCGTCTTTAAACAAAAGTAAAGTCGGAAGCCCGCTTATTGAGTATTCTTTAGCCGTTTTTAGGTTTTCGTCCGTGTTTAATTTAACAACTTTTAAAGACCCGGAAAATTCCTGAGCCACTTCATCCAAAACCGGCCCTAGTTTTCTGCATGGCCCGCACCAGGGTGCCCAAAAATCCACAATTGTTAAAGATTCCGAATTCACAACTTCAGCTTCAAATGTTGCGTCATTGATATCCATCGCATTTGACATAATTTTCTCCTTAAAACCAATTAAAATCCCACATTATTTTAACATATAAAAATTATTATACACAAATTAAAATAAATTAGGGAATTTATATGCTAAATTACGTAAAAACGGCAAAATTGGCGCTCAAAAGTTTTTCAAAAGATTGCAAATGCAGTAATATTCAGAGAAATCGTTTGGCAGGGGTTACAGAGGCTATGATATCATTCTCTCGTTGAGATTTTTTGTAAAATAAGTTAAAAATAGCATGATTAAGGGCTTTTTGGGCACATCGGCCACCAAATTATATATAAAACCACAAATTAATCTCTTGACGCAAAACATTCAGCAGGTAATATAGAAAATACGGAGTTTGAACTTTCCTTAGCAGTTCAAGGCTCTATAAATCTCAAATATGCCGCGTTAGCTCAGTTGGTAGAGCAAGGGACTGAAAATCCCTGTGTCCTTGGTTCGATTCCGAGACGCGGCACCATTTAAAAGCCGGTTAAAAACCGGTTTTTTTGTACTTAACATTTTCTCACGCCCCAACTGCGAGATTGCAACAAAGTATTAGTATATTTTAATGTCCAGTTTACTTGGAAGTCAAATCTTAAAATGTAATCCTGAACTTGGTTCAGAATCTTATAACTGTAGACTTTGAGCTAATTTTACAGGTTGGATGTTGCTTGATTATACAAAATCAAACCGGTCGGAATCGGACTTTATCAGGACATTAAATAGAAAAAAGTACAATAAAATTTGCTTGAAATTTACTAATATCAAAAAAATTTTAGAGTCCCATTAATGTCCTTTCAAATCTTTAATATACAAAGAGTAGCCTTAAATTAGCCTGTAAATTACTAAAATCAAAGATTTTTGGTAGTCCTGTAAAAGTCCTATTGATTGTTGGGCTATAAGCACAACCTACGGACTATATTTTTTATTATAATGTTTAAGAAAATCTATAATTTTTATATGTTAATAAACATCTAATTAATGCCCAATATTGTCGTTGGGCAAGTATGCTCAACCGATCACTCCTTAAAATCATTCCCATTTATTTAAAAATTTTAAATAAATATGTAATATTCCGTCTTTATCAACATGAGGATTCTTTGTGACTTCATATAATGAACCGGCAGGTACAACAACTTCATTTTTTATTTCTCCAAACATAAAACCTGGTGTTTTAGGCGACATTATAGCTTGTAGCTCAGAAATTTGAGAACCCTCTGGAAATTCCATTTCAAACAAAATTCCATTATGCCCCTTATTATATAAGTTAGCTTCTTCGAGGGAAGTTGTCATATATGAATATCCTTTATCAGGAGATATAATTTCTCCTTTTCTATAACTTTCAAAAAGCTTGTATTCGGCATCTGAAACATTCTCAATACCTCTATAGTATTGTTGCGTAGCTGCTAATTTTGGCAGTAATTTGAATTCTTCATTTAGTTTTTGTTTCAGAATATTCGGATTTTCCTTTATAGGAATTTTTTTATAATATTGTCCAATACCGCTTTGGATAGAATTAGGCATCATACTCATGGCCATATATTGCAATTCATCGAGAACTTGTGCTTCAGGATGCCTTAATACATCATTTAAATTCGTTTTAAAAAATATATTATCAAAATGACCTTGCGTACATTTAACTTTTACATCTTTAATACTCTTACTTAATAATAAAGACAAATCTTTTTCATTTAATTTTCCTTGAAAATTTGGCGTTTTATATGTTTGAATATTTTGAATTATAGGATTTATTTTCATATTAAAGTTTCTTACATAACTACACATGTATATTAAGACAAAAACTTTTTAAGAATTGTCTTTTTTTTTACAAAAGTTCATATTATATTTCTCAAAGTCACTGTTAATTTTTCTCAAACCTTGTGTTAATTTACAATTAGAAATTTTTCATACTTTTGTGCCCAATTTTTACTATTTGAGTCTAGGCATGTCCCAGACAATAGGGTGGTTTTTTATTGACAATAAATATTTGATATTGTAAAATTATTAAATAAATTATTCTCGGAGAGTCGTCAGTACGAAAGATTCCAGCCCTTTTAACGGCAGCTTGAATTCATCTCCAACAGCTTTTATAAAAATAATGGAAACTTTTATGCAAAATAAAATAATATTCATATCGCTTTTACTTTGTTTAGGAACAACTTTTGCTTATGCAGCAGAATTTGTAGTTAATAAAGATTTAAACAGCTTTTTTAAAGCGACTCCGCAAAAAAATGCAAATGCAACCTGCTTTATGTATCCAAATAATCAGTATAAATGTGCTTGCAGGTTTTCAACTAATAAAAAGATTTGGGCATCTAAAGATCCATCCCTAATTCAGGGACTATCAACAGGCATGAAGAGTGGTATAATTGAAGAGTGCAGCAAATAAGATGTTTGCTGACTGAGCATACTTGCTGACCACATTATTTGTTGTTAATATAAACAGTTTTAATAATTCATACCATATTTCAGTTTGAATTAACTACAAAACTATACAGTATTTGTTTATACGGATTTATTCAAAAATTTGTTAACACAATAAAAGGCAGCTTGAGGAATGTAAACACATAAAGATGCCAAATCACAATCTCAACAAAAGACAAATGAATACACAATTTGGCGATAACCTGTTAGTTTTAGGGTTGTAGCCGTCAAAACAAAAAAACGGCACTCACTACAAGCTTTTTTTCAAATAAATCATGTCCGTTAACTGCTTTCCATCCTCAAAAATCGGATGTGAATAATTATTAATAAAAAAGTTTTTAATCCTGTGCGTTTCAACAAATCCGCGCTTTTTATAAAAGCTCAGCGTATGTCTGTTTTCACCAGTACCGAGAATTATGAACTTAAAATCCTTTTTATATGTTTTGCAGACAAAATCAAGCAAAATTGACGCATAGCCCTTATTTTGGTACGCCTGAAATGTCGCAATGTTTTTTATTTCAACCGTTTCATTGTCTATTTTCATGACTGCACACGCTGAAATCAGATTTTCTTGTTCATATACGGCAAAAATTGTTGATTTATCAAGATATTTGGCAATCATTCGCTCGTCTTCATCGCCAATCAACAAAATTTCCATTAAATCCGACTTATTTTCGGTAAATTTTTTTATCTTCATAGATATACCCCGAAATATTGCGCAAAATTGCCTGCTAAACAATCAAATTAAATAAATCAAACTGTTTTATAATCCTGCTAACTTTATTTGTTGACATGCCTAACTCCTGAGCAATATATTTAATTTTATCACCGTTTTTAAGCCTTTCAAGGATAACATCTGCGTCTTTTTGGCGTTGATGGTGCTTAACAAGCGGGCGAAGCTTGTATTTTTGAATATAATCATCAACAGTATAGGTTGAACACTTCAATTTGCCGGCAATTTCATCAATCGTAAGCCCCTGCTTGATAAATTGGGTTATTTCACTAACAATGCCCTCTTTTTTGGCTGTTAAAAGATCAATTTTAGGAGAAAAGACATCCAAAATCCTGCGCGCTGTGGCTGCTGAAATGCCAAGTTTTTCTGAGGCAGATTTTAAAGAGTTTCCTTGGTTTAAAAGCTCAATAATATTGTTAAACCTGATTTCTTGCTGCGCTGACTTTACCGAGCCTGAAAAGTCAGATTTTTTTATTTGAAGACGAACTGTCGATTTTGCAATTTTGAGCTCTTTCGATATTTCAGTAACGCCAGCACCATCATTTAGCATTTTAAAAATCGTAGAGCGGGTTTCAGGGCTGATACGGGCCGATTTGAAAGAAATATACGCTGAATTGGGGTAATTTGATACTGATAACAAAGCGCCTCCTGTGATTTTTTTTCGATTAAAAAACAAAACAGAAAATTTTTTGCCACTTAATACATAATTTCATCCGGTCTTGACAATTATTAGATATCTAACTATCATAAAATTATGAAAGAAGCATTATCGCTAATATCAAGAATAAAAGAAGCCGGAAACCGCCTGATAATTGACGGACTGGCCAACAACGGCATAAAGGGGCTTGTTCCGAGCCATGGCGACATTCTAATGCTGCTTTATAAGCACGAAAAGCTTACAATGAAAGAAATTGCTCAAAAAATCCGCCGGACAAAGCCTACTGTCACAATTCTCATCGACAAACTCGAAAAACTCGGATATCTTTGCCGTGAAAAATCACAAGAGGACAACAGAATCACTTACATTGCGCTCACTAAAGCGGGAAAAGACTTTGAGAGGGTTTTTACCCAAATTTCCGACGAATTGAACAAAATTATGTACAAAAACTTTTCTGATGAAGAATCAAAAATACTGGATGAACTTTTAAAAAAAATGGCTAAGAATTTTTAAAATTTTTTGCCCAAATAGTTAGATACCAAACAAAAAAAAGGAGAAAACCATGAAAAATTACACAAAAACTGACCTTGGCAAATTTGAAGAAATCGCAAAAATGGAAAACGGAAAGGCATTTTTGCATGATGCTCTCGGACTCAGCAGCTGTGAAATTTCAGTAAATAGCGTGCCAGAGGGATTTGCGCTTCCTTTCAGCCACAAGCACATTCAAAACGAAGAAGTTTACATTATTATAAAGGGGAAAGGAATAATCAGCGTTGATGGCGAAGAAATTGATGTTTCCGAGGGCAGCGCCGTAAAAATAGCACCGCATGCTGCAAGAACGCTGAAAAATACGGGAAATGGCGATTTTCGCTTTATCTGTGTACAGGCAAAAACAGATTCGCTAGAACAATTCGGCCTCAAGGATGCTGAACTTTGCTAATAAGCTTAATGGGGGCCAAAACGCCCCTCATAATTTAAAAATGAGGTGAAAAATGGGCAGAATCGAACAAAATATCAATACTATGAAGAAATTTGAAAAAATGATTAACACAGCCGACGAAAATCTCGCGAAAGAACTGATTTCAGACAGAGCAGCGTTTTCAACGCCCGCTTCTAAAGAGATTTTGTACGGAGGCAAGGGCTATTTGTCAGTTGTTCATTGGCTAAGGGCCGGTTTTCCCGATGTGCGGTGGAAATTAGAAGATATTTGTGCCGAAGAAACAAAAACGGCTGTTTACTGGACATGTTCTGGCACGCATATGCTTGATTTTTTGGGAATTCCAGCTACCGGCAAAAAATTCTCGGCAAAAGTCATGAATTTTTATTATTTTGATGATAACGGGAAAATTATCAACGATATTGCCGCCGAGGGCATGATTGCGATTTTACGTGCGATTGGTGCATGCCCATAAAATAATACGCAAAGCATGTTTTGTTGTGATATAGTAATAGCAATGCTGGAATTTGCAAAAAAACACAAAGACAAATGCACGATTTTGGGGCTTTTTATTGTCTTTTACTTTATATTTTTCCATAATATCGGCTCATACCCGCTTATGGACATTGATGAAACCCGCTATGTGCTAATGTCAAGGGATATGTTCCACAGCGGGGATTATTTGACGCTTTATCTCAACGGGGAGTACTTTTTTGAAAAACCGCCCTTGTATTTTTGGATAGAGTGCCTTTCTTTCAGGCTTTTCGGCGTAATTAACGAGTTCAGCGCAAGATTTCCGGCTGCTTTTTGCGCAATGTTAATGTCATTTTTGCTTTATTTTACTGGAAAGAAAATTGTATCACGCAGCTACGGGATAATTACGTCACTGGCGTTTGCTACTTGTTTGGAATTCACAATCCTTTCAAAATACGCAATTTTGGACATTTTTTTGTGCACGTTTGTGTGCTTTTCGGTTTTTTCTTATTTTATGACGCTATTTGTCGAAGAAAAAAACAAAAAATACTGCTGGTGGTTATTTTATGCATTTTCAGGCTTGGCTGTGATGGCAAAAGGGATTCCCGGGGCGGCAATACCGTTTGGAACCGCATTTTTTGCATCTTTGTACACAAGAACAATTAAAGACGCGCTAAAACCGGTCAATATTCTGCCAGGTGCGTTGTTTTTTGGAATTATAACAATTCCCTGGCACATAATAATGCTAAAAATGCATCCGAATTTTTACCATGAATACATAATCAAGCACCATCTTCAGCGTTTTGTGAATTCAAAAGAGCTGGGACGCAAACAGCCGTGGTATTTTTTCATTATTACAGTAATTTGGGGGCTTGTGCCGTGGATTGCTTCATTATTTGCAGTTTTAGCCGCAAAAATCAAAAAATTAAAAGCTCCGAGCCTTAAATTTCCCGAAAATAATGCAGAAAAGCTACTTGCGTTGAATATAACCGCATCAGTGCTTATTATGCTTTTCTTTTCGGCCTCCAGCACAAAGCTTATAACTTATATTTTGCCGATTTATCCCTTTGCGGCCGGAATTGCGGGGTATATTTGGACAAAATATATAAATGAGAATCAATATGCAAAAGAAATCGAGATTTCATCATATATTTTCAGCATTGGCTGTCTTATCTGCGGTTTTGCGGCGATATTTATGAAATTTTACCTGCCGGCCGTGATTTATGCGGACATAAAGTCAATACAGTGGTTTTCGATTGGCGCGATAATGGTTACTCAGATTCCTGCGCTATACTTTTTGCTCAAAAAAAACAAAAGAGCCCTATTTGGATGCTATGCACTGTTTATTTTGATACTTTCAGCGTTCGGAACGCCACGGTTTTATGCCTTGGACTACAAATTCGGACAAAATGACCTGATGGACTTTGCCCGTTATGCAAAAGAAAACCGGCTGAAGCTATACGCAATGAACATGGGCAGACGTTTTTCGCTGAATTATTATGGTGGTGAGGTGATTTATCTGGATAATACTGACGAGATGAAGTTGAATCCCCAAAAAGCCGAAAGAAACGCGGTATTTTTGGTTAAAATAAAGGATTTAGACAAGGGTATTCTGGCGACGGATAGGTTTGAACAGCTCAAACAAGGTCGAAAATACGCTTTATTAAAAAGAAAAGAAAACTAATCAAGTTCTTCTTCTATAATTGCGCGCGGACGGCCCTTTACCTCCTGTAAAATCTGGCCGACGTATTCGCCGATTATACCGATACACAGCATTTGCAAGCCGGACATGAACATCTCAAAGATTTCATAGTAGTCTATCGCACCAATTCGCGCCGGCATATCAGCCAGCAGACGCAACGCGGTCCAAATTCCCCAGCAAATGCTAATTAATGAAATAAAAATACCAATATAAAAGATAATTCGCAAGGGGCGCACACTGAATGATGTTATCCCAGCCGCTGCGAGCTTGAGCAAAGAGCCGTAATCGAATTTTGACTTGCCGAAAGCTCTCTTTTTTACATCAAACTCTACAACATCGCTTTTCAAACCGGTATCAAAGAAAACACCTCTTAAAAAGAGATTCCTTTCTGGGTATTGCGCAAGCACATCCAGGGCTTTTTTGCTCATAAGG
>CALUPP010000057.1 GCA_944322685.1 Candidatus Gastranaerophilales bacterium
TGGTCGCCGTATCCGCTTTTCAGGCTTGCGGTTGATTTGTACTTTAAAAATCAAACCATTCCGGCCGGATATTACATTTTGACGCCGCGAACTATCAACGATCGCGAATACGTCCTTTTCAAAGAAAGCGGAAAGGTAAAATATATCATACCTGTGGTGAAAAAAGAGCTGGTTGCGCCGGGATATTACGATACAATGGTGCCAAAAGCTAAAAAATCAAAATGGCAGAGTTTTTGTGAGAATGTTAGGGACAAATTTTACACATTTTTCAGAAATTCATCAAGAAAATCGCCCCCGCCCGGTTCATACATACAGTCGTATTATATTGACGGGAATATGTTTTTAATTATTATGTGCTACGGTGATTACAAGTACACGATGGTCTTTAAATCAACGCGTTTTTAGTATTTTGCTGCCTGATGTGATGATGCGTTATGTTTGTTACATTATTGTTAAGTTATGTAACATATATATTAAATACTGAAATTGTATATACCCTTATTGTTTTTATATAAATGTAAGTCAAGTAAGTAAAGGTAAAAATTATGATTGATAGTGTCAGCATTAATGTACAAAAAGCTTGGGAAAACAGAGAATCGCTGGGTATCGACCAATCAAAACAAACAATCGAACAACTGTTTCCTTCTTCAACAACAAATAGCACAACCTCTTCTTCAGTTAACATTTCAGGACTTAACAAAGCAGATGTTCAGGCTGAAATTGAGCAGACAGAAGAAGATATCAAAAATCTTACAGCTCAAAAAGCTGAAAATGACAAAAATATCCAAAAAGCGCAGCAAGAAGTTGTAGAAATCAAAGACCAAATCAACGAAGCTATTGAAAAAGCGCTGAAAGAATCCGAAAAATACACAACCGAGCAATCCGCAAAGATTCTTGCGGCAACAACAGTGATTGCGGCAGAATATGTCGCATCAAACGGCAAAATGACCCAGGAACAGATGAAACAAAAGCTTGCTCAGCAGCTCGGAAACATTGACACAGATATTCCGGCATCGATTTTGGCTTCTTTGACAGAAGCTGGCGGACTTCTCGGAAAACTTAACGCAAAAACTCAGGTTCTTGCTAATTATTGCGCAAAAGGTGAAAGCCTTTCGAAACAAATTATCACAAAACAGAACAAACTCGTTACATTGAACGACCAGCTCACGGCTATTGAAGAAGCCGAAGAAGCAAGAAGATGCGACCCGATTGGATTTGTTGTTGATGAAATGATTTGTGATTTTATCATCGACAGAAACGGCGACGGCAAATTCAACAACGAAGGCGAATTCCTCGGAGCTGAAAACAACTGGTTCGAAATGATTTCACTCGACCAAAACGGCAACAACGACGGAAAAGTTTCCGCAGAGGAGCTCGAAAACGCAGATGTTAAAGTTCTCGTAACAGACAAAGACGGTTCACAGAGCATTGTTTCGGTTGCAGAACTCGGAATTGACGAAATTGACCTTAGCTCTTACCAAAATTCAAATGCAACAATCGGAAACAACAACCAGCTTCTCGGAACATTCGGCCTGACCATCAACGGCAAATATTCCAACGACGGATACAACACACTTGACACAATCGACTGGCTTGACAAAAATTACAGCAACATGTTCACGGACAAAGCAGAAGGAATAGGCAGATTTGCCGCAACCGGCGCTGCTGAAGAAACTTCTGGCACTTATAACATTAACGAAAACATCATGGACGTAATAAACATGACAAAAAGAGTCAACGATGCAAGAGACCAGATAAACACTGAATTTTCACTCTTAAAAACAGTAAAAACTTACGCATTGAACCTGACTCCCCAAGAAATTGACAAAAAAGAAGACGAAGAACGCAAAAAGAAAGCATAAACCCAATACTTACATGACCACAACACACAAAAAAGAACCCTAACTGACGGGTTCTTTTTATTATATAACGTTTTATTCCGATTTTGCCGACTTATTACCCTGAAGAGCAATATTTTGATTATTAAATTTTAGATTTATGATTTTATGCTAACATATTTTCATGGAAAAATTGTTTTCAAATGAAATGAACATGCTAAAAGCGCTGGCAATAATGCTTGTCGTTTCCGGCCACCTGGAATTTTCGCTTTTGGGGATGTTTACGCCTTATTCTTTTCAGCTTGCGCTGTTTTTCTTTATTTCGGGCTGCCTTTTTAAGGACAAGTACTTTCAAAACATAAGAGAATTCATAAAACGCAGGATAAAAAGCCTTTTGGTGCCTTATTTTTTGTACAATTTGTTTTATCTGGGCGTAACTGTTCTGATTTTCAATTTGACAGGCAAATTCTGGGGCGAACCGATAAGTTTTAAAAACTTTTTCATAACTCCGTTTCTGAACGGGCATCAGTTTGACCTTGCTTGCCCTCTGTGGTTCGTTACGCAGCTTTTTATGACGATGATTGCCTTTTTGTTTGTTTTTATCGGTTTAAAAAAGATTTGGGACAACAAATTCTTCCATCTTGGATTTTTTACGGTTCTTTGCCTGGCCGCAATCCCGATATCAAAAATTTTCGCCCTCACACCGCTGCTTTTGGTGCTTGTTCGGATAATGTTTTCACTGTTTTTTGTTTATTTGGGCTATTTTTACACAAACTACATAAAGGAAAAGCATGATATCTTCACAATAAAGTGGTTTTTTGCGGTTGTTGCGCTGCAATCGGTTTTGTGGCTGTTTAACAGAGATTATGACCCCGAACATGGAATCGGGCTGAGTTATGTGCTTGTTTGGGCAAGATTTGACCAGCAGCTGATTGTTCCGGTCATAACAAGCATTACCGGGATATGGGCATCGCTTTTTACCGTGAAAATTCTCTACCCTTACTTCAAAAACGTGAAATTTTTCGAACAAATGGGCAACGTCACTTATCACATAATGGCAAACCATCTTCTTGTCATGTATTTGATAACTGCATTTTTGCTTTATATCAACGGAATTCCCATATCCGAAAGGGCAAATCACGATATTTACTGGATTTACAACCCCGTTCAAACAACTTACGTATATTTTGTGCTGACGATGGTTATTACCACCTACACAGGGGTGGGTTTAAAGAAGCTGAAAGCCGTTTTAGACAAATTTTTACAAAAAAATTAACAAAACATGGCGCAAAACATGGCAATTTTTTTGTGAAAAATGTTTTTATTAATATACAAGATACAAAAGGGATTATACGGGGGAAAAATGGAAAGAGTTACTAACAAAAATGTTAATTCAGAGAAAGAAAATTTCAAACTGCTCTCTTTTCCGAAAATCAAGAGCTGCATGCCAAAAATCTCAGCAAAGCTTCCTGTGCTTAATCTGAATGCACTGGACATTCTTCTGGACGCAAACCTGATTCCGGCATAATCAGGCTTATAAAAGGTTATACACTGGCTTTACTTTAACGAAATATTCATCATTCATTGAGTTCAATACGGACTCAAGATTCGCAATCGCGTCTTTTTCCGTCCTGCCGAATCCAATGAGCCTTTTGATGATACAATTCGCAACAAAACCGTTATTTTTCGCACTTTTGTATATTAATGCGGGATATTCAACCGTACAAACCTGCATGTTTCACCTCTTTCTTATCAGAAAGACGGCATTTTTGCTGCAAACTTTCAATTTTCAGAGAAATATCACCCGATTGAAGTAAAAACTAAAAAAGGAGCCCCGAATCGGAACTCCTTTTTCCAAAAACCGTAAAGAAACTACTTAACAGCTTCTTTGAATTTTTTACCAGCTGAGAAAGCAGGAACAGTTTTAGCAGCAATTTTAATAGTTGCGCCGGTTTGAGGGTTGCGTCCTGATCTTGCAGCTCTTTTTCTGGGTTCGAAAGTACCGAAACCAACCAAAGTAACTTTTTGTCCTTTAGCAACAGTTTTTTCAACAGTTTCCAAAGTTGCAGCGATTACGTCAGCAGCAGCTTTTTGAGAAACTTTAGCTTTTTTAGAAACCTCTTTTACTAATTCTTCTTTGTTCATAAGAACCTCCTTTAATGTTACATGACCTATTATAGCGGTTTTTCGCATTTTGACAAGTATTTTATTTAAAATTTTTAAACAAAATGCACACTATAAGGGGCTATACAGAGCACAAGCCGCAAAATACCGCCGCTGCAAGGGTTTCAGAAACCCGGCTTAAAGCGCCCATGATGGATCGAGGCGTCCAAACTTAACATTATTGTAATAATAGCTTAAAATTTGATAAGCATTATAGCCTTTTGCAGCAAGATTGTTGGCGCCATGCTGGCTCATGCCGATTCCATGCCCGTTTTTTGAAATTCCGTCATCAAACGACGGCACAGAGCGCAAAAAAGGCAGGTCTTTGTTCCAGATTTCACCGGAATTTATTGTATGTCCGCCCGCAGAGGCAGAATAATACGCAGGGATGATTTTTTTGTTATAAGTGACAACTATGCCCTTTGTTTCCGCAACAGCGCGGTTTGTAGCGGCTGTTTCGCTGCTTGCGCCGCCATAGGCCTGATCTTCCGGCGTATCTTTCAAATCATATCCGCGAGAAGCACGTTTTCCGCGGTTTGCGATGGCATAGCTTCTTGCGGCTATCGCCTGGGCCTTTAAAGCTTCAATATTCCATTTTGACGGCATCTCAGACGGCACCACGCCGAGAATATATTCTTCCAGCGGGATATTATTTACAATTGTGAGCAATCCGTTGTTGTTAATTACAATAAATTCGCCGCGATACCAGCGTTTTTTCGTGGAAATGAACCCTTTTGAGGTTGGAGTAACGATGATTTTCGACAAACCGAGGTTAAAATATTTTCCTCCGATTTGAATTCCGATAGAATCGCCCATTGCCTTGACACGATAGGGTTTCATGGCCTCAATCTGGTATATTGGTTTTTCCATGCCCGGCCGATAAAGGCTTGCGGGCTTGCTTGTGCCGATGACCGCCTCAGAGGCACCGTCAACAATCCCGATTTTTATTGCTTCGGCTCTTTGCGGTGAAATATTTACGGCTAATACAAGCAGAAATGCGGCAAAAATAACTTTTTTAAGAAATGTGCTCATAACAAAGCTCTCAATTAACTTTTAAGAGGTTCGATTTTTTGCAAATATTCAATGACCTCCATTGCAATCTCACGCCTTACCTCATCAGATGCCGCTTTCAAATATTCAAAGGCCTCTGAAATCCGCTCATCTGTTTCGTACCAGCGAAGAACCACATAATTAAAAGCATCCAGCAGGTTGTTTTGTCTTATTACGCCGAGATTTTTCGCTTTTTCCGTAATAAGCTGCGCGCAGGCAACCTGGATATTTACAGATTCGTTCTTCATAAGGCTTACAGCCAGGCTCAGCGTAGGTTCTTTGTCATACCAGCGGTTTTTCATGCTTTTCTCCTCTTGGTGATATTATACCACAAGCCATTTTGGGGGCAAAAGTTTTCAATTTTAATTATTCTCCCTCGCCCTTGCGGGAAAGTACGCCCAGATAATGGCAGAAAATGGGAATGGGGGTAAATATTGAGAAAGTAGGGTGGGAATAGCGCAGCGGTTCCCACCGCAAGGTCTTCACGCCAAGCAAAAAGCGAGAAACCCTTGCTTTCACAATATTTACATGGTTCCCAAACATGCTGCATAAAATTCCTCGCCCAAAACAGCAATAAAATGAAACAAAATGGTCATTTCGCAATGTTTATAGTACAATATATTATATAAACGGAATAATTAGGGAAGAGGAAGCATGACATCACAAACGAATTACAGTGCAGATAATATCAGAGTTTTAGAGGGTTTGGAAGCCGTAAGAATGCGCCCCGGTATGTACATCGGCTCGACATCGCAGCGCGGCTTGCACCATTGTATATATGAAATTGTTGACAACTCAATCGACGAATCACTCGCCGGCTACTGTAAAGTAATCAAAGTAACCATTAACGAGGACGAAAGCGTCACAGTAGAGGACGACGGCCGCGGAATTCCGGTCGATATCAAGCCGGAAACCGGAAAATCAGCACTCGAAATCGTCCACACCGTTCTTCATGCGGGCGGAAAATTCGGCGACGGCGGTTACAAGGTCTCAGGCGGCCTGCACGGCGTTGGCGCTTCAGTTGTAAACGCACTTTCTGAAAAATATGTAGTGGAAGTTTCCCGCGACGGCTGGGTTCACAGGCAGGAATACCTCAGAGGTGAGCCTACGACCCCTGTTGAAAAAATCCGTGAAACCGATAAAACAGGTACAAAAACAACTTTCTGGCCGGATCCCGAAATTTTTCAGGAAACAACCCAAATCGACCGCGATGTCATTGCCAACCGCCTTAGAGAAATGGCATTTTTGAATAAAGGCCTGAAAATCGTTTATATTGATGCAAAAACCAAAGAAGAACAGGATTTTCACTACGAAGGCGGCATCGGAAGCTATGTTGAGTTCTTGAACAAGAACAAAACCGTGCTTTTTGAAGAACCGATTTACATCGACAAGCAGGTCGGCGACATCCGCGTCGAGGTTGCAATGCAATATACCGACGCATACAACGAATCTGTCTTGAGTTTTGCAAATAACATCAACACGCATTCGGGCGGAACCCATTTGACCGGTTTCAGAAACGCAATTACGCGTGTTTTGAACGATTATGCAAGAAAAAACAACATGCTCAAAGATTCCGAAGCAAATCTCTCAGGCGACGACGTGAGAGAGGGTTTGACGGCGATTGTCAGCGTAAAAATCCCGAATCCGGAATTTGAGGGCCAAACAAAAGAAAAACTCGGCAGCTCTGAAGCAACCGGAGCTGTTCAAGACGCGGTAAGGGAAAAATTGCAGGAATGGCTTGATTTTAACCCAAAATTCGGCAAAATTATTATCGAAAAAACCCTGCAAGCCCAGCGCGCAAGGGAAGCGGCAAGAAAAGCAAGGGAATTAACAAGAAGAAAGACCGTTCTTGAAAACTCCACCCTGCCCGGAAAGCTCGCTGACTGTTCAAACAGAGAGCCTGAAAAATGCGAACTGTTCATCGTAGAGGGTGATTCTGCGGGCGGCTCGGCAAAACAGGGCAGAAACAGGATGTTCCAGGCGATTTTGCCGCTCAGAGGTAAAATTTTGAACGTTGAGCGCGCACGACTCGACAGAATGTACGGAAACAACGAAATTCAGTCGCTTATTCAGGCAATCGGCATCAATATCAGCAAAAACGAGGACGATGTTGACCTTGAAAAGCTCAGATATCACAAAATTATCTTCATGACCGATGCGGATGTCGACGGTGCGCACATCAGAACGCTGCTTTTGACGTTCTTCTTTAGATATGCAAAACCGCTTATCGACAATGGATACGTATATATTGCACAACCGCCGTTATACAAAATCACCATCGGAAAACAGTCCGAATATCTCTACGATGACCGTGCTCTCGACAAAATGCTGCGCGAAAGGGGCATTAAAGGGCTTACTTTGTACGATAAAAAGAAAGCAAAAGTCGTTGCTGATGAAGAACTGGTAACGCTTTTGGGCAACATGTCGAATTATTACAATTCGTTCAACAGCCCGCTTATAAATCCGATTCCGTCGGTTATGATACGCGGTTTGATTCGTTCGGAAATGCAAATTGTTGACTTTGACGACCAGGAAACAATGCAAAAACGCTGCGAATACCTTAATCATTATCTCAAAGACCATGCCGAAAACTACGGCATCACAGAAGCTAAGGATTACAGCGTAGAAATCAAGTTCAACTCCGAAACGAACAAATACAACCTGAAACTCAGCCTCGGAGAGGACAAAGAGCCGGTGCTGATTACCTCAAATCTCATCAAAAGCACGGAATATCAAAGAATCAAGAACGCATATCCGCTTATCAGAAGCTTTTTGATTGAAGAAGAAAAGGTTCTCGTGCTTGATTTGGGAACTGAGGAGGTTCAAATCACATCGTTTGCGGAACTTCAGCGAATCGTTGAAGAAAGGGGCAAAAAAGGCCTTACATTGCAGCGATTCAAAGGTTTGGGCGAGATGATGCCGCAGCAGCTTTGGGAAACAACCATGGATCCCGCGACAAGAACGCTGCTCAGGGTAAATATTGAAGACGCGATGCTTTGCGATCAGCTTTTTGATATTCTTATGGGTGACAAAGTTGAGCCCCGTCGTGATTTTATTGAGGCAAATGCGGTTTACGCGACGAATATTGATACATAGTTGATATTTATTAAACAAAAAAGCCCGTTTTTTCAAAGAAAGCGGGCTTTTTTGTTTAGTACGAATCATTTTTCCCCGTTTCCTGCGGAAGCTCCAGCCGCATCAATGGTAAAAAGGGGACGTTCTCCATCGCCCCTTAAGGGAGAGCCCGCTCCATGACGGCAGGAAAGGGGGGAGGAGGAAATATTGGGAAAGCAGGGTAGGAATAGCACAGCGGTTCCCACCGCAAGGACTTCACGAAACATCCAAACCCGAGACCGCCTGTAAAAATAACACAACAAACATGAAACGTGGCTGCGCCGCTAAACAGACACGAGAAGCGTGCCGAAACGGAATCGTACGGGATTTAGCCCCTTGCGGAGCCGGGCATTACTCCGGCGGAGCGTCCGTCTTCCAAGATGCCGAAACAGGAAAGCCGCCATATTAAAAAGCATAAAAAAGCGGATATTTTCCGTTTTGCAATGCCTTAAAATCGACCCGCAAGGGCGGATTTTGGGAATAAACAACAGGAAATATCCGCTTTTTCGCAACAAAACCGTGCCGTTATTTCACAGTAAACGTAGCATTTACAACAGCAACGACCTTTTTCTCAATCGAACGCGTGTCATTTATGCCATAGTCGGAAACTTCGGTCGAATTTTCAGGAACAATCTGGAAAACGCCCATTTTTGCGCTGTTCATCACGCCGATTCTGCCTTTTGTGCTTTTAACCATGCTTTCAGCGCGGAGTTTAGCATTTTTTGTGGCTTCACCGACCATTTTGATTTTTATGTCGTCGATATTTGAAACAAAATATTGAACATTGTTTGAGTTGAGCTCGACATTTTTATCAATCAATGCAGCAACACCTTTTGACATTTCAGTGATTTTGTTGATATCTTTGGACGAAACAGTCACGCTCTGAGAAAGCCTATACCCCTGGATTTCATTGGTTTCATAGCCATTCGGAGTTCTTTTGTAAATTGCGTAGCTGTTTATGGGCGAAAACTCTATTGCTGATGCTTCAATTCCGTTAGAAAGAAGAAATTCACGAATAACAGCAGCATCTGCGGTAAGTTTTGCATAACCGGCTTTGAGATTGGCGTTTCTGGTTTCAAAACTGCCGTTCCAAGTTGCAAAATCCGAGGTAACTTTTTGGCTCGCTGAACCGGTTACGGTAATTGCCTGCGCTTGTAGTTTCTGGAACTGGATAATTCCATTCGACAACAAATATGTCGAAATAATAGCCCCCAGAGCAATCAAAAACCCGAGAAGCACAATCTGATAATCTTTAATGCCGCTAAAATCTTTCATTAATTTCTCCTTTCACAAAAACAGACATGATTCGCTATCAAATATATCATAAAAAACAGCGGTATAGCGAAAAACTATGCCGCCGTTTTTATTTTCAGTCAAAAACCTTATTTTTTACATGGTTTTTTATGGCATCCGCATGTGCAGTCAGGATTTTTACAGTCAGCGCCTGCGCATCCGGGAACGCATTCCGGCTTCATCATCGGGTGCGGGCCGCGTTTGCCGAAATCTTTTTTAATTTTTTCATGAAATTCAGCTTTCATCTTATCCAACTCAGCCTTTTGTTCTTCAGTAAGAACCGCTTCGAACTTTTTCATGCTTTCTGCTCTGATTTCTCTTTCTTTTTTCATGAGATCAGATTTTTCTTTGTGGAGTTTGTCCATTTTTTTATGAATAGGTTCCAGTGATTTCTTTTCATCGGCTTTTATTTTTTCGAGCTGAGCTTTTTGTTCATCCGTAAGGTTAAGACGCTGTTCAAACTCTGCTTTTCTTTCTGCTTTGGCTTTTTCGAAAGCTTCTTTATCCATAGGCGGTTTGCCGAATTCAGGCGGAGGGCATGGTCTTCCTTCACCAGGAGGCGGAGGTACTTCGCACGGGCCTTTGCAAGGGCCTGCCATTACTGCTGTGCCTGCTGCCATAGCTGCTACGGCGATGATTGTTGATAAGAGTTTTTTGTTCATATAAAATCTCCTTTTTGTAATAAATTTAGTATAGTAATTTGAAAGCCAATGTCAATATTTCATATAAACGATGTTTTTTTAGTATTTTGTATACATTTTTTTCAAATTTCTTTAAAAAGCGGCCTAAACGGAAAATACGTTCAACACAGGGGCCGAAATACCTGTTAAACTGGCATATATTTTACAAACAGCAGGTATAGATATGGAAAAAAGAATAGTTGTTTATGTGATAGAAAGTTATTTTTTATCCCGGAGAAGCATGGTAGGAATTTTAGAAAAAAACTTCAATGTTTTGGGCGATTTTGAAACCACCAACGCCTGCATTCAGGCATTGACAAAAAAACAGCCGGATGTTATCGTTATCGGCTCAAATCTCAAATACGAGAGCGAATTTGCTGATTTACAAAAGCTCCTGATCCATTTTCCCGAAGTCAAAATAGCAATTTTTGCAGAAAGCAGCGAAAAACTTTATCAGGCCTACGTTCATGGCGTAAATACCTGCATTTGCGGAGAGATTTCAGCAGAAAAAATCTGTTCAATAATTAAACTCACGGCCTCAGGTTTGAGTATTTTCAGCGATACGGTTGCGGATTCGCTCAGAAAAGGCAATGTTCAGAAAATTCTGGGCGAACCTGCCCCAATATCCCATTCTGATATAAATTTAACACGCAGAGAAAAAGAAATTCTTAAAAGAATTATAAAAGGAAAATACAACTCGGACATCGCAAAGGAATTTTTCATCAGCAAAAACACAGTAAAAGCGCATGTGAGCAACATTATCAAAAAACTAAAGGTCAAAAATCGCTCAGAAGCCGCGGTAAAGGCCGTCAGAGAAAAACTCGTTTAATATTTGAAACAATTTTTCATAAGAATGGCAATTTTTTGCCTGTTTGGTTTTATAATTAACTGTAATGATTAACATGCGGCTATATCCTCAATATCAGGTAGTGTCAGACAGGCGCAAGAAGAACGTGCCTGTTGCTTTTGAGCGCCGTTCCGGCATCGAAAGACGCTCTGAAAACCGCATTGCGATGGATACAAAGCTTACACGTGATATTTTTGAGGTTAAAAACAAGATTTCACACCTGCAAAAAACAAATCCCGTAAATTTCTCGCAGGATATTTCAAATGCGGCCACAAATTCCATAAAAACCGACCAGTTTGTGAAAAGTGACTTTTCAAAAACCGCAAATAAAATCGCCGAATCCAAAGAATCGCCCTCAACAACCGCGATGTTGGGCGGAATTCTCGGGATTGCGCTGGCCGGCGTAGTTGCATCATCACTCATGGGGCCGGCCGGAGCGGTTGTGGCCATTGGTTTTGGCGCATATTTGGGAGGAAAAGTCCTAAAACAAATGGTTGTTTCGCACATGGTCGACAACGAGAAGAACAAAAGGGGATAATGGCGCTTTTGTTGGCTATTAAGCGAAAATCTTCGGCAAAACCAATCAATAAATGTTAAAAATACCCCTCAGTTTTACCCCTCACTCCTGCCCTCTTCCGCAAGGAGATAAAGTAGGGCGGGAATAGCCTAAACAAGGATTTTAGAATGCATTTTTCAAGCTTTAAAGCGTTTCCCGCCGTTCATCAGACGCGAAAACCTTGCGGCGGCAACCGCTGCGCTATTCCCAGCTTGCTTTTTTCCCGCCAACATCGTGGCGCACTCTCCCGCAAGGACTAATTAAGATAAAATCCGCAGCCCTCAGCCTCTTTCTCCGGAATTACGGGACTGGTTTCCCGCAAAAAATGTACATTATGCTCCGCAATCTTACGAAAAAAGGTAAAATTCCCTATTTTTTCAACAAATCAACAATTTCCTTGACGGAATAAATATCTTTTATAACCTGAACTTTGCATTTTAGTTCGTTTTCCACATCAAAAACCGTCACCCCGTCCAAAAAGTCCTCGCTAAACGGACGCAGCATGATGGAGGGGATAACGAGGGTATGAATTTTCTTGTTTTTGAGCTGATTTATCAGGTCTTTCCCGGTAATCAGCCCTGCAACAATAACATCCTCGCCAAAAAACGAATTTTTCAGCTCAACTAAATCACATTCAACATTTTCCACCCCGTTAAGCGCTTCAACCAGCTGCGAAATAGGAAAAACCGCGCTGTTTGAGGTCGCAAACGTAAGTTTTAGAGGTTTTTTCACAGATTTTGGCAGGTGTTTTTTATTTTTTTCAAAATCATCCATCAAAAGCCGCAACGCGCCGACCCCGTCCTCAAGCTGGGCAAAAGTTCCGTAATATTTTCGCTCCGGAATGGGCAGTTTTGCTTTCAAAAATATCTCGTCGCTTGCCTGCGCAAGGTGTTTTTTGATTTTTTTGTTGAAATTATCAATAATATCAATGGTTTTTCGCGCATTTTCTTCCGTCAGAAGCGATAAATTGTTCTTGTGAAACTTTGTCAGCCCAACCGGCACGACCGCAATCGACTGCACAACCGATTTGAACTTTCCAAGGTCGTTCAGCGTTTTTTTGAGCTCAACACCGTCATTCAGCCCGGGGCACATGACAATTTGCAAATGGAGCGGAATTTCTGCCCTTTTCAGCCATTCGAGGCTTTCCATAATCTCTGATGCGCGCTTATTTCTGAGCATTTTTGCACGTAATTCCGGGTTCGTCGTATGAACTGACACGTACAAAGGCCCCAAATGCAGCCGTTCAATGCGCTCTTTGTCCTTTTTCGTGAGGTTCGTGAGCGTGATATACGTCCCCTGAAGATAAGAAAGCCTGTAATCATCATCTTTTACATAAAGCGACTCGCGCAGCCCCGCAGGCTGCTGGTCAACAAAGCAAAAAACGCAATTGTTCGCGCAAAGTTTCACCCGGTCAAAAACCGCCGACTCAAAAACTATGCCCAAATCCTCGTCAAAGTCCTTTTCAATCTCATAAACCTCGATTTCCCCGTTTTTTCGCTCAATTTCCAGCTCAAGATATTCATCGTTTATCGCAAAACGGTAATCAATAAGGTCTTTTGGCGTTTCGCCGTTGATTTTGAGGATTTTATCGCCCTTTTCAAAGCAAAGCTCCTCGGCTATGGATTTTTTCACTATCTCGCTAATTATTGCCGGCATTTTTCAACTTCTCCGTGAACGCAAGATAATTTTCAACATCCTGAATGTTCTTTTTTAAGAGCAATTTTTGAAATTCATCGAGCTCTATGTATTCGTCCTCAAGCGTGTTCTTCAAATCAAGCGCGAAAGTTTCAAGTTTCAATGACAAATCCCGCAAAAACGCTTCTCTGTCCTCATTTTCAAGCAAGGACAAAACCGCGATTTTTGTTTGAATTTCCGTAAAAAATAAGGTCGGATTTTCGCTCAACGGCGTGAAAAACAGCTCCCTAAAGTGCTTTTGCCACGAAGAAGCCAGCCCGTAATACGAGGATTTCTTCCCTCCGTCCGAATAAGCCTCGCGAACAGTGACAATATTGGCCATTTTTAGCCGTTTTAGCGCAGGATGAATCGTCCCGACGCTTGGGCGCGTGAAATAGCCGAATTTTTCATGAATATCGGCCCTCAGCGAATAAATCGTCCGCTCGCGTTTGTTCAAACTGTAAAGAATCAGCAGTTCAATCATTGTTTTGAGCTTATTTCCGTTCTGTTTTTGTCAATTTGTATAAAGAATTCACGATTTTGCGATGCTAAAACAAGTTTTGCATGGCAAAAATCAAATTTTCTACGGTTTTTGGAAAACCATCACATATTCATGCTTGAAAATGTAAAAACCGCCGTAAAGCGCACGGTATCGCCAAAGATTCGCCTGTTTTCCCTTGGCTTTTTCGTTGCCCTGAATGTCTTTGACGATTATCGCCTTTGTGATGAAGCCCGCGCGGTTCATTCTTTCCATGCAGCCGAAACTCAGCGGGATATATTGCCCTTTTGAGTACTTATCGCCGATAATCAAGGCCGCAAAACGCCCTTTTTCAAGCTTTTCAAACCCGTTCCTCGCAACGTTTTCGAACAAATCATAAAATTCTTCCGTTGTTGCGCAGTTTGAAAGGTCCTCTTTCTTGTCAGAAAACTTGATAATGTCGTCATAAGGCGGATGAAGCACCAAAAACTGCGCTTTTTCACGGCCCATGACGTCCAAACGCGCCTGAATCATATCAGAAATCTCAGAAGAAGCGCTGTCGCCGCAAATCAGGTTCACATCCGTAAC
>CALUPP010000058.1 GCA_944322685.1 Candidatus Gastranaerophilales bacterium
CCACATAATATACCTCTCGTATGATTTTTGACGATACTTTACACCTACATATTAACTCAAAAAAATAATTTTTATACTATAAATCTTGGTTTTTTTCGCGGGATTTTTATTTGTAACGAATTGTAAACAAATTCCCAATTAGACGTTTAGAAATTCCCAAAAACGGGCATTAAATAACTAGAGGGATATAAAAGGTATGTAAACATGATATAAAAGTGTCGTTTTTACCCATTTCCCCGTTAAATTCGCTCAACCAAACCCCTAAATAACCGTCATCCTGAACTTGTTTCAGGATCTTACCAGCCGGAAAAGCGGTCATTAACCCCAATCACAGCAATAAAACAAAAATCCTTGAGGGCTTCCCCCTCACCCCGACCCTCTCCCGCAAGAGGCGAGGGAGGAAAACAAAAAAATCCCGGTGCGGAGCCCAAAACCCCAAAGGGCAAACCCTCACCCCAGCCTCTCTCCCAAGGAGAGGGAGAAAAACCCAAAAAACACCCCAACCCAACAAATAACTTGTCATCCTGAACTCGTTTCAGGATCTTACCAGTTCGAAAAATTGTCATTACCCCCAAATCCCGACAAAAACAACAAAATCCCGGTGCGGAGCCCCAAAAACCCAAAGGGCCAACCCTCACCCCAGCCCTCTCCCAAAGAGAGGGAGAAAACTCTAAAAATCTCTCCATCCCCGCAATCAAACCATAAAGTAGGTCAGGCACCGCCTGACAACAGCCCATAATGCTTTCTGATGTACTTTGAACAGGGCTAAATAATAAAAAAAATCATAAATTTGCGCCTAAAAATAATAAAAGTTAATAGTTTGCCCCTGAATGACGCATTGTTTATAATTGTTTTTATGAAAATTTTGAAAAATACAATATTGGCGCTTGCAATATTATGCCTGGTGTTGACGCTGGCTACGCTCAAGCCGAAAAGTCAAAATAACGAGGTCGTTTTTTGGACTTTGCAGCTGGGAACTTTTGGCGGGTACATGAACCCGTTGATTGCGGAGTTTGAAAAGGAAAATCCTGAAATAAAGATAAAATGGATTGATGTCCCTTATTCTGAGGGCGAAAAAAGAACCCTGGCTTCGATTTTGAGCAATAACCCTCCGGATTTGGTGAATTTGACCCCGGAATTTTCAAGTGTGCTGGCTCAAAAACAGGCGCTGTATCTTGTAGATTGCGCAAAACTTTCGGATTATAACAAACAAATCGTGAAAAACTTCATGCAGGGCGGAAAATGTTACGCTGTTCCGTTTTATGCGACTTCGGCTTTGAATTTTTATAACAAAGAGCTGCTTGAAAGGTCAAAAATTAATAAACTTCCCCAAACATATACGGATTTGTTTGAAATTTCTGCTCAAATAAAGAAAAATACCGGCGTTTTTTCCACAATGCCGACTTTGACGGAAAACGATACACTTTTGAAAATTTTGAACAAATATGGCGTAAATTCGCCGCAAACGCTCACGAATGAAAATTCTTTGATGATTTTTGACGGTTATAAGAGGCTTTATCAGGAGGATTTGATTCCCAGAGAGTCAATAACGCAAACTCATCGCGAGGCGCTTGAAAAATTCATGTCCGGCCAGCTCGTTTTTATCCAATCGGGCGCAAATTTCTTGAATATGATAAAAGATAACGCTCCGGGCGTGTTTAAGGTTACTGACGTGACAAACCAGCTTACCGGCGAGAGCGGAAAATATGACGTTTCGATTATGAACCTGATTATCCCAAAAAGGGCTAAAAATAAAGAAGCTGCGTTGAAATTTGCCTTGTTTTTGACGAATAAAAAGAATCAAATCGAGCTGGCCAAGCTGACAACAATACTTCCTGTTAATAATGAAGCGTTGAAAGATGAGTATTTTACGAATTTCGACGAAAACGACGTTATCTCAAAAGCAAGATGCCTGAGCGCAAAGCAGCTGGATAATCTGGAAAACCCTGTGCGCGCAGGACGCAACCAGAAAGAAATAATCACACTTTTGAACAGCTCGGTGCAGGAAATTATGCTGAACAAGGATGAAACGGCGAAAATTCTTGCAAAAACCGCAAAATTATGGGATGAATTGCTGAAAAATGAATAAAATAAAATCCATAAAAACCTGCACGGGTAATGAAATCGAACTTATTGAACTTTCCGGAGCAAATTGGGCTAAAACCGTATTGATAATCGGCGTTTTTCACGGTGATGAGCCGGACGGGGAGTTTCTTATCCGCAAATACCTTGAAAATTGCACAAAATATGAGGGAAAAAACCGAATTTTGTTCGTTCCCTGCCTAAACCCCGACGGAAAAGCGCTAAAAACAAGAACAAACGCGAACGGAGTCGACTTAAACCGTAATTTCCCCGCAAAAAATTGGGAAAAATCCAATAAAGATGAATATTTTGGCGGCGAAAACCCGGGTTCGGAAATTGAAACGGCCTTTGTCTGCGAAATAATCGAAGAATTTTCGCCGGATGCGATACTCACGCTTCATGAACCCTACAAAGTGGTTAATTTTGACGGGCCGGCAGAAAATTTGGCCGCAGATATCTCGCGTATTACGGGTTATCCCGTGCAAAACGACATCGGCTACCCGACGCCGGGCAGTTTTGGTACATATTGCGGAATTGAACGAAATATTCCCGTAATCACGCTTGAACTCCCCGAAAATGAAGAAAAAGAAGTTTTATGGCGCCAAAATAAAGGTATTTTTGATTATTTTGCCGATTTATTTTGACTTTTTTTGCTGTTTTTCTTGAGTTCGTCGAGATGAACGGAGTTGTCCATCGTCAAAACGATTATACCGGCCGGCGGAATGTCCACGAGCATTTCATTCTTCTTGATTTTTGGCGATGAGGGCACTCTTATCGGTACAATCATCATATCCGGGCTTATCCCTTTCATATAAACGGTTCCGGCTGTGTTGAATGTTAGGTTTTTGTTTGCAATGACGATTATTGTCGAACGATTCAGGGTAATTGAATATGCAATAATCGAGGGGTTTGTTGTTTTTAAGAAACAAAAAGTTCCGTCGTTTAACAAGCGGTTTGCCGCCATTTTAAAGCCGTTTGCCATCACAAATTCATCTTTAAGCTGGTCATTTTTGCCGCCCGGCTTTCTTGAAAAGTTAAAAATATCGATTTTCCCTTTATGCACGTAATAAACATTGTCATCTGTATAACTTTTTGGGGCTTTTTGGTTTGCGTAGCGGTACATGTAATTGTCGCCCGTTTGAAAACCGTCAACGTAGTAAGAATTTATCGGCAAAGTCGCCTGAAGCCATAAAAGCTGCGTTGCATAAGGCTCGCGCCCCGTAACAATCGGGCTGAGTTCGTCATGGGTGGCAAAACTTCCTATAACTGCTTTGGGTTCCTGATATTTTGTTTTCAGCCCTTTTATCAATTGAATTTGGGCCTCTAAAGGCTGCGCTGTTTTCCAGTCTTTGTAATTCATAAAACTTCCGTAAAATCCGTCAAATCCGGCCTCAAGAAGTTTGTCATAAGGGGTGAACGGAGCCTCTTTTGCTATTGCATCATGCCAGCTGTCCGAGGATTCGGCCAAAAACAGGAACTGCGGGTCTTTTGATTTTGCATATTTGATGAGCTGCGACCAGAATTCGGCGGGTTTTGATGACGCAACGTCCGCACGGATTCCGTCGGCGTTCAAATCCATAACCATATCAACAAAACCCTTGAAAAGATTGTAAACTTCCGGATTTAGCGAGCCGTCGGGGTTTTGAACTTTGAATAATCTTACGTCCGTCCAGTCAGCGGGCACAATTGCGTTTTGTTCTTTGTCTTTTAAAAACCAGTTCGGGTGCCCAAGGTACATATCATAAGAGCCGCAGCTCGGAAGATCAACTATTACGCGGATGTTGCGCTTGTGGCATTCATTTATGAACTGTTTTGCCTCCTGCATGACCGTGAGGTCGTTGTTCGGGTCGTCAAGCTGCGGATTCAACTCCGTGAAGCTTGAAATTGCGTATAAAGAGCCTGCGGTGCCCATTGCTTTGATTTTTCCGACCGGAGTAATCGGAAGAAGATGAATTGTGTTTATCCCGGCATCTTTCAGTTCGTCAAGACGCCCTACTGCGTTCACAAAATTCCCGGAAATGTCGCCTTTGTCGGGTTCTATGATATCGTTTCCGTTTTTATCCTGCGCATTGAATGTTCTGATGTTCACCGCAAGAATTATTGCCTTGTTTGTGACAAAAACATCTTTTAAATCGTTCATCCAGGCCGCCGCAAAAACAGGTGAAGATAAAGTCAGGGCAGCTAATAACGTAAAAATTATTTTTTTCATGACAACTCCGATACTCAAGTCTTTTAACCTGACAATATTATACACAAACTTATATAATCGTTGCAACTAACCAATAAATGCGCTATACTAGGTAAGTATCAATTTTAAATGCGGAATCGGACGAGGTTTAAAGTGAAAAAAGCCTCAAATGCCGGAAAGAAAGCGTTTTCGGCAAAGCATCCGGTTTCAAGACAGGAGGCCTATACATGCGCATTTACGTAAACGGTAGAAACATTGAAATTACTGACGCTATCAAAGCCTATGCCAAGGAAAAAATCGGCAAAGTTGTAAATCATTACGACCAAATCCAGGCGATTGATATTGTTTTGTCCGTTATTAAAAATCCGAGCGTAGCACAGAGCCACACGGCGGAAGTTACCTGCAAATTCGTTACGGGTGCTGTTCACGTCACAGAGTCAGCTGAGTCGATGTATGCAAGCATTGACCTCGTCGCTGATAAACTCGACAGACAGGTTAAAAAATTCAAAGATAAAAGCTTAAAACCGGCAAAATCAGGCTCAATAAGAACTGATGCCGTAATTGAAGAATCTTCTGACGAAGAAGAAGTCGCTTCTGAAGCTTAGTTTGATAAATTTTTGAATAAAAAGGCCCTCTTTTTTGATGAGGGTCTTTTTGTGTATAAATTTTACAAAATTAACTGCATTTTGCGTCCAGCCTTGACATTAGGGTATGGGCCTGATACTATTTAAAAGCAAATGTAGATAGGCAGACCGCCTTAAATGCTGTTTTTTGAGCAGCTGCGGTCCCTCAAGTGAAAGGAAAACACAATGTACGCAATAGTTGAAACAGGCGGCAAACAGTACAAGCTGGAAGAAGGCAGATATGTTGATATCGAGCTTCTTGATGCAAAAGCCGATGAAAAAGTTACTTTTGACAAAGTTGTAATGCTCGTCAACGGTAAAAAATCAAAAGTAGGACAACCCTACGTTGAAAAAGCAACGGTTGAGGGCGTTGTTCTTAAAAATGACAAAGCTAAAAAAGTTATTGTCTACAAACAAAGAGCAAAAAAAGGTTACAGAAAAAAACAGGGCCACAGACAGGGATTTACGCGTGTTATGATTAACAAAATCAAAACTTCCGCTTCAAAAGCAAAATCTGCTTCTGCTGAAGTTGAAACACCTGCTGAATAGGCTTATAATTTGCAGTAATTCTTAATTTACTCGTAAAAAATCCGGGTCAATACCGGTTAAGACGAAAAAATTTAAAAGGAGATAATAAAATGGCACATAAGAAGGGCGTTGGCTCATCAAAAAACGGACGCGACAGTGAAAGTAAGCGACTCGGCGTCAAAAGATTCGGCGGCGAAACTATTTCTGCCGGAACTATCATTGTTCGCCAGCGCGGTACTAAAATTCATCCCGGAAACAACGTAGGCATCGGCAAAGATGATACTTTGTTTGCGCTGATTGACGGAAAAGTTACTTTTGAACCGCACAGAAGAAACAGAAAACAAGTAAGCGTTTACGCTGTGTAAGTTTTTTAAATTTCACAAAAAAGGCCCTTTCAAATGGGCCTTTTTTAGTGCAAAAATTTATTTGCTGCGTCTGTGGAGGGTATAAATATTTATATAGTTGCTTTTGTATGTGTTTTTTGAAAAATTGTACTCCCCGAGCAGCTTAAACGTGAAATATCCCGGATAAAGCTCCCGAAAGAACGTTTTGAACCTCGGAGCAACAAGAATTTTGTTTTTTACCCTTATGTCAATAATTTTATCCAGCTCTATGAGCTTAAAATTCGCTTCGTAAGCCGTATCAAAAACGTCAACCGCGCAGTAAAAATTGATTTTTACGCGTTCGTTTATGTATTTGTTGATGATTTTGATTGTTTTATTAACGAGCGTCGCATAAAACTCGGAAGCATTCTTAGGTTCTTTGCATATAAAGTAGGCATCAGATGCGCCCGTTCCTTTTCGTACAATCAAGTCAAAATTCAATGAATCAGAAATTTCCCTGATTATTTTATTTTCCAGCTCTGCTTTTTCTTCATCCGTGAGCGATTGTTTTAAATAGGATTTTGGTGATTCTGCTTCTACTTTCAATTTTGTTGCAAAAAATTCCGTTTTTTCAAGTTCCTGAACAAAATTCTTTTTTAGCTGCGTATTTATCTTGGCTTCAAGATTTGCTTTGTAGTCCTCTACGTATTTTTGATAATTTCTGTGAGAAAACTCGACGTATTGTAAAACACAGTTCAAAATATAGGTCAAGATAATAAACACAAGCGACACTGCAACCGGCAGCAAGAACATCATGTCCTTTAATTCCGGAGCATTTTTGAAAAAAGATTTCAAAAAATCAACGGGAATAAGCAAAATGTTGTTTATTGCATCCGGGAGCGTAATTTTCATGCTGACAATCAGCCAATAAATGAAATAAACAACAGACAGAAACAGCGAAATAAAAACGAGAATCATTATTAACTTTTTTATGTGCAGAAATAGAGTGTCTATTGTTTTAAAATTCATCCTATTCTCCGATTATTATGTTATCAATAAGCCGCACCCCGCCGACTTTTGCTGCGATTGCCGCTATTGTCGGGGAATTTATCTCTGAAACCGTTTCAAAAGTTTCTTTGTCGACAAATTCCAGGTAATCTAATTCTATCATCGGGTCCAATACCGTCATTGCCGTGTCAAAAAGGAGTTTTGTGTCTTTTATGCCCTTTTGATATCCGTCTTTTATTGCAAAAAGCGCTTTGCTTATCGTCAATGCCGCTTTTTTGTCGGCTTCTGACAGGTATTTGTTCCTTGAGCTGAGAGCGAGTCCGCTTTCTTCTCTTACAAGGGGACATGATATTATATCGGCAGAAAAATTCAAATCTTTAACCATTTTTTTGATAATATGCAGCTGCTGGATGTCTTTCATCCCGAAACATGCGATATCAGGGCATATTATATTGAAAAGTTTTGTAACAACTGTCGCAACTCCGTCAAAATGTCCGACTCTGGACTTTCCGCACAACATATCCGTGAGCGCATAAGGCGGGCAGACCATCGTCAGGTCGGAAAATTTTTCCAACCCGGGGTACATTTCTGCGGCTGACGGCGCAAAAACGTAATCAGCGCCGATTTCTTCGCAAATTTTTGCATCAGCTTCGAGCGTGCGCGGATATTTGTCATAATCTTCGTTAGGGCCGAACTGAATCGGGTTTACAAAGACAGAAACCACAGTTATATCCGCATTTTCGACTGATTTTTTGATAAGCGACGCATGCCCGGCATGCAAGCAGCCCATTGTGGGCACAAGCCCTATTTTTTTGCCGTTTTGTTTTTCTTTTTGGATAATTTCTCTGATTTCGTTAATTTTGTGTATGATTTTCAAGTTTTTTCATCTCCTCGTCGTTTAAATGGAAAACCTCGGTTTCTGACGGGAATTTTCCTGCATTTATGTCCGAAATATAGTTTTTAGCCGCATTAAATATCTCAGTTTTTAAATCGGCGTATTTTCTGGCAAATTTCGGCTGAAATTCGGAATATTTTCCGAGAATGTCATCCGCAACAAGCACCTGGCCATCGCAATACCGGCCTGCACCAATGCCGATTGTGGGAATTGTCAGCCTTTCCGTAATATATTTTGCGGATTCTTCAGGCACCATCTCCAGAACAACCGCAAAAACCCCGGCTTTTTCGAGTTTTTTTGCATCTTCAAGAATTTTTATAGTGTTTTCGTAGGATTTGCCCTGAATTTTGTATCCGCCGAGAACATTCAAGTACTGCGGCGTGAATCCCAGATGCCCCACGACCGGAATGCCCGAATCCACCATTCTTTTTATGCATTCGAGTATAAAATCACCTGCTCCCTCGATTTTTACGGCATTTGCGCCGGTTTGAATCAGGCTGCCAGCGTTTTTAACCGCATTTTCTATTGTCGTGTGATAGCTCATAAAAGGCATATCCGCAACAACCATGCACCTTTTTGCCCCGCGTGCAACGGCTCCCGTGAAGACTTTCATGTCCTCCATCGTTACTTTTTGGGTTCCGTCATACCCGAGAATCACCATCCCGAGCGAATCGCCGACAAGTATTGAATCAATGCCCGCTTCATCAAAATATTTTGCCGTAGAGCAGTCGTAAGCAGTAAGCATTGAGATTTTTTCGCCATTTTGTTTCTTTTTTAAGAATGTTGAAACCGTAACGTTTTTTGCTTTTACTTCAACTGACATTTTTCATCCTTTCGTGCCCTTTTTCGTCAAAACGATGCTGCACAAGCAGGAGGGCTAGTGTTTTATCTGTTTTCTGTACCAGTAATAAATTGCCCTGGCGAGCCTGCGGGGGCTATGGCGGACGAATTTCTGGTCGTTTTCCTCGTATAACCTTGTTGATACGACTTTTATACCGAGTTTTTTTATCTTTTCAGCGTCCACAACGACCGGGAAAGAGTTCGATTTTTTGTAATCCTCGTTCAAATCGTCCGGAACCGAGTCATTAACCATAACCGCATCAAGCATGTTCGGATAAACTGCATGATCCAAAAGCGCTTTTACATGGTCATAAGCCGTAAAATCAGAGGTTTCGCCGGGCTGCGTCATTATGTTGCAAACGTATATTTTCTTTGCTTTTGACGTTGAAATCGCTTTTGAAATTTCTTTAATCAATAAATTGGGGATAACGCTTGTAAAAAGGCTTCCCGGGCCCATTATGATTAAATCTGCGTCGTTTATTGCATGAATAATTTCCGGCAGCGGGTGGCAGTCAGCCGGTTCTGTAAATAATCGCACAATTTTCTTGCCCGTTTCGGGAATATTTGATTCGCCTTTGACGATTGTGCCGTCTTCCAGCTCGGCAACAAGCCGCATGTCATCAAGCGTCGACGGAAGCACCCTGCCGCGTATAGAAAGAACTTTTGACGATTCTTTGACCGCGCGAACCATATCGCCCGTGATAGAGCATAATGCAGTGAGGAAAAGGTTCCCGAAACTGTGCCCCTCAAGCCCCTCGCCGGTTTTAAACCGGTATTGAAAGAGCTTTGTGACCAAATCTTCATCATCAGCCAGCGCCGCAATGCAGTTTCTTATGTCGCCGGGCGGCAAAACGCCCATTTCTTCCCTCAATCTGCCGGAACTTCCGCCGTCATCGCCTACCGTAACTACTGCGGTGATGTTGTTTGTGATTTTTTTTATGCCTTTCAGCATTGTTGAAAGGCCAGTACCGCCGCCGATTGCGACAATTCTCGGGCCGTAGTTCAGTTTTCTTCTTCTGTATAAATCTTCCAAAAGCGCATGCCTGTCCCTGTCGTCATTTAGGTCAAGAATGGAATAATTTGTATTTTTCCAGCCTTTTACAAAGCAATATGCGCCCAGAAGAATCAAAATAAGCCCGATAAGGTTGGGATGAACCGCGGTTATGAAGTATTTCATCCATCTTAAGAGAAAATAAACCGGCCTTAAGTCAAAAAGTATGGAAATCCCCAGCATGCTGAAAAAAGTTCCGCCGATAATCAGCGCAAACCACCTTTTTACCTGCAATCCCGGCAAAAGCCAGCCTGCATCTTTCGGCATTTGTGATTTTATGCTGTTTATAAATTTTTTTAACATTTTTTCTCCCTAAACTAGACCCAGCCTGATTCAACGACCCTGTTGTAGTTAACAGGACGCGGTATTATGATTGAATTTGCCTCTTTTGCGAGCTCTTTTGCGTTATTTGCAAGGCTGTTGAAATGAATTGTGTCAAATTTGACCTTTGTCAGTCCGCCGGCCGTGTTGTCAATTTCAGATGTTTCCAAAAGCCGTTTTAATCTGGCAATAGATTTTTCTGTATTTTCAATATCTCCGAGATTTCTGTCGATTACGCCGGTTTCAGAGTAATTTTTGTCCAGATGTATTTCTCTCGCAACGTTTATATCAAGCTCTGAAGCGATATTTTCAATGATTTCTCCGGCTTCACCGTAATAAATAAGCCATTTGCTGAATTTTTGTATGGATTTTGCGACAGAAAGCGCAAATTCTTTGTTTTCCGCACAAATTTTGTACATTTCACCATGCGGTCTGACGTGTTCTATTTCCAGGCTGTAAGCTTTTGCAAATGAGGCCAATGCTCCGATTTGATAAAGAACGATTGCCTCAATTTCATCTTCGCTGTAATCGGTTTTTGCGCTGTTTTTTGGAAATCCGATGCTTGCGCCGATTACTTTGCTCTTGTGCCGGCAATATTCGAGCACTTTTTTTATCGAAAGCGGATCGCCCGCATGAAAACCGCAGGAAATATTCAAAGAACTCATATTTTCAATAAGCTCCGCGTCGTTTTCCGCCTTGTATTCTTCACTTTGCGCCAAATCGCAGTTAAAATCTATATATTTAATTATCCTGTTTTCTTCCATTGAACTAAAATCAAACTCCAAGAACTTTCTACTTCCCAATTATACTCCAACAAATAAATAATGGTAGATTTCTCTTGATAAATCTTAAAATATTTGTATTTCTGCCCGATTTTGACGCGTTTTTTGCAGTTTTTAGAGCAGTTTCGTTATATTTTTGTTACAATCCGCTATTTATTGCTTTCGTAAGCCGCCGCCCGGATAAAAAAGGCAGAATGTAACAATTAAAAACTTTTTCGCCTTGAAAAAATAGTTTTTAATGTTATTATTAATTTGTGGTTAAAAAGAAACGGATTTCCCGTTTCTTTTTTTTATAGAGTATATGAAAATGGAAAACAAACACGTAAACAAATTCGAAATTCTTGAAAAAATTAAACCGCTGGTTGAAAATACGGCGATGCGTTTTAACCTTATCCCGATTGAAATCGATTTTTCAAAAGAATCCGGGAAGTGGTTTTTGCGAATTTTTCTTTTTTCTTATGACCATGACGTTACCCTTGATGATTGTGAGAGAGTTTCGCGCAGTTTGAGCGATTTTCTTGATGAACTTGTTCCCGTTAAATATTATCTTGAAGTAAGTTCGCCCGGGCTGGACAGAAAGCTCAAATCCGACAAAGAATTCGTTATTTTTCAGGGTAAAAAAATAAATTTAAAGCTGAAAAGGCCGCTTGAGGGCACAGATGTGAAACATTTTGTGTGCCGGATTGCTGATTTTGACGAAACTAACGGCCTGACGGTTGAAACGGAAGACGGAAAAACGATTACGATTCCAAAAGACAACATTTTAAGAGCACAATTAGAAATAGAATAAGGAGTAAAAAATGATTAAAATCGGAACAGCTCTTTTTGAAGCGACTGAGCAGCTTGAAAGAGAAAAAGGCATCTCAAAAGAGGTTATCATTGATTCTCTGTGCGATGCGCTCGTTGCTGCATACAAAAAGCACATAAAAGTAAAAGAAGCGCCGAATGTTGAGGCGATTCTTGATGAAACAACCGGCGAAATTGGCGTTTTCCGCACAAAACTCGTTGTGGAAAAAGTCGAAGACGAAAATATGGAAATTTCTCTCGAAGATGCAAAAGAAATTGACGACGAAGTTGAACTTGAGGATGAAGTTAAGATTGAAGTTACTCCTGAAAACTTCGGCAGAATCGCTGCACAGGCTGCAAAACAAGTCATTACACAGCGTATCAGAGAGGCCGAAAGAAACCTCGTTCTTGCTGAATTTATGGATAAAAAGGGCACTTTGACCACCGGAATTATCCAGAGAGTCGAAAATCGCAATGTTTACGTTAATATCGGCAAAACAGACGCGATTTTGCCTTTCAGAGAGCAAATCCCCGGTGAATATTACAAACCCGGCAACAGAATCAGAGTTTTCGTGCTCAACGTTAAAGAAACCAACCGCATGCCGCAGGTTATTGTTTCCCATGCGCATTCTGAAATCGTTCGTGAGCTGTTTGAGCTTGAGGTTCCGGAAATTGAAGACGGAATTGTTGAAATCAAGTCGATTGCGCGCGAGGCCGGCTTTAGAACTAAGCTCGCAGTGCATTCCAACGACCCGGAAATCGATTCCGTGGGCGCTTGCATCGGGCCCAGAGGCTCAAGAATTCAGACTATTGTCAGCGAATTGAAAAATGAAAAAATCGATATCGTCAGATGGTCGGAAGATCCGGTTGAATACATTGTAAACGCCCTTTCTCCGGCGAGAATCATCTCGGTTGACATCCTTGCAGACGATGAAAATGCTCATGAGGCGCTTGTTATTGTTCCTGATGACCAGCTGAGCCTCGCTATCGGCCGTGAGGGGCAAAACGTAAGGCTCGCTCACAAGCTCACAAACTGGAAAATCGATATCAAGAGCGCATCTCAGGCTGAACAGGCTGAAGCGGCAAGAAGCTACGAAGAACCCGCTGAACAGCCGCCTGTTGAAGACGAAATCGACCTCCCGCAGGAGGATGATGAAGCTGATGAGGACAACAAAATCGAAGAAGAATACGGAATCGACGAAGAAGACGTAATCAACGAAATTCCCGAGTCAGAAACCGAAGATTCTTCCGACGAAGAATAAAAATCAACAATTAAAAGGCACCTTGCGCATTGCAGGGTGCTTTTTTGTAAAAATAACACGGTATAAAGTCCTCAAACACGCTTCTGTTTGCGATTGATTGCCCCTGTTGTCATGCTAACTTGTTGCACCATCTCGCCAGCGTGAAATTTTGCGCTCAAAGCCTTCAAGCCCCAAAAATCCTCTGTGAGAGCCCCTTGTAAACATTCTGTGTCTGAAAAAAGCGGGCTGCAAGTTTGATTTTCTGGTAGTTTGCTGTTTTTAGAACTTGTTTGACGAGCGGCCGGCGGAATTTTGACGAATTCTGTCTAATGAATAAAAAAATCAACATTTAAAAAAGCACCTTGCGCGTTGCAGGGTGCTTTTCTTGCGTTTTTATTCAATTTTTAATTCAGTTTTGAAAATAAATTACTATTTTCTACTAATGTATTCAAATTTCCGGTGCTGATTACTTTTATGACCTTAGCTTGGGTTTCTGCGGATAGCGCGTTAAAGCTTTCTGCATTCAGCTTTAGGTTGTGTTTTGCCAGCATTGCGTTAAGATTGGAGATTGTCAAAGGTGTGGTCAGAATTCTTTCCGATGATGGCAAATTCATAGCCGTTTCCTGTTTTTTAGCTGCGTAAGCCAATCTGTCGGCTTGGTGTTGCGTTGCTTTTACCTGGGTGTTGATTTTGAAAACACCGTTGGGGTTCGCAATTCTGTCAAGGCCTCTCAATTGCCCCGTAGCTGCAATTTCTGCATAAAGCTTCTGCTGCTCTGCAACCGGGAGGCTTGCGAAATATTTGCCAAAATCGTCAATTACTTCGGGTTGAACCGGTTTTACGAACGGCTGTGAGGTTTTGCCGGTTTTAGCGTAGTTGAGATAAGGCGCAGCGAGCGAACCTGTTTCGCCGTATTTTGTGAGGTCTTCGGCTACCTGCTGAGCAACCGCATTTTCGTAGCTTACGGGTTGAACCGGTTTAACGAACGGCTGAGAGGGTTTGCCAGTGCGGATATAAGGTGCAATTAACGGGTTTGTGTTGCTTTTTGCCAGATTTTCAGCAACGTCCTGCGCAATAACTTCTTCAGCGCTTCTCGGTTGAACCGGTTTTACGTACGGCTGTGAGGTTTTGCCGGTTTTAGCGTAGTTGAGATAAGGAGCTGCGAGCGAACCTGTTTCGCCGTATTTTGCGAGGTCTTCGGCTACCTGCTGAGCAACCGCATTTTCGTAGCTTACGGGCTGAACCGGTTTTACAAATGGCTGAGAGGGTTTGCCTGTTCTTGCATAGCTTGTATAAGGTGCAATTAACGGATTTATGTTGCTTTTTGCCAGATTTTCAGCAGCTTCCTGAGCAATAACTTCTTCAGCGCTTCTCGGTTGAACCGGTTTGATGAACGGCTGTGAGGTTTTGCCGGTTTTTGCATAGCTTGTATAAGGAGAAATCAAGCTGCTGCTTGCTGTATGAGCCGGATTTACGGGTGTTGAACCGGATACCGGAGTTGTGCCGGGAGTTGCGCCCGGAGTGGTTGCTGCTGCCAAATTTGTTGATGTTGCCGAGTGTGGAGTATTCGGTGTGTTCGGCGTATTGGGTGCCGGCGTGCTGGGTTTAGCAGTCGACGTCGGTGTTGTGGTTGAATTTGGAGTATTCGGCGTGTTGGGGGTGGAATTTGGTTTGTTTGAAGCCGGTTTGACCTTTTTAACGCCTTTAAACTTCTTAGCTGCAATTGCAAGTGCAATCGTGCCCAATGCTGTGCCCAAAATGCCCAAAACTGTCGGTACATTGTCGTCTTTGATATGTTTTGCTATGGGACGGCCGTAATAGTTGCTTCTGTGTTCTTCGTCCTTGGCGATTACGCCGTCAACTGTTCTTTGGCTCATCAACGGGTCAATAACTCTGCCCGGCATCGGATATCCTGCTGCATATCCTGCGCCGTAACCTGCACCATATCCGCCGTAGGGGTATCCTGCGATGTTGTGGTTCATGTTAACAAAGCCCATCGGGGACATAATGCTTTCGAAACGTGTTGCGTAATTGTCATAACCTAACATAACTAAACTCCAATTTATAAACTAACCTTATTTTTATAAAAACATTTTACTTTCGTAAATTGCCTAAATTTTTTCTTTTATTAAGAAATATTAAGTGTATAAAAAGTTAATTTTGCCTTATTTTTGCTGAAAAGTGCCCGCGCGCACAGTTTTTTGAGAAAAAATTTTTTAAAAATACTATTAATTTTTATGTCAGCGGATAAAATAAGATATAAGAACGCAATATTGCATATAAAGAATTAGAGGAGATACACATGCTGGAATTTAACTGCAAAAATGTCACAGCGCACGTTATAGGCGAAGAAAACGGCCTGAATCTTGAGCAGGAATTTGACAATTTTGCAGATAAAATTTCGCATATAATAAATGACCTGAATTCCAGAAAAGACAAGCCAGGTCAATGGCTCCAGTGGATGAATCTTGGCTACAACGAAGAAACTGTGTGGTTTGTAAAGGAATATGCCGCAATGGTTCAGGGACGGTTTGATAATGTGCTTGTTCTTGGCATCGGCGGGTCTGCTTTGGGCGGAATGGCCATTTGCGAGGCGCTTTTAAAGCCGTTTTGGAACCAGCTTTCCGACGAACAGCGCGACGGGCTCCCGAAAATCTATTTTCTTGATAATATCGACCCTGACCAGTTTAACGCGCTTTTAGATTTGCTGGATTTGAAAAGAACGCTTGTAAATGTCATAACAAAATCCGGCTCGACCGCCGAAACAATGGCTCAGTTTATGATTGTGAAAGACCGGCTTGAAAAAGAGCTTGGCGATGACTATATTAGGAATGTTGTTGCGACAACGGACAAACATGTCGGCATTTTGCGCCAGATTGCGAACGAAGAAGGGTACAAAACCTTTGTTATTCCTGATGATGTTGGCGGAAGATTCTCTGTGTTTTCTGCTGTGGGGCTTTTGCCGTTTGCGCTTGTCGGAATTGACATTGAGGAGCTTATGCAGGGCGTGAAAGATATGGATTTGGCTCTGAAAAATACGGATGTGCGCCATAATATCGCCGCGCAGAACGCTTTGATTCATTATTTGATGGATACGCAAAAGGGCAAGAGATTGTCCGTAATGATGCCGTATTCCAGCCGCTTAAAATACATTTCCGACTGGTACGTGCAGCTTTGGGCGGAAAGTTTGGGTAAAAATAAGGATTTGGACGGAAACGACGTAAATATCGGCCCGACACCGATAAAAGCACTCGGCGTAACCGATCAGCATTCGCAAATTCAGCTTTATAACGAGGGGCCCAATGATAAAATCATTAATTTTATAAGAATTAAAGAATTTGATACGACTTTGGACATTCCGAAGATTTTTGAATACACCGGCGTCGGATATCTCGGCGGAAAAACGATAAATGAGCTTTTGAACGCCGAAGCTGAGTCCACAAAAGTCGCTTTAATCGATTATCAGCGCCCGAATGTGACGATTACGCTTGAGCGGGCCGATGCTTACCATCTCGGGCAGCTTATTTACATGCTTGAGGTTCAGACTGCCATTGCCGGCGAGCTTTATCACATAAATACTTTCAATCAGCCCGGTGTTGAGCAGGCTAAAAACTATACTTATGCATTGATGGGCCGTGCGGGATATGAGGATTCGGCTTCTGCGCTGAAAGAAAAAATGGCGCTGGCTCAGTAATTTTTTTGCTTAAAATTTTTGATTTTCAAATTCTCGTGATTAATGCTTTTTCGTAATGAATATGACCGATTGCGGCTCAATTTGCGCTTTTGGGGCTTGCTGTGCTTGATTTTTACTGCTTTTTGTAAAAAGGTGTTTTTGAATGCAATTTTGGACGATTTTGTGTATTTCATCCGCTTTTGCTGCCGTGTTTTCCCCTCAAAAAAAATAAAATGATGTTCAAGTCTAAACGGAAATTACGTTGTTACATTTATGTAATATGTGAAATAAAATATTAAATATAATTACGTCTATGGAACAAAGTGATAAGGCTCTTACAAAAAAACTGGGACGTTATCTCAAAATATTGAGAGAAGAAAAAGGCATCTCGCTTAATCATTTTGCTTATGAAAACGATTTGACGACGGCGACGGTGAGCCGGATTGAGAACGGACTGGTTGACACAAAAATATCCACCCTGATTAAATACGCCAGGGGGCTTGAGGTTCCGCTTGAAAAAATTCTTTTAAAACTTGATATTGATTATTCACAGCAGGATTGAACTGTGATTTTTTGTAACGATGTTTCCTTTTGTTTTGAATTTGCGCTGATTTTTTGTGATAATTTTTTTATCTGGAGATAAATTTTAATAAGAGAGTTGAGAAATATGGGAATTTTGGCCTTTTTTAAAGAACCGTCCGCTGCGGAACCGATAAAAGATGCGGAGCAAATAAAAAAAACGTATTCGCATTTTCGTTTGAGAATGTTTTATTCTTGTTTTATCGGATATGCGATGTTTTACCTTTGCAAAAAGAACATCGCGGCTGCATTGCCCTCAATGAGTACGGAATTGGGATATTCAAACCTTGAATTGGGTGTAATCGGCAGCTCTTTGTATTTTACCTATGCAATCGGCAAATTTGTAAACGGAATGATTGCAGATCGCTCGGATGTGCGCAAATTTTTGCCGGTGGGCTTGATTCTTGCCGGATTGGCCAATATTTGCTTTGCGTTGAGCTTTTTTGTTTTCACCCCGGGCAAATTTACATTCTTCGGGCTTCCGTCCGCAACGATTTTGTTGTGGGTTTTGGCGTTTTTCTGGGGATGTAACGGGTGGTTTCAGTCAATGGGCTTTCCGCCGGTGGCAAAAAGCCTTACTTACTGGTTTTCCAACTCGGAAAGAGCTACAAAATGGGCAATGTGGTCGACTTCGCACCAGACCGGAACATTTCTGGCCGTTATTTTGTCCGGATTTTTGATTGCAAAATTCGGATGGCAGGCTGCGTTCGTGATTCCGGGTATTATGGCGATTTTAATTGCATTATGGCTGTTCAACCGCCTGCGCGACAAGCCCCAATCAATCGGTTTGCCGGATATTGAAGAATACCGCGAGCCTGAAAGGGCAAAAGAAGCAGCAAAAGCTGATGCAGAGGACGACGGGCTGTCTTATATTCAAATTCTTGTGAAAAATGTACTCACAAACAAGGCTGTCTGGGCGCTTGCGCTTGCTTACGTGTTCGTTTATGTAATCAGGTTCGGCACCGAGGACTGGATTATCAAATATCTTGTCGAGGCAAAGGAAAACACGCTTGAACTCGCGTCAATGAAGCTCGCCTGCCTGCCATTGTTCGGATTTTTCGGCACAATTTCGGCCGGTTTGATTTCCGACAAGATTTTTAAAGGTGCAAGAGCCCCGATTAACGTGATTTTCCTGCTTGGAGTAATCGTTTGTATGACCGGATTGTATTTTAACGGCACCGGCCCGAATTTCATTGACAATGCGTTCTTTGCTTTGACGGGAAAGAGCTTGGTTAGTGTTTTCAAAATCAACGGTTCTGGCATAATTGATATTTTGCTAATCGGATTTTCCGGATTCTTCACATACGGCCCGCAAATGCTTATCGGCGGCGTTTGCGCGATAGAATCCAGCTCAAAAAAAGTTGCTTCTGCCGTAACGGGCTTTACGGGAACTTTCGGCTACGTCGGTGCAATGCTTTCTGGGCTCGGAACCGGATTTGTTGTTGACAAATTCGGCTGGAACGGCGCGCTTGCGTTCTGGGGGCTTTCTGCGCTGGTTTGCGCATTGATTTGTCTGCCGATGTGCTTTAAAAAATCGGCGAAAACCGAAAAATCGCAAGGATAGGAACGTTAAAATGCAAATTCTTAAAAAAACGCCCTCTTTTAAAGCAAATACGACAATTTTGTCGCACAACGGCCTGTTGAATAAAAAACAGATTTGTTCTTTGAAAAAAATCGGTGAATCAATAGGCACGCCGAATGATTCTATTTACTTTAACGTGCGTGAATTTAAGAAAAACAGAATTTTAATTGCGCACAGCGCCAATTTTGAGAACGAAAAAAATGCAATCAGCGTAAATTCGTTTCTTATGCGTTACAAATTTTTGTTTAAGCCGGAAACCTACATAAATAATGCAATGAACCGACTAAAAAAAATGATTGAAAAGAAAAATTAACGATACAGGAGAGCTGCTATGAGACAATCACAAAGACTAGATAAAATTCCGCCCTACCTTTTTGCGGAAATCGACAGAAAAATCGCGGAAGCAAAGGCAAAAGGCCACCAGATTATTTCTCTGGGTATCGGCGACCCTGACACGCCTACGATTCCGTCGGTTGTTGCTGCAATGCATAAGGCAATCGACAACCCAAAAAACCACGATTATCCGCCATATAACGGTACCGCAGATTTTAGAAAAGCGTCTTGTGAATGGATGAAACAGCGATTTGGCGTTGATTTGGATCCGGATACGCAGATGCTGGCCAATATCGGCTCAAAAGAGGCAATTGCGCATGTGTTTTTCGCTTTTGTTGATGAGGGTGATTACACGCTGGTGCCTGATCCCGGGTATCCTGTGTACAAAAATGCAACGATTTTTGCTGGCGGAACACCTTATTCAATGCCGTTGAAAGCAGAAAACGGATTTTTGCCTGATTTTGACGCAATTCCTGAAGAAGTCGCAAAAAAATCGAAACTTATGTTCTTAAACTACCCCAACAACCCGACTGCGGCGGTTGCGGACAAGGCTTTCTTCAAAAAAGCGGTTGATTTTTGTAAAAAATATGACATTTTGCTTTGCTCAGACATGGCCTATTCCGAAATGACCTACGACGGCTACAAAGCGCCGTCAGTATTGGAGGTTGAGGGGGCAATGGACTGCGCAATTGAGTTCTATTCGCACTCAAAATCCTACAACATGACCGGCTGGAGGGTCGGTTTCGTCTGCGGCAATGCTCAGGCGGTAAAAGCGCTCGGAACAATCAAAAACAACATTGATTCCGGCACTTTCAAGGCAATTCAAGAGGCCGCAATCGAAGCCTACCACGCGCCTCACGAACAGATTGAAAATCTGAACAAAATGTATAAAGAACGCAAAGAAGTTATGGAAGCCGGTTTAAAAGAGCTCGGCTGGAACGTTGAACCGTCAAAAGCCACGTTCTATCTCTGGCTGCCGGTTCCTGCGGGGTTCACTTCCGAGGAATTTGTTACGGTTATGCTTGAAAAAGCGCATGTTGTTGTTCCGCCCGGAAACGGCTACGGTCAATGCGGCGAGGGATTTTTCCGTATCGCTTTAACAAGGCCCGTTGAAGAGCTAAAAGAAGCGCTAAAACGCATGAAAGACGCCGGAATCAGCTACAATATGAGTAAAGAATTGTAAAAAAGTCGCATAAATTGTGCAAAACTTAAAAATTACGCGTTTTTGGGTTTTTGTAGCTGGCAAGGAGAAAAACCGATGGCAATTTCAATAAATGTTGTTAAATCTTTGAATGATGATAAAGTTATCGTTTCTGAAAAGAGAATTTCGAAAAATAAGGTTCAGGAGCGCAAATTTCTTCTTCATGAAAAAGATGCTGACGGATTTATTCTCCAGCGAAAGGGCCGGGAAAAATCAAAAGGAATTTTGGGCGCTTTAGCGGTTGCTGGTTCATCAATTATGGGATTTGAGGCAAGTAAATCCCTCCAAAAAACCAAAAATGTCGGACTTTTTAGCAAAATCACTCTGCCTGTGGTATTTGCGTCCGGAATTTTCTCATTATTTGCTTTGATGTACAAAAGCTCTGAAGATGTAGTCGACAACAACATTATCAAGTCGTTTAATGCTGTTGAAATTACTGATAAAAAAGAACCGAAAACCGAAAAACCGGATGAAATGCCCGAAAATGCGGAAAAAACAGAAAAATAGCGTTATTTAAAAGTAAAAAATAGTTTATGAGAGGGTAAAATAAAATGTTAGATATGAAATACTGCGAACTCAGCAAAGACGGGTTTGGATGCTGCATGACTGTTAAGGAAACGCTTTTCAGCGGCCAATCGGAGTTTCAAAAGGTCGATATTTTTGACACGGAGTCAATGGGACGCGTTTTGACGCTCGACGGGCTGATGATGACGACAGAACGTGACGAATTTTATTACCACGAGATGATTGCGCACATTCCGATGATTAATCACAAAAATCCCGAGTCGGTTTTGGTCATCGGAGGCGGCGACGGAGGTACAATCAGAGAGGTTTTGAAACATGATACGGTTAAAAAGGTCGTTCTTTGCGAAATTGATGGCATGGTCGTTGATGCATGCAAAAAATACCTCCCGACCATCGGCAGCGAGCTGGACAATCCGAAAGTTGAGGTAAGAATCGAAGACGCAATTGAGTTCATAAAGGATAAAAAGGCCCAATATGATGTGATTTTAATCGATTCGACCGACCCGATGGGGCCCGGAGAGGGATTGTTTACGGAAGAATTCTACACAAACGTCAAAGAAGCGCTCAAAGAGGGCGGAATTATGGCTGCTCAGTCGGAATCTCCGTTCATAAATCAGGCCGAAATGAAGAAAATCTACCCGCTTTTGAGAAAAGTGTTCCCGATTGTTGATACTTTCACGGGGCCGATTCCATCATACCCGGGCGGTTACTGGTCATGGTGCTTCTGCTCGGAAACGGTCAAGCCGCTTTCTTATATTGACGAAAAAAGAGCTGAAAAAATCACAAAACAGTGCAAAATTTACAACAAAGACTACCATCTTGCGCGTTTTGCACTTCCAAATTTTGTGAAAGAACTTGTTAAATAAAAAAGAGGGGGCTTCTGCGTTTAAAGCCCCCTCTTTTTGTAATAAAATTGTTTAAATCGCCATTTCTTTGAGATTTGATGGGACAATAAAGTCCGCGCTGACGCTTGATTTTATGTCGTCGACCGTAAACATCGGATTTATCTCAACAAGAACCATTCCTGACGGCGTAAAGTCAAAAACGCAGCGTTCAGTGATGATTGTGTCGACTTCTTTGTACGCTGTGAGCGGAAGCGTGCATTTTTTGAGGATTTTCATCTGGCCTTTTGACAGATGCTCCATTGCAACTATAACTTTTTTTGCTCCGACGACCAAATCCATTGAACCGCCCATCCCCGGAACCATTTTTCCCGGAATCATCCAGCTTGCGAGGCTGCCTTCTTCGTCGACCTGGAGCGCGCCGAGCACCGTTGCGTCAATATGGCCGCCTCTCATCATTGTAAAGGCCATTTGTGAGTCATAAAAGCAGGCACCCTTGGCGATTTCAACGAGTCCGCCGCCCGCATTGATTACCCGCGGGTCAAGATTGTCACCTTTTTGGTCTTTTCCTACGCCGAGCAGCCCGTTTTCTGACTGAAAAATAACGTTTATTCCATCAGGTACGTAATTTGCCACTTCTGTGGGCAAACCTATGCCCAGAGTGACCACATCGCCGTCTTTGAACTCTTTTGCGGCTCTTGAGGCGATTATTCTTCTGATTTCTTCTTTTGTAAGCGATTCTAGTGTTGTGTTCATTTATTCTCCTTGCGGACAACAATGTAATCAACAAAAAGTCCGGGTATTACTACTTCATTCGGGTCAAGTGTGTCAACCATCTCGTCCGCCTGCACAATAACCGTTTTTGCGGCGGTAGCCATGATTGTGTTGAGGTTCCTTGTAGTGCCATAATAAGCTACATTTCCGTGTTTATCAACTTTTGTGCCGTAAATTATTGCATAATCAGCGCCGAGCGGCTTTTCAAAGATATATTTCTGGCCGTCGACCTCCATTGTCTTTTTTCCGTGCTCAATAACCGTTCCTACGCCCGTCGGAGTGAGAAATCCGCCCAATCCCGTTCCTTTAGCTCTTATTCTTTCAATCAGCGTGCCCATAGGAACAAGCTCGACCTCAAGCTCGCCTGTATGCATTTGTTTCCCGGTTTCAGGGTTTGTGCCGATGTGGGAGGTTATGATTTTTCTTATCTGCTTGTTGACGATTAATTTGCCTTTATCCGCCTCGGGGAAAGACGTGTCGTTTGAAATCATCGTCAAATTTCTGATATTTTGCTCGACCATTTCTTCAATAAGCTCATCCGGCGCGCCGCAGCTCAAAAAACCGCCCACCATAACCGACGAGCCGTCTTCTATCAAATTAATCGCTTCTTTTGCAGATAATACTTTTTTCATATTCCCCTTTTTGTTCTTATTTTATTACAAATATCGATTTTTAAAAAGAGTTGTTAAATTTCATCGGTCAGAGTTATGATTTCGGAGGATTTTGCCGCATTTGCAAGCATTTTGTCGTTGTAGTTTATGATTTCGTCATATTTTTTGAGTATTTCATCCCTGTATTTTGTGTCGGGCGAGTAATCTGGAATGTTAAGTTTTTCAACAAGCTCGCAAATCATTGACAATTGCTGCAGATTTTCCTGAAATTTGTGCAAATCGTTGTTTGTGCTCTCGCTAATGACCGAAAGCGCTCCGTTCAGAGCCTGATTTATGATAACTGATTTGGGAATATCCGGATTTGCTTTTATCAGTTCAAGCGCATTGTCAAGATTTTGGAGAACAAGCGTTATGTTCTTTTTTCTTGCCAATTTTGCGGTTTTTTCTTTGATATTCTTTTTGGCAGCTTCAATTCTTTCTTCAAAATCCTCGGCTTCGTCGAATTCCTCATTAAATTTTGCCATTTCTTCGCTTATTGCCTTGTTTTGAAGCGTTGTCACGTTCAATATGTTGATAATTTTTCTGATATTTTTCTTTTGTTTCTCGACGTCGAGCAGTTTGTTTTCAACTTTGAGAAATTTTTCGGTAAGTCCGAGTTTTTCGATAAAAAGCGCTGCTGTTTTGTCGTCATTTGTTAAAATCAGCGATCTGACCATAAAATCGACAGCCTCATCGTCAGACATCGTCGCCGGCATTCCCGTTGCGGAGTTGATGAGCGTTGGAATGTCATAATTTTTGAATTTTGATGCAACGAGCGACGCGTTGCCCAGAGTTTCGGCCTCCATAAGCTGGCTTTGGATTTCAATCAGCGCAGATACGCTCAAAGCGGAATCAAGATAGGATTTTGCTATGTTTAATTCGGTTTTGAGCAGTTTTTTAGCGTTTTCATCAGGTGCTTTGTCGATTTTTCCGCCTTTTGCGCACAACTCTGTCATTTTGTCCAAAATTTCTGTCGGATAGTTTAAAATATGGTATTTTTTGTACTGCTCTTCAAAAATATTTTGCAATTCATCAGTTTTTGCTTCATCAACACGTTTTTTTGTTGAGCTAGCCAGTTCATTTTTTAGGTATTCCGCGAATTTTGTCCTCAATGCGAGCTGCGCATTAGGCTCAATATATTTATTAATAAAGCCGTTGATGCTGTTTTCGAGCTTTTTGCTTTCGCTCGATGCGGATTCTTCAAGTTTTTGTTTTGTTAATAGATTTTTCTTCAGGTTGTATATGTTATTAACGAGAATATCAAGATTTTTGCTGCTTCCCGGGTTGCTTTGGCCGTTTAATTCTTTAATTTCGGCAATCAGCATGTTTTTGATTTCTGATTTTGATAATTTTGCACTTTGGCTTGAAATTTCGTTGATTTTTTCTCTGAATGATGCAAAATTTTCTTCATTAATGAGTTCTGATGCCGCCAAAATCATTGAATTTAACATATTTACATACATTGTCCCGGCTTCTGTCGCATTATCCTGCGCTGCGTTGCGGAGATTTTTCAGTTTGTGAATTTGTATGGAAGTTTGTTCAAGAAAATCTGATTTTTCTTTTTCTGTGAGGTTTTTTGTGCTGTTTTTGCTTATTTTTTCTTCCAGAATTCTGTTTTCAAGCAATTTGTCATAATAAACTTCAGAGCCTTTAATTTCTGCGTTTATCCAGTTTTCGAGAGCGCTTTGAACATTCCTTTTGAATCGTTTTGGAAAATCTGTGTTAGTGATGAGATTTACCGTTGTTTTTAAGGACAATGATTCGATTTTTATAAGATTTTTCAGGTTTTCTGACGGGCTGAGTTTTTTAATTGCGCCGATTTCGGTTTTCCAGGGCTCAAATGCTTTTTTAAAGTCGCCGGCCGTTGCGTTATCGGCTAATTCCAGCATGTTAGCCGCCGCCTCAATCGAACGCCCGATATTTTGGTCGTTGTAATTTGCGCTTATGAAATCCCCGGCCATATTGTTAAGTATTTCACGCTGTGAAGCGCTCAGTGGTGCGTTATCAGGCAGGCTGTTGAGGAATTTTTCTGTCTTGTCGGTTTGTTCATAGGCGTAGATGTTGATTTTTGCGCTTCTGATGTTTTCTGTTGTTTCGTTTATGCGTTCTTCCAGATGTTTTAGCTTGTTTTTGAGCATTGTGTTGTCCAGAATGTCAATATACGGATACGCCGGGAATGTCCGATATCTGCGGTAGCCGTCGTCTTTGTTCTGGTTGAACATTTTTTTGTACATAAGCATTGTCAGCGAATTATTGAACGTGTTGTACAAATCATCGTATGTCCGCCCGCCTTTGTAATAGGCTCCGGATATTTTTCTTTGCAGTTTTTTGTATTTGTATGACGTTGTCGTTTCAGAAAGCCGGATTGCCCCCAGCAGGTATTTTTGATATATGAGATTTCTTATTTGCTGGGTGGTTTGTCCGTTTTGCGCGTTATATTTTTGCAAAATATCGTATCCGCTTACATTTTTCATCCCCATGTCTTCATATTTTGCGTCGGCAGTTTCTTTTCTGAATTCTTCCGTCGTCATATTTTGAAGTCTTTGGTAAATTTTTACAAATTCTTCGTCAGTTTCCGGGTTGTATTTTTTGTCGATGTAATTTTTTATTGCAGCCTGCAAATCCGTGTCTTTTATCAAATCGTGCTTGTTAAAATAAAGCGCATCAGCTAAATCTTTTGTAAGATTTTGTTTTATTTCTTCTTTTGCATTTTTTGCCGCCGGCGAATCGGGGATTATGCCGTCAAATTGCTTGAGAAGCTTGTTGACCATAAAATCTATCGTGTTTTTGAGATTTCCGTCAAAATTTTTCAGTTCGTTATTTTCAAAAACCGCGATTTTTAAAACCATGTTGTATTTTTGCTTGTCAGTGGCTTTCAGCCCGTTTTTTTCAAGCGCGTTGTTAATTATTTGCGTTATGTGGTTTTTATTTTTGTTGAGAGCATAAGCATAAAGGATTTTCGGGTCTTTTGCGAACGCATATTCAAAATTTTCGCGAGCTGTTTTTTTCTGTTCTTCTTTGAGCGGCTCAAGCTCTTTTGTTGATGTTATTTTTGCAAGTTCTTTCCATTTTGAGTCAAAATCGTAGCTTTTTTCAAATGCAGCTTTCTCAAAAGTGACTTTTACAAGGTCGTCATCAGCGAGCAAATCATACGCTTCTTTTGAAGAAATGCCTTTTTTGAACGGTGTCGACTCAATCCGATCTTCTATTTCTCTTATTTCTTTGTTGTATTGCTTTATTGCGGTTTGGTGACGGATTTTTGCGGATTTAACCTCTTCGATGGTCATTTTCTTTGCCAGATCTTCAAAATCATCAATAAAAAATGTGTCTGGCATGAAAATCGTATCTTTTATTGATGCTGCAATGTTGTTTGCCTCGTCCGGTATGCCCTGAACGATTAAATCGCTCATCATCGGGAACGAAAAGCTGTTTTTGGGCTTGAGTTTGTCGAGCTGTTTTAATCCGGAGGGGCTTGGCGTGTATTTTCCGCTTGTATTTGCCAGATTTTTCAGATAATTGCCGTTTCTCCATTTTTCGTTCGTAATATACCCGCGCGGGCCGCCTCTGCGGTCGCTGTAATCCGTTCTTGTCAAGCCTTCTGAGTCTGTCCAGATGTTTTCATGCTCTGCTGCACCCCAAGTGTTGTCATGGAAAACAATATCTTTTCCGTTTCTGTTTGCGATTTCTGCAATATACATTGCATGTCCGCCCGGCCGGTCATGGAAGACATTGCTGCCCGAAATTCCGGAATTTGGCGTGTTTTTGATTATTTCCGCGCCTTTTTCGATGTCCGTAGTTACCTTATAATATCGATCCGTCAGCTGTTGAAGAATTCTTGCCTGCTGGCTGGAATAAAGACCTGATTGCGCCTCCGGCGGTGTCCAATAATCGCCGCTGTCGACGCCGGCCTGCCTTGCAAGTTCTTCCAGCGGGGCTTTTATTTCCCGAAAAATCAAATTCAGCTCCCTGTTTGTATCAGCGGCCATTGTGTTTAACGATTTTTTGATTTTTTTGATTGTTTCTTTTTCTTGCTCTGTGTATTTGTATAATGACGGGTCGGAAATTTTGCCCTGTCTTGACGCAAATTCATCCTCAGAGCGCAATTTGTCAATGGCGTTGTACCGGATATAAAGCGGAATAAGCTCGGTATCCTTAATAATCTTGCCGTCTTTTTCCATTGCTCTGATAACAAGCTGATTCGGGTTTGCCGTGTTGATTATCCGGTTGTTTTCGTCTTCGATTGTCATTCCATCTCTGATTTGCGAGATGTTGACGGACATTTGGTTAAAATGTTCGGCGATTTCGTTTAATTTCCCCTGAATTTCTTCTTTTGAGGCGTTTTGCGGCAAATTATTCGCTTTTTTGATGTTTTCTATAATTGGCGATTCCACGTTCTCGTCTGAATTTTCCACTAAGTCAGAAATCATCGAAAATGTGTCCGCAAAAGTCTGAAGCTGGCTTTTGTTCCCGAGTTTGTTAAAAATTTCCGTATATTCTTTTTCTGATGGATTGTTTTTCAAGATTTGTTCGTATTCGTCGAGCTTTTTGAGCACTTTTCCTTTGTCCGGCTCAATTTTGAGGCTTATTGAGATATTTTTGAGCTCGGATTTATCTTTGTTTTCAATTGCCTCTTTTATTGACAATATTTGGGTCAATAAATCCGCTTTCCGCCCTCCGAGGCCGATTGCGGCGTAAAGACCATCCATTTGTTCCGTTAATGAAAGAAATACTGTCGATTTTAGCGCCGATAGCAGATTCAGCACCGTGTCTTTATCATTTTCTGTGCCGAATATGCTGCTAAAATGGCTTATATAGCTTTTGTCGCCGGTTTTTTCGATATGTTCGTAAATTTTTTCTATATTTTCGAGCAAAACGGTTTCCGCGTCTGGTATGTCATAATGAATCATCGCGTCCGTTCTCAAATCCTGATCAAAAAGCGCCATTATCACGCCCGTTCGATACGCAGCAGCCGCATCGAACAATTTTCGGTCATTTCTGATTTTTCCGGCCATTGTTGACGGCGGTTTGATGCTTTCTGTGACGGATTTTGTCATTTCTGCGATGTCCGCAATGTCCGTGATGTTCTTTTCAAGAAGATTTTTATCGGCTTTCTGCGGAAATCTATCAATTATGAAAGATTTTATCTTCTCTTTTTTTACGGAGCTTTCTTCGTTCGGTATGAAATGATATTTTTTTGAATCATCTTTGATTTTGTCGATTTGCGATGACAAATTTAATTCCAGCGACAAAATTTCGTTTTTGAGCCCGTTTACTTCCGCATCTGTAATGTTTGGGATTGATTCTTTCAGCTTTTGAACAAGACTTCTGTTTAAATCCTTGATAACATTTAAATCTGATTCTCTGCGCTTTCTTATTTCGCCGGAATCGAAGTCTTTTTGCAATTTTGCTCTTTTTGCCGTGTCGATTTTGTCTTTGGCTGTTAATAGTGCCTGATAGTAGCTTTGTTTTGCCTGCAAAGAGCTGTCCTCAAAAGGCGCAAAGTAGTGCGCATCCTGAAAAGTGCCGAGATGCTCCGCATCAAACCCGGTATAAAGCCTGGTGCTCTTGTTGTTTACGCCTGTCATGTCCGCAATGTTCATCCATTGCATTGTTGAGGCGTCCACAATTCTGTATCCCTTGTTTTGGGCCTCCTTAAAATCAATATATGTCTTTTGAACCGGCACTTTTTTGCCCGAGCCTATGTTCGCAATGTCGTAAACCATCATTGTGTCCGAGTTGTCGAGCTCTGAAAGTATCGTATCGACATAATCCTGCTTGTATTCGTAAGAAAGCAGTTTTCTTGCGATGGAAATGGCCGCGCACATTCCGTGGCTTTTTTGGTGGATTGCTTTTGTGTTCGGGATTTTTGTTCCGGTATTTACGACAATATCATTCAGCATTTCGGCCAAAATAAGCGTTCTTTTGCCCTCAAGGTCGGGATTTATCTGATAATCCGGCCCAAGCAGGTATTCAAAACGGTTTAAAATGTATTTTTTCTGTTTTATAGGGATTTCTGAGGAAACAATAAAATGCTCAAGGTTTTTTTCAATGTTTTTTATGTTGGGATTTTTTTCGTTTTTGAGTTCGGATTTGTTAATATGCGAAAGAATAAAGCTTTTTGAGGCCAAAATCGCTTTTTCATCTTCGGTTAGGGGCTTTTGCTGATTGAAAATGCGCGAAATTTCGCCTGAGTATTTTTCTTTCAGCACGGGATCGGACATGGAAAGCGATTTTTGCGCCGCGTTTTTGAGCTGCATTTTCCAGGCGTGCTTCGGGGCGGCTCCGTTTTTTATATTTGTTCCGTATTTCAGGTTTTCTGCGGTGTCCAGCAAAAATTTTATGTTATTTTCGCCTCTTTCACGGCCGAGATTTTCAATTGCCTGTTCTATGCGTTTCTGATTGTTTTCGGTGAGCGAATAGTCGTTATTTTTTGTAAGCTGTGATGCGGTGTTTCTGTCTTCGCGCCGTCCTTTGAATGGCAGATTGCCTGTGATTATCGGTAAAATCTTCATATATCTCTTTGATTCCTTTTGTTTTGTGTATTAAGTTTCCAAAAAACATTTTTTTGTTAGTTTGTAAAGGAATATAACAAATTTTGGTAATTGATATTATGCATGCTCGGCGGTAAAATCGTTTTATAAGCGAAAAAAGGAGTAAATAATGAAAATTGCGGTAACTTATGCTGACGGACAGGTTTTTCAGCATTTTGGGCACACTGAGTCCTTGAAAATATATGATATTGAGGATAATGAAGTCAAAAATTCAGAAATAATAAGCACAGACGGCAGCGGGCATGCCGCAATCGCGGATGTGCTTCATGATGCAGGCGCGCAGGTGCTGATTTGCGGCGGAATCGGCGGATGTGCGGTTTCTGCGCTTGAAAATTACGGAATTGAGCTCTATGCCGGCGTTCAAGGCGCTGCTGACGATGCTGTCGAGGCTTTTTTGAAAGGTTCGCTCGCGCAGGTTAAAAGTGCGAACTGCTCGCATCACCACGGCGAACACAGCC
>CALUPP010000059.1 GCA_944322685.1 Candidatus Gastranaerophilales bacterium
CGGAATTCCTTGGAAAATCTTTGCCAAATACTGATTTAAAAAGGGTTCTGGTTCATGCAACAAGCGGAAACCATAATAAAGAGTGGCCGAAAGACAGATTTGCGAAAATTGTCGAATTTCTTTCAAATGAAAAAAATGCACAGGTGATTTTTACCGGAACTGCTGGCGATTCGAGGGTTTATGAAGAAATATGCGGGCTTGTAAGCTCAAATTTAAGCATCAAACCCCTGAATCTTTGCGGAAAATTCAACCTGAGGCAAAGTTTGGCTTTGACAAAGATGTGCGATTTGATTGTGGGATGCGACAGTGGAAATCTTCATATTGCTGCGTCGGTCGGAACGCCTGTTATCGGTATTTACGGTCCTATGGACGAAAAAAAATGGGGAGCTTGGGGTGATGGAAATAGCTTGCTCACCGCGGATTGCGACTGCCGGCCCTGCGCGCTCAAAAAAAAGTGCAAATTCGACCATGTCTGCCTCTCCGGTATAAGCGTTGATTCTGTTAAGATCGCTATTGATAAAATTCTTTAATATGAAGTAAAATATTTTTGTAATTAACAATTGGTGAGGGTTTATGAAAAAATTTTTGTTGTATTTGTTGGTTTCAGGTGTGATAATTGCTCCGGCGTTTGCGGTATCTTGGGAGCAGCTTAATCCTGCTGCGGGTGAAACGGTTTTTGCTGATTTGGATTCGGTAAAAACTGAAGAAGCTGGTACTGTTTTTAATATTATGGTTAAGGATCCTGCTTTATCCGCTTACAGGCAAATTCAGGTGCTTACGGATTGCAAATCTTCGCAGCCAAATTTGAAATTAATCGCGGCGGATAAGGATTTGGTGTTCAGCACGGAAACTATCGGCGTTCTTCACAATTTTGCCTGCAAAGTTGCGCCTGAAAAGAAAAATGCAGCAAATTTTGAGAGCTCATACCAGTCAGTATCAGCAAGAATTTCGTCTGATGCCCCGAATACTCCTGCTTTTCAACAGTTTTTGGGGTTAATGAGCCAAAAAATTGAAGATAAATGGTTTTATGAAAAAAACTTGACCCATACGAGCGCAACTGTGACATTTAAGGTCGACAACAAGGGTCAGGCGTCCGATATTTCAATTTCTAAAACTTCATCAAACTTGCAGTTTGATCAGTCACTTGTTCGTGCGGTAGCCCAGGCCTCGCCGTTTTCTGGTGTTCCGACAAATTTCACCGGCCGGCCGATTACGGTAAATTATACCCTTTCAGCAGCTCAGTCTGAGAATCTTACCTCATATATTACAAATTTACAAAAAAAAGTAAATGATACCTGGTCGCCGGAGAAAATGACGGCTGCTCAGTCGGTTGAGCTTGCATTTTTGGTCAACCCTGACGGCAGTGTGTCTGATTTGAGGATTGTTAAATCAACTGAAAATGAAGAATTTAACAATTTTGCGCTCAATGCCGTTAAAAATTCCGCACCGTTTGACATTTTTCCGGCTTCTTTCAACAAAGAGCCGCTTAAATTGAAGTTTATCTTTGAATACAACCCCATGACGGGCTACTCTGTTACATCCAGCTACGGTTTCCGGTCGGATATATAAATTCTTGTACGGTTTGCATGTTTGAGATATACTTTTTTCGACACACAGTAGAAGTGAAAAGAAAAAAGGAAAGAAGAAAAACATGGTAGATGTTAAAAAAATTGAAATTCCTGTCGGTGACAAAACCGTTACGATTGAAACAGGAAAGTATGCCAAATCAGCGAGTGGTTCGGTAGTAGTGAGATGCGGAGATACAATGCTGCTGGTTCATGCGGTTGTAAGCCCTGAACCTAGAGTCGGCATCGACTTTTTCCCGCTTTTAATTGATTATGAAGAAAGAATGTCCGCAATTGGCAGAATCCCGGGCGGATATAACAGAAGCGAGGGTAAAGCTTCTGATAAAGCGATATTAATCTCAAGATTAATCGACAGACCAATCAGACCTCTGTTCCCGAAAGGTTACAGAAACGATGTGCAGATTGTTTCGCAGCTTGTTAGCCTTGATGAAAATTATCAGCCTGATACCTTGGCAATGCTGGGCTCATCTGCCGCATTAATGCTTACGGGAGCGCCTTTTGAAGGCCCTATCGGTGCTGTTCGAGTTTCCAGATTGGACGGACGTTTTATTGCTAACCCGTCTTATGCAGAAGCGGAAAAATCCGACATGGATATCGTCGTTGCCGGTACAAAAGAATCTGTAATCATGGTTGAAGCCGGCCTGAAATTCGTTTCTGAAGAAGATATCATGGCTGCTGTTGAATTTGCACAGGGCTTTATCAAAACTCAGTGCGAATTGCAAGAACAGTTCGCCAAAGATTGCGGCGTAGAAAGACCTGAGTTCATAAATCCTTACGATACTTCAGAAATCGCAAAAATTATCAATGATATTGCGTATGACACGGTTTTTGACGCTTATCATGACTTTGACAGAGAATCCAGAAAGGCAAAACTTGATAAGGCCAAAGAAATGGTAAAAGCTGAGTTCGATTCTTACGGAGATGACCATGCCGCAAAAATCATGATGGCTGAATCAGGAATTGACTTCATTGCCGAAGAATTCAAGGCTCTTGAAAAGAAAATCATGCGTGCAATGATTAGAAATGAGCATGTAAGAGCTGATGGCCGCGGATATGAGGATGTTCGCCCCATCTGGTGCGAAGTCGGTGTCATTCCTAGAGCTCACGGCTCTGCTGTTTTCACAAGAGGCCAGACACAGATTCTTTCTGTTGCGACATTGGCGGGCCCGGGAATGGCTCAGGAGCTTGATACGGTTGATCCTCAGACGAAAAAGACATTTATGCACAAATATATCTTCCCCGGATTTTCTGTTGGCGAAGTAAAACCGCTCAGAGGCCCCGGAAGACGTGAGGTCGGCCATGGTCACCTCGCAGAGCGCGCAAATATCCCTGCGCTGCCCTCTCAGGACGAATTTGGTTATACAATCCGTGTTACATCGGACGTTCTTGAGTCCAACGGGTCAACTTCAATGGGTTCGACCTGCGGAACTTCAATGGCGCTGATGAATGCGGGCGTTCCTGTTAAATGCATGATTGGCGGCGTCGCTATGGGGCTTATTAAAGGCGAAAACGGTGATGATATCGTGCTTACGGATATTCAGGGTATTGAAGACTTCCTCGGCGATATGGATTTTAAAGTTACCGGCAACGATGAGGCGGTAACCGCACTTCAGATGGACATGAAAGTCAAAGGTATTTCAAATGAAACCTTAAGACGTGCGCTGGAACAGGCAAAACGCGGCAGACTTCATATTCTTTCGAAAATGCGCGAGGTTATCACAGAACCGGCTAAGGAAATGTCTCCTTATGCACCGAGAATATTCACAATGCACATTCCTGTTGAGGATATCGGCGCAGTTATCGGACCCGGCGGTAAAAATATCAGAAATATCATCGACTGCTCCGGCGCAGAAATCGATATTCAGGATGACGGAAAGGTTACAATCACAAGCAACGATAAAGAAGGCACTGATATTGCAGTAAAAATGATTGAGGAAATCACTTTCCGACCCGAGCCCGGCATGATTCGCAAGGGTAAAGTCGTAAGAATAATCCCAATCGGCGCTTTTGTTGAATTGGCGCCCGGAAAAGACGGCATGGTGCACATTTCTCAGGTTTGCCCGGAAAGAATTGAGTCAATCGAGGGGCATCTGAGCGTTGGTGACGAAGTAATTGTAAAAGTCATGAAAATTGACGACAAAGGTCGTGTAAATCTGACTATAAAGGGTGTTACTGAAGAAGAAAAGGCTTCTGTTCAGTAATACGATTTGGAAATTTGAAAAGGGCTCCTTAAAAAGGGGCTCTTTTTATTGCTTTATTGCGTAATTTGCACTAAAAAACAGACAAAATTGTTCGCCAAGGTTCTTAAACAAGTTTGCAATGGCGAGTTTTTAAGAATATCTGACAAAAATTTCTATATGAATCCCTATTTTTACAAGTTTACTTTTTTTCCGAATTATTTTAAACTTATAGATGTGTAATAGACTTGGATTGATTATTTATGGAGAACAAATACAGAGTTATTATTATTTGCATGGTGTTTGTAGTGCTTGCGGGGATGATTTTTGATGTAAATCACAGAGCAAATAAATTTGAGCAGAAGAAAATGCAAGAATCTCAACAGACTGTGCCGAAAGATATTGCCGCAAACTTGAATAATAGCTCGGAATCTGCACCAAAAACTGATACAAGTGAAGTTGAGTTTATGGCAATGGCTCAAAATGCAAAAATGAAAGCACAAAGGGCTTCTTTAAATAACTTGCCAGAAGACGACCAACGCGTTTCGGTGCCGGATTTGGATAATGTACCGGAATTTAATCCGAATTCTTCTGAGGAACAGGAAGATAACGCAGAAATCGTGGCAAAAAATAAAATTCATATTCCTGAATATGGTATTTCAGTTGAATATTCCAAAATTCCGGTGAAATATTCTGCGCATGATTCCCAGGGTAGCAAATATTATTTTGTTCCTGCCACAAAGGGCAGAGGCATTCTTGGTGCTATTGTTAAAGTTGATAAAAATAATGAGATAGTTTGGCAAAAAAT
>CALUPP010000060.1 GCA_944322685.1 Candidatus Gastranaerophilales bacterium
CAGGTACGATAGGTATGCATTTTGCAACAAAAGGAGCAAGAGCTATTACCGGAAAATCAGAACTTGAAAAGCACAATGAAGCACAGGCAAAAGAATTGGCAAAAGAAGCCGCAAACAGCCCCGAAAAGCAGCTTGAACTAGCTTCGGCAGCCGCAGCAAAAGCAGCAGCAACGCTAAATTACGACCCGAACAACGCAGAAGCATTAAAAGTTCTTGAAGATGCAGAAAATCTACTCGCAACAGCAATGCCGCAGACTGAAACTGAAAAATCAACTGAAAACAACGAATCCACAGCCGCTCAAACGAGCAATATAGGAAATTTCGGCTCAATGACAGCGGCAGGGCTAAACATCCCATCTGTTCCGGGATTCAACGGATTGGGTTATGATATGAACCAATATTCACAGGCCGTCGCTAATGCATCAATGCCTAAAATCGAAAAAACAGCAACGCAGAATGCATAAATCTTAAATTAACGATTTGCAGGCAAGATACTAAGGTTGTATGATTGTTTTATGCGGGAAATCAACACAAAAATCCTGAAAGAAGCGGTCAGCAGCCTTTGTTTATCGGCAAATACGACGATAGATGCGGATTTGTACGAGAAATTTTCCGATTTATACCGGATAAACAGCACAAAAAAGCTTAATCTGATACTAAAAAACATTGAATTGGCGCAAAAAACCACAAGGCCGCTCTGTCAGGATACTGGACAGGTCATTTTATTTGTAAAAATCGGCCGGGATACCAAAATTACAGGCGAAAGCATTGAAAAAGCATTGAACGAAGCGGTTGAAAACGCATACAAGGACAATTATTTCCGAAAATCTACGGTAAATAATTCGCTTTTTGACCGCCAAAACACGGGAACAAATACTCCTGCAATAATTTATTACGAATTTTCGCAAAATTCGCAAATAGAAATCGACGTTCTCATAAAAGGCGCGGGTTCGGAGAATTACAGCGCGCTGAAAATGTTCAATCCGGCCGATTCAAAGGAGGATATTTTTAAATTTATCAAAAATTCTGTACAAAACGCAGGCGAAAGAGCCTGTCCGCCGCTGATTCTGGGAATTGGAGCAGGCGGAACGGCTGATTATGCGGCAATTCTTTCAAAAAAGGCTTTTTTCACTGAAATGAGCAAAGAGGAAGAAGCATTTTGCGCAAAATTGCTCGATTATCTCGACTGCGAAGATGTTATCGACGCAAAATTATTAAGCAGCTCAACGCATATCGCATCTTTGCCGGTTGCGCTGACGATAAACTGTCATTGCTTGCGCCATGCCGGCTGCATTATTGATGAAAACGGCATAAAATATACAAAAAAAATATGCAATCCACGAGAAATTCAAGCCAATAACACGGGAATTCCGCTAAAAACTTCGGATATTACAAAAATAAAGGCCTTAAATCCGGGCGATGAAGTGCTTTTGACCGGAGAAATTTACACTGCACGCGATGCTGCACACCTGAGAATAGAAAATTGCCTAAAATCCGGCAAAGAACTTCCTATCGACCTGAAAAACAAGATTATATTCTACGCAGGCCCCTGTCCGGCTGCTCCCGGCGAAATAATCGGCCCTGTGGGCCCGACAACTTCCGCCAGGATGGACAAATACACAAAAATGGTCGCTGAGCAGGGTGTTATCGCGCTAATCGGCAAAGGTGAGCGTTCAGCCGAGGCGCAGAAGCTTTTAAAAGAGTACAATATAAAATATTTCACTGCTTATGGCGGAATTGCCTGCGTTTTGCGCGATTGTGTTAAAAATGCCGAAATTTGCGCCTTTGAGGATTTGGGCACTGAGGCAATTCACAAGCTTTTGGTTGAAAATCTCCCCTTAAAAGTCAACTAAGCAGCGCGCGAAGCCGTTTTTGATTCTTTATAGTACTGCATAAGCTCGCGCCAGCCGTCAACAAACTCAACTTTGCCCTCAAGAACGTTCAGAGGAATACCGGCATGGTGGATTTTTGGCAAAAATTCGTCAACAGGGTACTTAATCGGCGCATCTATGCCATCGTCAGTGTCATTGCAGACAAAATATTTCTTGCCGTCTTTGCCCTTTTCGATGCCTGTGATTGTGATTTCATGGCCGCCTATTACATTATTTGCCTCATCTGTGTAAATATAGCCGATAATCACGTTGTCTCCGCCTTTTAAGGTGTCTGTAATGTGCTGCAAAGTTTCCTGGGGCTTGCATTCATAGCCGACAAGCTTGCCGTTTTGGCTGTTCGGGTCATCCGTGTATTCAATTTTTTGGTATGTGACGCAGACACGGCCCTTTCCTGTGACCATTTCTTCTGCAAAATTCTTTTCTATATCGGTCAAACCGCCGTCATCATCGTTATATTTCGGTATTCTTTTGTCAGTCAGCGAATTGTATGTGTTTTGGGCGCCCACATTCATAAATGTCGACTGCATAAGCACATCAAGCGGCGAACGTTCGCCCGCATCATAATAAGTATTTTGAACCCTTGCTCTCACAATTGCATTTCTGTCGGGTTTTAGCTCAACAGTGAGGTCATTCCACGATTCCAGCTTGTGCGGAATGTTAAATTCATTCAACATCCAGATTATATCGACCGTATTTTGCGAAAGTTCATCCAATTTCAATTTTTTGGTCACGCTCATTTGCTCTGATGACAGTCCATCGGCAATTCTCGCAAATTCAGCCGGCATTTTGTGTGCGAGGTTGAATTCAATACTTGCCGCGGGGCATGTGCTTGAATGAACATCCAAATCAGAAACGCTAATTTTGCGATTTGTAGCGTTATTTTCGCTATCAACCATCTCTTGTTGCAGCTTGGCCGGTATATCACCGAATTTTTGGGTAATAGAGTAGGGGTACTGTATTTTATTTATGACTTCGGCGAGAAGTTTTTCGGAATTTAGCCCGGCTACACGCGGGGTCGTGGCAATTTTGTACAAATTGTCAAGTGTCGTGCTTTTGTCATTTGAGCTTGAATCGAGCAATTTTCCTGTTTTTAAGAGCTCATTTAGTACTTTCTTTGTTTTTTTGTCTAATTTTGAGGTAACTGTGTTGTATTTATTTTTTTCATCGTTATTTGAAAGCGAAGTCCGCACTTTAGAAGCGCCGAAAGACGGCATTGCGCTAAAAGGGGAAGAAACATGGCCAACCGTGCCGAAATTTACAGAATTTTCACCAGCCCGAGCGGTGTCAACAGGATTTTTGTGCCTTAGCGGGCTCGAATTATAGAAATATGTTGAGTTTAAACCTGAAATATTTAACACAGTTGTACCTACCTATATTTTTTATAAAACACAAAAATTTTAAAAATTGCTGTTTTTAAGATATATTTATAAGGAATGTTAAGCAAGAATGAGTGAGATTTTGGAAGAAATAAAGTTCCATACAATGAGCAGGCAGGATTTGGTGTTGAGCCTCGACAGGCTGACGAGGTTTAAGTACCCTGCGTTTAAATATTATCGGGTTTTTAACGAAATTTTGTCAAAATATCTGATTTCTCCCAAGCTCAGCCGCGCAAAAATCGAAAAATTGGACATAAAAACATACATAAGCTATGTTGAAACCATCTGGAACGCTTCTGTAAAAGCGGAAATCGGGCAAATTTCTAGCGATAACAAAATCAACCGGCTAATAACGGCCGAAGAAATGTCTTTTTATAACCTGAATGACGAATTAACCGCATTAATAAACGTAAATCTTGACTATGAAAGCGTTTTAAAGCTAATTTCACCATGCGGCACTACCCCGCTAAACCTAAAAAGGCTGATTTTATACAAAAATGGAGATTTTGAGCCCCAAAAGCTGCGTGAGCGTTACAATCTCAAGTTTCCCGTTGAAAAAGTAGTGCTGTGCGAGGGAATAACCGAAGAAATTCTGCTGCCGGCGTTTGCAGCGGCTTATGGATACAATTTTGACAAATTCGGGGTTCATTTAATCAGCGCCGGCGGCAAAAACCAGGTCGCAAAGCTTTATTGCGAGCTGAAAGATGAGCTAAAACTGCCGATTTTTGTACTTTTGGATGCAGACGCGCAAAAAACAGCAGAAACAATAAACGGAATGCTCAGAAATTCCGACAAAATTCATCTTATACATCATGGCGAATTTGAAGACCTATTTTCGCTTTTTTTGATAAAAAGAACGATTAACAACCGCTATAAAAACATTCTTCAGTGTTCTGTGAGCGATTTTAAGTCGGATAAGCCAATGACAAAGATTCTGGCCGACTATTTCAGAATAAACAACCTCGGCGATTTTCAAAAGGCTGAATTTGCAAAGGAAATTCTCAAAAATATCAAGGGCGAAGCGGATTTAACCGAGGAAATCAGGGCGATTATCGCCGAAATTAAAAAATGCGGGGCTAATTGTTGAGCTCAAACATTTTATTTATGCAGTTTACTGCTTTTTGGGCGATTTCAGGGTCAAGCGTGATTTCATGTTCTTCGTTTGCCAGCGATTTATAAATATCTTCAAGTTTTATCATTTTCATGCTTTCGCAAACAAGCGAATCTTTTATAAGATGGAACTTTTTATCCGGATAATCTCTCATAAGCCGGTCAACAACGCCATTTTCCGTCGCAATGACAAATTCTTTATCATCAGAAGTTCTGACAAACTCCATAATCGCTTTTGTGCTGCCGACAAAGTCCGCCTGTGCCGAAACATCAAAATGGCACTCGGGATGAACCAAAATTTTCACATTGGGATGCAATTTTCTCGCATTTTGCATATCTTCCGGTTTAATAAGCAGATGAATCGGGCAAAAACCGCTATACGTCGTAACTTTTACCCCCTCAAGCTGTTTTTCGACCCATTTCCCCAGATAAGTATCCGGCAAAAAGAGGACTTCGGGCGAATTTAGGTTTTTTACGATTTTCAGAGCGTTTGAGCTTGTGCAGCAAACGTCGCATTCAGCCTTAACTTCCGCAGTTGAGTTCACATAGCAGACCGCCGGCACCCCGGGGTGTTCTGCCTTGAATTTTCTCAAAGCCTGCGCATCAATCATGTCAGCCATTTGGCAGCCGGCCTCTTTTTTGGGCAAAAGCACCTTTTTTTCAGGCGAAAGGAGCTTTGCTGTTTCAGCCATGAACGTGACACCCGCAAAAACAATGATATCCGCGTCAGTATCCTTTGCCATTTGGCTCAAATAAAGCGAATCACCGACAAAATCAGCAACTTCGTCAATTTCAATATTCTGATAGCAATGCGCAAGCACAACTGCGTTCTTTTGCTTTTTTAAATCTTTAATTTTTTCGATTAATTCTTCTTTCACGTTCCGGCTTCCTTTTAGGGATATTTTTTAATTAACCCATATTGCAAGCTTTATGTCAATATTTTCACAAATTTACAAATTTGTATTAATATTAAACCTGTAAAACATAAGCGGGTTGAAAATTGTTCTCAAAAGACGAAATAATCGATATTCTGCAAGATAACAAGGCGAACTCGGAGATTTTTGAGCTTGCGGATAAAACAAGGGCTAAATATTCGGGGAATGCGGTTCATTTGCGCGCATTGATTGAATTTTCCAACAATTGCAAGTGCTTTTGCAAATATTGCGGGCTTCGCTGCGAAAACAAAAAGCTTCAAAGATACAGAATGCAGCCTGATGAAATAGTTTCGACGGCAAAAACGGCCGTTGGGGCCGGCTACAAAACGGTTGTGCTTCAATCGGGCGAAGATGCGTTTTTTACGCGAGATATTATGTGCAAAATCATTGAAAATATCAAAAAACTCGGCCCTGCCGTTACTTTGAGCATCGGAGAGCGCAGCAAAGATGACTACAAAGCCTTTAAAGACGCCGGCGCGGACAGATATTTGCTGAGAATTGAAACAACCGACAAAAATTTGTACAAAAAAATGCATCCGCACATGGATTTTGAAAATCGGCTAAAATGCCTCAAAAATCTAAAAGAACTGGGCTACGAAACCGGTACGGGCTGTCTTGTGGGGCTTCCGGGTCAAACAATTGAATCCCTGGCCGAAGATATTCTCTTTTTTAAAGAAATTGACGCTGATATGGTCGGAATTGGGCCCTTTATCCCACATCCGGACACACCTTTGGGCGATTTTTCGCATGGAAATTTCCATCTTGCGCTCAAGGTAATGGCTTTAACAAGAATTTTGCTAAAAAACGTAAATATCCCGGCAACAACAGCAATGGAAACCCTAAAACCGGACGGTCGGCTGATTGCACTAAAAAGCGGCGCAAATGTTGTCATGCCGAACGTAACTTCGCCGTTATACATAGAAAAATATGAAATTTACCCCGGAAAAGCGGCTCCGGCGGATGATATTATACAAACCCGGACAGAAATAGAGCAAAAAATCAGCTCAATCGGAAGAACAATCTCGCTCGGATGCGGCTTTAGAGGTGAAATCAGCTAAAAAGTTCTTTTATAAGCCCCCAAAAAGCTTCTGCAACTGCGCTGTGCTGCTCCGGCGTATAATGCAGACCGTCAAAAGCGGAAACACCCGCGATTTTATTCAAATCTATGAACGTGCAGCCTTGATCTATCGCAATTTTTTCATAGATTTTTGACAATTTTTGCGAATACGCAACCGAAATCTCATCAAAAATTGTCCCAAACCAGCTGTGAAAAACATCATCAGTCATACAAGACGGCGATGCGAGGACAATTTTGGCGTTCGGAGCGGATTTTTTAACAATATTAACCAGTTTTTCAATGCCGGCCTTTATTTGGAGCTCATCCGGCCTGTATGCGAACTGCAAATCGTTAATTCCAATGGCCAAAATAACGCAATCAAGCGTTTTATCCAACAAACCGGGCAAAACTTTATATCCTGTCTGCTCAAAACCTGCCGGATTGTCTGAAAATGCAGTTCTGTTGTTGCAGCCGGCCTCGATTACTTCGAATTTATCCCCCAAAAGCGCTTTTAAACGGCCGCTCCAACGGATATTTTCGGGGTACCTTGCGCCGTTTTCAGGAACAAATCCAAATGTGTTGCTATCGCCAAAACATAATATTTTCTTCATTACAACGCCTTTCTGATGGCTCAAACGCATCTAACCCCGTGCGAAATCGTCCTCAATCCCTCAATAACGAGCATATTTTCCAAAGAACAGCCAATTTTTTCATCAAGAACAAAAAAAGTCGGCCCCGAGCCCGACATCATGGAGCCGGGAATTGCATTTTTTATGAATTTTAGCACGTCATAATCATCAATCACGGCAATTTCGAGGCTGTTATAGAGCAAATCGCGGGAAAAGTCACTGTTTCTAAGCAATTGTGCCATTTTGTCCGTATTTCCCGGAACAGTTTTGTCTTTCAGAAGCGAAAACTTTGTGTAAGCCTCTTTTGCGCTTATTCCGAACCCCAAAGGCTTTATAAGAGAAACATCAAGCGAGGGCGCGGGCAATTTTTCAAGATTTTCTCCCCTGCTCGAACACAACGCAGCCCCGCCGGCAAGGCAAAAATTCAAATCAGAGCCTAAAGAAGCGCAAAGTTCGTTGATTTTTTGATTATCGAGCGGATGAGCGAAAATCTCATTAAGCCCCCAAAAAGTGCCGGCCGCATCGGTGCTCCCTCCGGCCAAACCAGCCTCAACAGGGATATTTTTTTCTATAAAAACAGAAATATGGGCATTTTTTATGCCCGCAGCCTTGCAAAACGCCGCAGCAGCCTTGTAAACAAGATTTTTTTCGTTGTAAGGGATTTCATTTGAATTTCCGTCGAGAGAAATCTTTAATCCTGCGTAATTTGTGGCCTTTATCGTCAAATAATCAAACAAATCGATTGCCTGCATAATACTTTTTATGTTATGAAAGCCGTCCTCGCGTTTATTCAGGACTTCGAGCGTAAGATTTATTTTAGCGGGACATTGAACTTTAATTTCTTTCATATTTTTTCAGCTCCTTTGAAAGTTCAGCCAAAATATCGACGCTGAGCTGTTCTCCGCGTGTATTTTCAGGAATTTGCAATTGTTTTAGCGCGTTCTGGACATTTTCACGAGGAAAACCGCCATTCATGAGCGAATTTTTGATATTTTTTCTGCGCGTGCCAAAGCATGCCTTTATTGTTTTCCTGAAAAATGTATAATCATCAAGCGCAATCAGCGGTTCTTTGCGTAATTTCAGCTTTACAAGGGCGGAATCGACTTTCGGCGCCGGATAAAACGAACGCGCTTTGACCTTTTGCATTATTTCAACGTCAGAATAAAACTGCGCAAGAATAGAAAGCAGTCCGTACTGTTTTGAGGGCGAGTTTTCATCCGCAGCGAGCCTTTGAGCGACCTCATATTGCACCATAAGGATAATTTCGGAAATTCTGGCTCTGTTTTCATTGTTCAAATCATCAATTTCGCCTAAAAGGTGCACCAGGATGGGACTTGTAATGTAGTAAGGGATATTTGCGACGATTTTAAAAACGGTATCTTCAACATCTTTGAGCTGTGTTTTTAAAATGTCCTGATGAATTATTTTCAGACGGTCGGAATCGATTTTTTCAAGCTCTTTTACGGCATCTTCGTCAATTTCAACGGCATAAACCTTTTTTGCGGCATTAACGAGCCTTTCCGTAACAAAACCAGCTCCCGCGCCGATTTCGAGAACCGTATCCTGCGGATTGACCTCGTTCAATATCGCATCAATGACGTTTTCATCGACCAAAAAGTTTTGGCCGAGTCGTTTTTTTGTTCTGAATTGTTTTGCTCTTAAAAATAGGTTCATATATAATATTTCCAACAGCCGGCCGCGCCGATTTTATCAAAATTCCGTGCTGCGGGCCGATAGCTGCAATCTATCCGATTATATAATAAAAAGGATTCAAATAAAATGATTATAAGACCGGAAGATTTTGCGATTCATGAGCCGGATGATGAATTGTTGAAAATTATCAACGAAAAAGAGTTCAAAGACCGCATTCTTTATGAAAAAAAATCCGACTTTCACGATATAAAGGTCATAGAAAACGAAATCGGGCGTTTTTTGCATTTTAAAGACACATATCAGGCCGGTTTTATCGATACGCCGGTTTATAAGGGGAATTTGCCTTACATAAACTATTTTACGATTCCGTATTTAATAAACAGCGCGATAAAATCGATTCTTGTCATAGGATTTGGCACTGGCAGGATTGTAAACGATTTTGAGGTGCTTTTTGATGGGCTTAAATGCATTGATGCGGTCGATATTGAAGAAAATATTTTCGACATTGCACAAAAATTCTTTAATTACAAAAAATCGGCCAAAGTTAACCTGATTTTGCAAGACGGGCTCGTATATCTTCGCACATGCCGGAAAAAATACGACCTAATCGTTGTTGATGTCGCGTCGGATGAGGGGATTGACGACAGATTTCTTGAAAATGAATATTTTGATTTGATAAAAAATTGCCTGACAAAAGACGGAATCTTTGTTTCAAACCTTTGCGCAAGTCCTGATTTTGAGAACCCGAAAAACAAGCTTTTTAAACGAATAAAAGAAATTTATGGCCAAAATTTTCAAAATAACCTGATTTTTAAGGGCAACACCTCTGATTTGATATATTATAAAGCATTTTTCGGGCTGAACGAGCGCGTAATCGACACAACGAACGTAATTTTAATTTCATCACAAAAAAATATGCAGCTAAGACGGCCGGATAAATCGGATAAGGACAAATTCGACAAAATAGGGATAAATATCGGGCTTTATCTGGATGATTTTTCGCAGAATGCGCGGCAAAAGGGCTAATTTATGCTAAAAAGGATTTTATATAAAACCGAATACTTTTTTGCTGCCGCGGCTTTGATTTTAGGAACAATTTTGATTTTTTTAACGCCGCCCTTGCAGTCGCCCGATGAACAATGGCACTTTTTCAGAGCTTATTCGGTCGCACAGGGCGATTTTGTTTCAAAAAAGCTCAACAATACCGCCGGAAACGAACTTCCAGCAGAGCTTTCTGATTTTAGCAAAATTTTCCCGCCCCGATGGAGCCCAAATAATGTTTCCGGTTTTGAAGCAGTCAAAAACGCAGCGAACATTCGCATAAACCCGCAAAATCAAATTTTTACCGACCAAAGACAGCAGGCGCTCTACTCTCCGGCCGCATATTTGCCGCAGAGTTTTGGGATTTTTATCGCAAATCAGTTCACGGATTCAGTTTATTGGCTGCTCGTCAGCGGGAAAGCCTTTTTACTGCTTTTTTATGTCTTTTTGGGCTTCATTTCAATTAAATCCATGCCGTTTTTAAAAGAAATTACCGCACTTACGCTTTTGATGCCGATGACGCTTTCTTTGGGCGCTTCTGTTTCGGCTGACGGGGTTTTAATTGCGATTTCCGTGCTATTTTTTGCAAAAATCCTGCAATACTCTTTTTCCGGCACCCAAATAACTAAAAAACAGCTTTTTTTGATGATATTTCTTGCGGTTCTGCTCGCTCTAACAAAGCAAAGCGTGCTTTTGTCTTTGTTTATACTGTTTTTGCCGGCAAAAAAGCTAAAAATCTTCAAATCCGAATTTTTGAATTCTTTTTCCTGCTTATTAATAATAATTCCTGCGTTTGCAGCAGCAATTTTATGGTCAAAATTGATTATGAACCTCTATGTTCCTTTACACGGTGCAAATCCGACGCTCCAACTGTCATTCATCCTGCACAATCCCCTCATTTACCTGCATTCATTGTACTTGTCGGCAGCAGTCGACATTCAAAGCTTGTTTTTTGGGTTTATCGGTATTTTGGGGTACTTAAATTTATTTTTACCGTCTTGGGTGTATTATTTTTACCTTGCGGCGCTTATTTTGAATTTTCTGTATTCAAAAACAGCCCAAAATGCGTTTAAAACTGAAGTTTATCAGAGATTTATCCTTATATTTGTTGTTTTATTAAACTTCTTAGTGATTTCTACGATTATTTATCTATCTTGGATAAAGCCCTGCACATCGGGCATCTGGGATGGGCTGCAAAGCAGATATTTTATCCCGCTGGCGCTTCCTGTTTACACGTTTTTATTTTTACACTACCAAAACAGCCTAAAATCGCCCCCAAAACCGTTCATTTTGGCGCTAAATGCCATTACTTTGCTTGTGACCTACCTGAGTGTGATAATAATGCTTATTCAAAAATATTATGCATAAATATCCACATATTTCTGCAAAAATCAGAAAAATGTGAGCAAATTTTGCCCAAAAGACCGAAACTTTTATAAATCTCTAAAATCAAGTATTGTGATTGAAAAATCACTGCGTTATGATAAAGAAAATTTGATTTTTATCGTGCAAAATGTGATATTTTAAGAGATTTTATACGGATGGAAGAATGACAGGCGAAAAAGAGAAAAAATTCAAACCTGAAATCATATTTGTACTGTGCTCATTGATTTTTGGGCTAATTTTGATAATCTTAACACCGCCAATCCAATCAGCAGACGAGCAGTACCATTTTTCCAGGGCTTATTCCGCAGCACATGGTCAAATATTATCGAAAAAGCTCGGAAATATGATGGAGAATTACGTACCCGCAGCTCTTAAAGAGTTTGAAAACAATTTCACGGGCCTTTATACGAACAAAAAAGCTAAAACAAGCTTTTCTGCGATAAACGAAACAAAAACAATCAAAATTAATGCAAATGACAAAATTTTTGCCCATCAATCATCTATGGCGCTTTATTCACCGGCTGCTTATTTGCCGCAATCCGCGGGCATTCTTATTACAGGCCTGTTCACATCCTCGGTTTATTGGCTTTTAATCGGCGCAAGGCTCTTTTTGCTCGCATTTTATGCGACAATAGGATATTTCACAATAAAATCGCTGCCTTTTTTAAAATGGCTCGCGCTTTTGCTGCTTTTGACGCCCATGTCGCTTTCAATGGGCGCATCGGTCTCCGCAGACGGCGTGCTGATAGCGGTTGCAGCGTTTTATTTTGCTAAAATACTTCAATATTCATACGAAGAATCACAACTGACCCAAAAACGCTATTTCTTCTTGATGTTTCTCGCTGTATTTATCGCGCTTGTGAAACAGAGCTTTCTTTTGACGCTTTTTGTATTTTTTATCCCAAAAGATAAATTCCGCGCAATATTTGAATCTGAAAAGCTAAAATCACCGCTTTTAAATATGGCATTACTGGTTTTGCCTGCATTTTTGGCGTCGCTTTTGTGGTCAAAACTAATTCTTAACGTTTATGTCCCCATCCATGGTGCAAACCCGCAGCTGCAAACAGTACTTATCCTCAAACATCCGATTATTTATCTTCAATCCCTTGCTATGACGTTCAAAATGTATTTTCGGCTTATTATTTTTAGCGCTGTCGGAATTTTGGGCTGGCTGGACATCATTTTCAGGCCCTACGTCTATTGGTCTTACATAGGAATTTTATTTTTAAACGTTATTTTGCCCCCGGCGTCTGAGCCGAAATTCAGCTCGACGATTTTTCAAAAAACCCTGCTAATCGGTTTGTTTCTCTTGAATGTTTTTACAATAAGCACAATTATTTATGTCACCTGGGTTCCGCCATACAGCGCAAACATTTGGGGCGGGCTTCAGGGACGGTATTTTATACCCGTGCTGCTTCCGTTTTTTACATTTCTGTTTTTACACTGCTGCAAATACTTTAAACCGGTTAAAACAGCGCTTATTCTCCAGATTAACTTAGTTTTGCTCGTAGTGACATATTTCAATGCGGCAGCGCTGCTCTTTTTAAGGTATTTTTAATCAAAATCCCTCAACTTTTGGGCAATATGCTCGACCGCACTAAAAACCGTTTTAAAATCTGCACCCAGCGAAGCAGATTTAGGCAGGAAGATGAGTGAAATATATTTTTGTGGTAATTTATCGTTTTTTAGCAAAAGGCGGCAAGATTCACGAATGAGACGCTTTATTTTGTTTCTTTTAACCGCACGTTTATGAAATTTCTTGCTGACAACAAACCCTATTTTTGTTTGCTGCGTGCTATCTGACTTATTTTTGCCGCAATAAACCGTCAAAAGGCGGTTAGAAACAACCTTTCGCTGTTTATATGTAGCGTCGAATGCCTTTTTGTTCTTCAATCTAAAGCGTTTTGGCAGCATATTCCCTCATAAAACAACAGACCCGCCTCGGGGTCTGCTGAAAACTTAAAAAACTTTAAACTACGCTCTTTTTTTAGCTTGAATTGCAAGTCTGTGTCTGCCTTTAGCTCTGCGTCTGTTCATAGTTCTGACACCGGCGGAAGTAGCCATTCTGGCACGGAAACCGCTGACATTTTGTCTTTTTCTTTTTGTTCCTTCTAATGTGCGTCTCATTTTATTGCTCCTTGAATTAATTTCATTGCGTTGTATTATGATAAATAAGAAATGACGCAAAGTCAATGACGGATTAATAAAGGTTTACCAAAATGAAAAAACAAATCACATTCATCGGCGCAGGTAAGATGGCAAGCGCCATAATCAAAGGGCTTTTAAGCTCAAAAATTTTCGATAAAGATGCGATAATAGCCGCAGAAGTCAACGAAGAAACCGCAAAAAAGGCGCAAAATGAGTTCGGAATACGCGTATATAAGGACGCAAATGAAGCAATAAAGGGCTCTGACATAATTCTTGTTGCAACAAAGCCGTTTGTTGTTGAAGAAATCCTTGACGGGCTGAAAAACGAAATTACCGAGAATCAGCTGCTTGTTTCTATTGCGGCAGGGATAACTTTTGAGAAAATAGAACGGATTTTTGGCAAAAATCAGCGCATAATCCGCGTTATGCCCAACACTCCGGCGCTTCTTGAGGCAGGAATGAGCGCTATTTGCAAAAATTCTGCTGCTCATATTGAAGATTTGGAAGATGTTGAAGCAATTTTCTCAAAAATCGGCCGCACAATCACCTGTGAAGAAAAAGATATCGACGCGGTGACCGGTGTTTCGGGCTCTGGGCCGGCGTTTTACTATTATATTATTGAACAAATCGCACGTGCCGGCGAAAAATTGGGCTTAAACTACAAAACAGCGCTTGAACTTTCCGCACAAACCGCTCTCGGAGCCGCTAGAATGGTGCTCGAAACAGGAATTACACCCGAAGAACTGATTACCATGGTCACAACCCCGGGCGGAACCACCGCAGAGGGCAACAAAGTACTCAACGAAAGCAATATCTCGGAAATTCTTTTTGAAACTGTTCAAAAAACAGCCGAAAAATCAGCACAAATGAGCAAATAATGCTTAAAATGCGCTGAACCGAGCTCAAAAAACCATTTATCCTACAATCTGAAACCCGGTTAAAAATGTTGTGATAAAAAATACGATTGCAACCCACATTGTGAGCTTGTTCAGGCCGGATTCGGCATTTTTCTGGGAAGAAAAAGCCTGCGCCATTCCGCCGATAGAGGCAATGCCGTCGCCTTTCGGTGAATGAATCAAAACTAAAACAATCAGCAATAGCGCCGAGATAATCTGTATTGTCCACAAAAATATAAGCATTTTTCTTCCTTTATATTAATATCCTAGATTCATAGTATCACAAAAATCTTTAAATTGTTCAATAGTACAGCCGGAAATGTAGAGAGTTTTTATTTTCGAGGTGTTTCCCGAAGCAAGCTCAATTGCTGATTTCGGAATTTTCAAAAGCTTAGAAAAATACTTCACAAGCTCAACATTTGCCTTGTTTTCGACCGCAGGCGCCTTGATTTTGACCTTTAGAGCCCCGTCGAGCACCCCGCAAAGCTCATTTTTTGAAGAATTTGGCACCGCTTTTATATTTACGAGCACACCGTTGTCCTTTTCCTTGAAAAAAATACACATTTTGGCTGACTTGTAACCCTTTCTATAAAAGTGTACAATAAAAATAATATTTATTTGAATAATTCCCGTAAAAATTGCGGACAAACAACGATAATGACTGAAAACGAACCGGATTTTACAATATTTGAACCTCTATATGAAATGCTAAAGGCGCAGAACCGCCCGGAAAAAGATATTGAGGAAATAAAGCAGGCTTTTGAATTTGCGGCAAGGCTGCACAACGGTCAATACCGAATAAGCGAGGAACCGTACATAATTCACCCTGTTGAGGTCGCAAAAATACTCACAGACCTGATGGTGGACAAAAACACCATAAAAGCGGCGCTTTTGCACGACGTAATCGAAGATACGGACACAAAACCCGAAGAAATCAAGGAACTTTTCGGAGATGATGTCTTGAGCCTGGTAATGGGTGTCACAAAACTCGGCAAATATCAGTTTAAATCAAAAGAAGAACGCCAGGCCGAGAACTTTAGAAAAATGTTTATCGCAATGGCAAACGATGTCAGGGTTGTTTTTCTTAAACTCGCTGACCGCCTGCATAATATGCGCACGTTGAACTACATGGCGGCCGCAAAACAGCAGCGAATCGCACAAGAAACGCTCGATATATTTGCTCCGCTCGCAAACCGCTTAGGTATCGGTAAAATTAAGGCGGAACTTGAGGATTTGTCGCTCAGATATCTTAATCCGGAAAAGTATTTTGAAATCGCCCAGCTCGTCGCCCTGAAAAAAGCCGAACGCGACGCGACGATTCAGGTTTTAATTGAAAAAATTGCCCAGCTTTTGAAACAGCACAAAATTAAAGCATCAATTTCGGGCCGTTCAAAGCATTATTACTCAATTTACAGCAAAATGAAGCGATTAAACATCGCTTTTCACGAGCTATATGACATTTCGGCGGTCAGAGTCATTGTCAACACGGTAAATGAGTGCTATGAGGTGCTCGGGATAATACATTCGCAGTTCAAACCCATTCCCGGCCGGTTCAAGGACTACATTGCAATGCCCAAAAGCAACATGTACCGTTCATTGCACACATCGGTGCTCGGCCCCAAGTCAAAACCCATCGAAGTCCAAATCAGAACCCATGAAATGCATCAAGTTGCGGAATACGGTGTTGCTGCGCACTGGAAATACAAGGAAAAGGGCTCGCAAAAGGCGATTTCTAACGAAGATTTGAAATTTACCTGGATGCGCAAGCTCGCCGAAATGGAAAAATACGTTTCTAACGCCGAAGAATACGTCGAAAGCGTAAAACTCGACCTATTTTCCGACCAGGTGTTTGCATTTACGCCGATGGGCGACGTTATTGACCTGCCGGTGAACGCTACACCGGTTGATTTTGCATTCAGAATTCATACAGACGTCGGATTTAAAATTACCGGGGCGCTGATAAACGGACGCATTGCGCAGCTCGACACAAAGCTTAAAAACGGCGATATTGTCGAAATTATGACCTCCAAAAACGGTACTCCGCGCCTTGATTGGCTGAATTTTGTTGTTACAAAGCTTGCCCAGTCAAAAATCAGGCAATGGTACAAGAAAAACCAGAAAGAGGAGCATGTTGTTATCGGCCACAATATGCTTGAGGCTGAACTCGGCAAAAACAGGCTTGATGAGCTGGTAAAATCCGGAGAATTAAAGCGGATTGCCAACGCAATGAACTACACGGAAACAGATGAACTCCTCGCTGCATTGGGTTATGGCGAAACAACCATAAACAAAATTACAAACCGCATCAAAAAGCCGGAAGATGCAGCTGCGCCGCTCATTAACCCCTCAAAAGCAAAAAAATCGAAAAACGATATTGTCGGGCTTGAGGGAATGCTTTATTCTTTTGCAAAATGCTGCACACCCATCCCCGGCGAGCCGATTGTCGGCGTTGTAACGAGAAGCAAGGGCGTTTCTATCCACAGAATTGACTGCGCATGCCTGGATGGAATACCTGAAGAACGAATTATGAATATCAGCTGGGCTGATGAACACCTCAACAAGACCTATGTGGCATCTATTCGCATTGACATGCAGGATAAACAGGGAATTTTAAAGGATTTGATGATACAAGTATCCGAATGCAACACAAATATTGCCTATGCGAACATAAAATCAATCCCATCAAAGAAAATTGGCGTCGCGGAGATGGGAATTGAGGTGGACAACATAAACCGCCTCAAAGATGTCATTGCAAAGCTCCAGCAAATCCCGGAAGTTATTTCCGTAAAACGCATCCAAGGCACATCTTCCAGAAATTCACAGACTCAGCCGCAGAAAAAGAAGAAATAATCAGCAATTAAGCGGTTATTTCACTTTTGTTGAATTGCATTTCATATAAGAGCTTGTATCGGCCGCTGGGAATGTTCATAAGTTCGTCATGAGTGCCAATTTCAACCAGTTCACCCTCGTTGATAACCGCAATTCTGTCCGCATTGTGAATTGTTGATAACCTGTGCGCAATAACGAACACTGTTTTATTCGCCATAAGGTTTTCAAGGGCTTTTTGAACGATTGCTTCCGATTCGTTGTCCAAAGCTGAGGTTGCCTCATCCAAAATGATTATCGGAGCGTCTTTTAGCATTGCTCGGGCGATTGCGACGCGCTGGCGCTGCCCGCCGGAAAGGGTTGTACCGCGTTCACCGAGAATAGTATCCAGCCCGTCAGGAAGTTCAGCAAGAAAATCATCAAGATGAGCGGCCTTAACAACACGATTTATGTCATCGTCCGTTGCATTGAAGTTGCCCATGAGCAAATTCTCGCGAATCGTGCCGGAAAAAAGGAAATTGTCCTGAAAAACAATAGAAATATTCTTTCTCAAGGAATCAAGCGTATAATCCCTTATATCAACGCCGTCAATTCGCACTGCACCCGATTTTACATCGTAAAAACGCGGAATTAAATTGGCAATTGTCGATTTCCCGCCGCCTGAATTTCCCACAAGCGCCAGTGTTTCGCCAACTTTTACGTTGAAATTTATATTTTTTAAAACAGGGACATCTTTTTCATACTCAAACGAAACATTATCAAACGCGACGCCCTCTTTTACGCACTCTAGCGTACGTGCGTTTTCCCTGTCGACGATTTCAGGCTGCATATCGAACAATTCAAAGGTTCGGCCGAGCGCAACAAATAGAGTTTGCAGCGTCGTAAGCGTATTTCCCATTGTTTTTACGGGTTTGTAAAGCAAAAGCAGCGAGGTAACGAAAGAAGCAAGCCCGCCGCCTGTCATTCGGCCGGAAATTACAAGATAAGTACCAAAACCAAACACAAGCGCAATCCCTATCGAAGCAATAAGGTACATAATCGGCGACATCCAGGCCGAGCGCTTTACGAGCGACATATTTACGTCGAACATATCGTGAATATTATTAACAAATTTGTCCAGCTGGTATTGATTGAGGTTATATGCGGTCATTATTTTGTTGCCGGAATAGGTTTCGTTGAAATTTGTTGTCAAATCGCCGCCTATTTTCATATTTTGGTTTGACGCAGCTTTAATTCTCTTTCTAATCAAAGCAACCGGCAAAAAAGCGATGAAAAGAACGACAACGCCCACAAGCGCCAAAATCCAGGAGTTATAAAGCATTACCGCAACAAGCGCAACTGCACCGCAAACCGCGGTTACAAAGGCTTTAATATTATCAAGAATTCCCCTTGAAGCCGTTTCAGGGTCAGAAAGAAAGCGCGTAAGCACAATTCCCGAAGAATTTTCATCAAAAAAGCGCGAATCCATAGTCACAAGTTTTTCAAAAAGCCCGATTTTAACGGCATTTGTGACCTTTTGGCCGCACCAGCTGGCAAGATATTCGTTTAAATACCTCAAAACGCCCTGTAAACCCGCAAAAAACACGATTCCAAACGGAATCAAAAAGGCCAGAAGCATGTTTTTTTTAATCAAAACCTCATCCATATAAGGTTTTAGCGCATACGCAACAACGCCATCCAAGAGCCCAACGGGAATTGCTATGATGAAGCCGAGAACTACGCGGAACATATAAGGTTTTATGTACTTGTAAACCCTTTTCAGCAAATAACCGTAATTAAAGGAATCCAACGCTTGAGTGTCTTTTAACTTCATCTAATCTCTCTCCGTGATTTATCAATATTAAAAATCTTAGCTTAAACATACACAATTTGCTTGTCATGCCAGAGGAAACTTAACAATTGCGTAAAAAGTGTTATCCTCCGTGGATTTTAGCTCAATATGCCCGTTCATTGCGAGCACAAGTCCCTTTACAATGAACAATCCAAGCCCGGTTCCCCTGGTTGTGCGCGTAGTTTTGTCATCAATACGAATAAATTTGCCAAAAAGCTTGTTCAAAACATCAGGCTGAATGAAATCCGCCCTGTTAATAACTTTTATAACCGCTTTTTGGCCTTCCTGCTCAAGCTGAACTTTAATTTCGGAATCTTCATAGGCATATTTGTTTGCATTTTCGATAAGATTTATCATTATCTGCTCAAGCCTGTCCCTGTCAGCCAAAACAGGCGGAAAATCCTCCGGAACATCAACAACAAGCTCATGCTGCTCTTTGTTTTTGACAGAAATCAACGAATCATTTATCAAATCCGAAATGTTGACCGGCTCAATATTAAGATTGAGCTTCGCACCCTCAATATCAGGGATTACAAGCAAATCCTCGACCATACGGCTGAGGCGCTCGGACTGGGATTTTATAATTTTGAGCGATTTTTGCTTTGTTTCCTCGTCTATTTCTATATCCTGCCGCAAAAGCCGCGAAGTGTACCCCTTTATGCTCGTCAAGGGCGTTCTGAACTCATGGCTGACCGTGTCAACAAGGTTTGAGCGGAATTCATCGAGCTTTTTGAGCTCTTTGTTCGTGTGTTTGAGCTGGCGGTAGGTGTTGTTAATTTCATCAACCATTTTGTTAAACTCAATGGCAAGAAAAATAATCTCATAAGGCGTAAAAACGTTCGTCAAAAGACGGATTTTACGTTTATAGTTACCCAAGGAAAGCGCCATGATTCCCTTGAAAAGCTGCCTAATATTTATGTACAAATAGTACGTGTAAAACAGCACAATCGTAAAAATGAACAAAGCAGAGAGCGTCAAAGCAAGAATAATACGAAAACGCGCCCTGTTAATTGTGGTATTTGTAATTTGGCTTGTTGTGTTGACGATAATTATCATTTTGGGCACTGAAAGCTTGTAATATGCAAGCGGCTGATTCTTAATTTTGCCGAAAATGACCGGTTCTTGCTCTTTCAGCACCTTTGGCAAGGCCGCAAGCGCGCTTTTGAAGTCAGAATCGTTGTAATTGTGCGAAGAAATCAGTTCATGTTTGTAATTTATTACATAAATCTGCCTGTTTGAGTCCTTAAAAATGTTAAAAACCTTGTCGTCAAAAAGATCCAAATTTATTGAGGCGTTTAGCTTTTCAGAATTGTTAACTTTTTGAACAACGCTCATTGTATTGTCTTTTCTGTTGAATTTTACAGAGTCTTCGCCTGAAACATACATTTCTTCAGGGCGAGTGTGCTCAATCTCGAAAGTTCTGAAAATTTCCGAATGGAGCAATATATCTTTTAAATAAACATCTTGAAGATAATCGGATTTTATATATTTTAATCCCAAAACTATGCCGTCTAGCTCATCTTTGCCGGTTTGGAAGAAAGTCTCTATATTTGAAGCGATAGATTCCGAAATAATCAGCGCAGAATACTGAAGCTCGTTCCTTACGGCGTGCTGGTTGATGTTATTTATGATAAAAGCGCTGACAACCAACGGGAAAACAACAGCCAAAAACAGAACTATAATAATCTGCTCGACTATTTTGAGCCTTTTTATTTTTTTTGCGCCTTCAAATCTTTTCATTGAACCTCGCTGCCGCATGGGGTGAGTTTGTAGCCCACATTCGTCACTGTGTGAAGATATCTGGGGTTTTTCGTATCTTTTTCGATTTTTTGCCTTAAACCGCCAACATGAACCCGCAGCATACGGACATCTTCATCCGAATCATAGCCCCAAACCTCATCCAAAAGCGTCGCAAGCGGGACAGCCTTGTTAAAATGCTGCATCAGGCAGTACAAAATCTCAAATTCCGTGGGTGTAAGCTTTGTACGCTTGTCATTTATCAGAGTTTCGAGCGAATCAGGAAAGAGTTCAATCTCACCCATTTTCAAAATTTCCTTTTGCACGAGCTGCTCCGGCGCCGGATCGGGATTTCTGCGAAGCAAAGCACGCACTCTGAGCAAAACCTCCTGAATATCAAAGGGTTTCACAAGATAATCATCCGCACCGCAGCCAAAGCCCTTAGTTTTGTCATCAATCGTGCCCTTTGCCGTTAACAGCAAAACAGGCAGTTCTGGTTTGCTCTTTCTTATGTTGCTGCATACGTCAAAACCGTTCATTTTCGGCATCATAACGTCCAGAAGCACCAAATCATAATAATTGCTAACCGCTTTTTCCAATCCCTCCAGCCCGTCTTTTGCTGTATCTACATTATAGCCGCTATGAGCAAGGTCAAACTCAAGCAGTTCTCTGATTTCGTCATCATCGTCAACAACTAACAAACTTTTCTGCATTTTCATTCCCTCAAGTCTGCTTTTTATAATATTTTTGCACAGTTAAACCACCAGAACAATAAATTGTTAAAAATTAATAATAGTTGTTTCTGCTATCCAAATCGAACCACAATTGGCCGCAATAGTCAGCCAAAAACGCAATATTCATCGTAATAAGGTAACAAACCGCATACTTAAAAACACCGCCAAGATCAAAAAACGAATACGCAAGGTACAAAATAGGCACAGAAATGAAAGCATTCACAAATACAAGCGCAATAATGCAAACCAAAGCATAAACAAGCACATCCTGAAACCCCGCAAAGATTTTTGCAAAGTCAAAACCGTCTTTTATATTATATTCACATGCATAATAAATCAAAGCCGTAACAGCAACAAATAAAACGATGAGCTGAATTATACCAATCGCAATCATCTGCGGCACACCGTCAAAATTAAACAATCCGACAACAAAATTAACAAGCGGAAGCCCCACAACAAGGTAAGGAAGCATCACTGCCAGCCCTTTAGCAGAAATAATTAAAAAAATAACAGGGTTCACCATCGGCAAAACCGTCAAATCCTGTTTTATCCGGTTATGCATGATTATTGTAAAATAACCAACGTACAAAAATACTACAAAAAACAACAATAACAGATTAAAAAACTGCATATTCGGATCTTTGCTAATGAGCGAAAAAACAAGGAAAATTAAATAGCCGAAAATCCCCAGTTTTATCAGGGAGTAGTTATCCATATATACTGATCTTATAGAATCAATTACTGACGCCATTATTTATCCTTTAGGTGTTATTATAGTATCTATTTTTAGATTTCACAACTTGTTAAAAAACGGCATGTATCATATTGACCATGTGGCCTATAAAAATTAACCACATGATTATAGAAAATATCACTTTGAAAATCGTAATATGTTTTTGGGAGACAAAGGATATGTTAAATGGAATTTCGGCACAAGAATTAGCTAACAAAAGCCTTGTTCAAGATACAGATATTGAAAAAATTCAAAATAAAAGCAAAAACCCTTATGCAGAAATAGACAAAACCTTATTAATTGACGAATCAAACATTTCAAATGAGGCAATAAAGCTTTATCAACGCGATTTGGAAATAAAAAAGTTTACCGGGCTTGCTATGTCCGATCCTGAAAACACAGATTACAACAATCTCGTTATAGAAAAAGTTTTTCAGGCTGACGACGAGCAATTTAACTCAAAAATTATCGATGGAATATTTGAAAATAAGAGCTTTATAAAAGATTTGCTTGGTTAGCCTGCTGGAGCATAAATGAATAACGTAAATCTTTCAACAACAATTAGTCCTCAATCGCTGCATGACACAGAAGAGGGCATGAGAGCAAAAATTTCAAAGGCTGTTGAATATTATAATGCCGAAAATATTCAAGAAACACTCAACCTTTTGCTTAATGATAAAGAATTGCTCAAAAGCTCCTACGTCCATGTTTTAATCGGAAATTGCTACCGAAAACAGAACAAAATCGACAGCGCGATGAGCAGCTGGAACAAAGCAATTGAAATTAACGAAAAAGAGTACAATGCTTATATAAATATCGCAAATGTCCAGTTCGTTAAGGGTGATACCGCCCTTGCCATAGAAAACTGGACAAAAGCATATTCGATTCAGCCTGAAAACCCGGTAGTTTGCCTAAATCTTGCAGTCGCATACAACCAAAAGGGCTGCCGAATAAAATCCACCAAATTTTTTGAAAGATATCTCCGCTACAACAGAAACAGCATGACCAGAGAATACCTTTCAGTTAAAGAATCGCTGGTAAAACTCCGCACAAAGGTGGATTATTACTTCAAAAAGCTCACAGAACTCAAAAACACCGGCAATTTGAAGCTAATGGCAACAATAAACCTCAAAATGATTTCTATTTATCCGGATTTGCCCACTGTTTATCACAATCTCGGGCAGATTTTCATGTTTATGAGAGACTACGAAAAAGCATTGGAATTTTTCCTTGTAGTTTTCAAAAATTTTCCATACTCTCCGCTTGTTGTCTGGAATATTGCATTAATTTACGAAAAAAAAGGTAAAAAAGACCTGGCATACTGTTTTTTTAAACGCTGCTCAGACATGATGCCAAACACATCACAAAAGGCGAGAGTTATCACTGAAAAAGCTAATGCGCTTACTTTCAAGGTTAAAACAAAAGAAAATTCCGAGCTGCATTTGAAAGCTGCAAAGGATTTTGAGGCAAAAAACCTTTACGAAGACGCCCTTATGGAATATGAAAACGCATACATGCTATCTCCGGACGAACTGGCCGATGTTGAGCACAAAATCCAAATTTTAAGAACCTATGTGCAGCCGGAACCGTTTGTTATCGCAGAACTTTACTCAAAAATCAATACAGCAATGAATAACAACCGCCTCAAGCAATGCATTGAAATGTGTGATAGAATTATTTTGCTATCTGAGCCGAATTCAAAAGAAAGCACCTACGCGCTGAAATGCAAAACCGAATGCAAGCGCATTCTATCCACAAGAGGCAGAATTGACAATACTTAACAGGCTAAAAAAGTTTTTTTATAAAAATATTCTTCGCAGAACCTATTACAGAGAGGGAAAATGCCTCGGCTGCGGCCAATGCTGCAAGCAAATCTATGTCCGGCATGCAAAAAACGTCGTTCAAACAGAAGAAGAATTCCAAAGGCTGAGAAAACTTCACCCTTTTTACACATACCTGAAAGTCACGGGCAAAGACGAAATCGGACTAATTTTTGAATGCCAAAATCTTGATAAAGAAACGCACCTGTGCAAAATTCACAAAAAACGCCCCGGAATTTGCCGCAGATACCCGCAGGAGGCGATATTTATGATGGGGGGCGAGCTCGCACAAAACTGCGGGTACAAATTTGTCCCCATAGAAAGCTTTGACGAGGTGCTAAAAAACGTTTCAAAAGGCTCAAAATAGCTTTTCACTGATTTTAACGAGAGTTTTTAATTCCTTAACATTATGAACACGCAAAATATTCACCCCTGCTTGCAGCAAAAACGCGCTCACGGCATTTGTTGCTTTATCAAGCTCAAAATTGTCATCGGAATTGATTGTTTTTTTCAAAAAGGCCTTTCTTGAGTGTCCAACAAGGACCGGGAGGTTAAAACTTTTGAAATTAGCGATTTTTCGTAAAATTTCAAAGTTCTGGCCGGCAGTTTTGCCAAATCCGATGCCCGGGTCAATAATAAGCTGTGATTTTTTTATTCCAAACGCAGCAAGTTCCTCAATTTTGGCCTCAAAATAATCAAATATTTCTTCAGTAACGCTTTCATAAGCCGGATTGTCCTGCATATTTTCCGGAGTGCCTTGAGAATGATTCAAAATCAGCGGGCAGTCGTAATTTTTTGCGATTTCTTTCATTTTTTCATCCCAATCGCATGCAGAAACGTCGTTTATGATATCGACACCCGCTTCCAGTGCATATTTCGCCGTTTTTGCGTTTCTTGTATCAATACTCAGCGGAATATCCGGAAATTTCTCTCTGATTTTTTCAACAACAGGCAAAATTCGCCCGATTTCTTCATCAACATCGACCTTTTGCGCATAAGGCCTGGTCGACTCGCCGCCAATATCAATAATATCAGCCCCATCCTCGATTAACTTCGCAGCATGCTCAAAAGCCGCCGCAGTATCAAAAAAACAACCGCCATCCGAAAAAGAATCGGGAGTAATGTTCAAAATTCCCATAATATATGGCCGTTTCCAGTCAAAAATTGTTCCTTTAAGCGATATTGGCTCGATTTCAGCAGAAATGGCGGAAATTATCTCCTTTGCAAGGATTCCCAGCCCAAAAGGCTGAAATTCAAGCTTTTTGGCAACAATTTTCAGCTCCGAAATGCTTCCTGAAATTATACAAGCCGAATTTTCAGCCTCACCGGTAATAACATCCCTGTGAACAGCCGCATCTGTGCCGCAGGAGAGCGCAGTTTGCTTAATAATATTCGCCTGTGCGGAAGATAGCGGTTTTATTTTCAGCGACAAAAATTTATGCTTTTCTAACCCTTTCAAAGCATAACATTTGTCAAATCCGATTTTTAAAAGCTCGGATTCATCCGGTTTTATATGTTCAACAGTAAATCGCTTGCTCATAGAACAAGATTAACACAAAAAAACTGCCCAAATTAATGAAATCCGGACAGCTTTTTGGTAATTATTATTATTTTTATTAGCAGGCAATGTCAGTTGCAAGGTTTAATGCTTTCATAAAGGTAGACATTGTGCTTGCTTCTTGAAGATTTTGGATTACATCGGGTTTACCGTTTTCATCGGCATCTCTAACACCCTGTTCAAGGCCTGCTCCTGCACCAACAAGCGCACCTGTTGTGGTTATCGCATCTTTTGTGAGGTTTGAAGCGATTTCTTTTTGTAAGTTTTTAGGTGTTTTTTGCAAAACTTCAAGTTCTTCAACCGAAATATTTTTGGTACCCATTTTTTCAAATCTCTTGGTCAAGTCAGCGACAATTCTGGTATAAAGGCCTTTTACGGTTTTATCATCGCTTGGTTTAACTTTTTTCATATTTGAAAGCAATTTTTCTGTTTTTGCAGTCAAATTATCAAGGATTTTTGTATTTTTGCCCACTAATTCAAGCGCACGCTTGCCGACAATTTTTCTGCCGAGGAAATATCCGGTACCTGTTGTAATACCTGCAACAACAACTGTTTTAAACGGGCTTGAGGGGCTCAATGATTTAGAAATTTTGTTCCCCAGTTTGTCCAGTTCGCGAGCTTTTTTCTCATCATCAGAAGATTTATCCTTGAGAACACGCGTAGTGTATGACATCTCGTCTAGCATTTCATTGCGTCTTCTGATTTTGTCTTCGTTTCTTGCAAATGACGGGCGGATAGGTGAGCAATTCATTGAAACGTTTAACATTTTCACTCCATTAGAATTTAGCTTTTAATACATTTACGTTTACTATAAGTATCATAAATCAAAAATTTGCTATTTGCATACTATATTATTAAGATTTATTAACAATTTTGTCAACATACACAATGATTATTTATAAAAAAAAAGCTGCTTTGCAGCTTATACTTCATAATCTTGGGAGGAGATTTGGGGATTTGATACATGTATAGTAAATCATTTTTCAAAAAAATGATAATATTTTAACAATAATTTTAATAAAAATTTACATTCCCTTTAAAAGCATGGCGCTCTTATGATATAAGAAGCGCCATGACAACGAATTTAAGCTATCGTATTTTGTCTTGCTTTAAAGTTATTTTCCAGATTTTGCTGGATTTGCTTCTGAACGTGGAATTCCTTGTTCCCGTTTTGTTTTTCTCTGTACTTGAGCATTGAATAAGGAACAATCAAGCCGAGGAACAGGCAGGAAATTCCAATATTTGCCGCAACAGAACCAATTTTCAGATTTGTTGATTTTTTGAGGAACTGTTCAAGCGTTTCTCCTGAGTTTTTGAAGCTGTCCTTAACTTTTGCGAGATTATTAGCCAATTCTTTCATTTTCTTCACATCAATGTACTGATGAGGGTTAATCAATCCGGTATCTTTCTTTGATGCATCCTTTAATGTTGAAATCATGCCCGATTTTTTTGCCGCTTGGACAATAATATTGCCGGAATTTTTCTCAGAATAGAAGAACTCGTAAACGGCCTTTTTATTGTCTGCAATTTTTGAGAATGCATCCAAATCTTTGCTGATTTTGTCCGAAGATATTGAATTTTTCAGCTCATCTGATGAAAGAAACTCAGCATGGAGCTCAATCGGCTTTTTGAATACCTTTTCACTGAATTTTTCAATGCCTTTCTGGACATATCTGCCCGCAACATACATAAACAGCAAAAGACTGCCCTCTTTTATCGCATATTCAACAAACTCAGACTTGGTTCTTGAGCTTGCGAGCCTTTCTCCGGTAATACCCGCGTCAACAATGAACAAATTCTTCACCGGGTCAAACATAAAGCTCTGCATGAACGAACCAAGGCCTTTGAATGAGGGATTTGCAGCCTTTTTGTGAGCAGAATCAGCCGATTTTACCTGATTTTCACCGGCAAAGCCCTTAAATGCCTGACTTTTTGCCAAATCGTTTTTATAAAAGCCCTCTTTAGCTTTCTTTTCCCAAAATTCTTTTTCAATCTGCTTTTTAGTATATTCCTGTTTAACTTTTACAAGCGTAAAGAATGAAGTCAAGGTCAAAGCCGTTGCAGTAGCGAATTTTGAAAGGAACAAATTCCGAAAAAGCCCTGATTTTTGGCCAGCAGCGGAAAGTGAATCAATAATATTCTTATCATTGAGCTTTTTCGAATATTCTTTTGCATATTTTGAAGCGACTTCAAACTGTTCTTTGTCAGCAACGAGCCGCATGTCAATATTCGGGTTTAATTTTGCGGCTTTGTATGCGGTTTTGTTAAAAGCCCATTTGAAAAACGGGAGCCCGCCAAGCCAAATCGCCTGAGTACCGAATTCATCTATAAATCTGTCTTTTGCTTCTATTTTGCCGCCTGCGTCATACGAAAACGCAGTCATACCTAAGCTATTTACGCAATCTTTTACGGCCAGTGGATATAATGAGGTGTGGTCACCAAATGTTGATACAATTTTTAACGACATAATTTTCCTTTACACAAGTCCGGGAATTATAGACCCCAAACCAAATTCATAACTAACACAATTTTTGAATTTGCCTTTGTGTATCGTCGATTATTTTTCATTTTTGATTTCTCCATTAATTTCTATGTTTTTCTAATACTTGTAAATTTGAAAATGTGCTAATTTTTTTGTTTTTTGTTACAAAAAATTTAAATTTTTGAGTTTTTAGCAACAAAAAAGCCTTCTGAATACTCAAAAGACCTTACACAAAATTATATACGGCAAAAAGCCGCTTTAGCATTCTGTAAAGCCTGCGAGTTAGTATAGAAACAGCGTTTTTGGTACTTTCTTATTCTCATTTTCCAAATTCTTATATTTATCTGCTTTTATATTTATACACAAAATAAAAACTTTGTCCAGCCCCGCAGGCGCAAAAGCAAAACTAATCATCGTCAGTTATTTTTGTAAAAAACGACAGCCTGGGTGGATATTCCTTTGTCCAGAGAGGAACAAATCTTTTTATGGCATGACCGCACCAGTATTTTTCGTTTTTTTCGCCAAGGAAAAGGTTACGAATGTCATCAATGTTGTAAAAAAGGTCATTTTGAGTTGTTTCATGCATTATTTTTCATCCGCTTTTGAAATGTAATTTCCGGAAAGGGTTAATTTTATGAAATTTTTGGCTTCATTAACCGGCACCGCAAAGCCAATTCCAATATTTGAAATATTGTTATCCGGATTGTAGATTGATTGGCTTATTCCGATTACTTCTCCATGAATATTTAAAATTGGGCCGCCGGAATTACCCGGATTTATTGCTGCATCCGTTTGAATTTTGTTTTTTGAATAATCAATTCTGGAAACAATGCCTGTTGTAAGCGTTCCGTTGAATCCAAACGGGTTACCGATGGCCAAAACGCGCTGCCCGACCCTGACTTTTTCGGAATCACCGAGTTTTAAAGTTGGAAGCGGGCGTTTCGGGGTAATTTTTATCAAAGCGAGGTCTTTATCCTTACCAAGAAGCGACAAAGTTTCGCCTTTGAACACTTCGCCTGTTGACATTGTGACCTGGATATCCCTTGCTGAGTCAATAACATGCGAACTTGTGAGAATTATCCCTTTTGAGTCAATAATGCAGCCCGTGCCGCTCGAAAGCCCGTCTTTGAGGTCCGCTTCGACAGAAACTATCGCAGGAGTGATTTTTTCATATATTTCAGTTACCGCCTCGTCCTCATCATATCTGCTCATCGGGATAATTCCGCATTCTGCGTAAGGTGCTGACGCAGCCATGACCAAAAGCGACAATAACGTTATAAAATACTTCTGCATAATCTCTCTCCTCTTATTTTTTCACATTATCAGCCGTGATTCTGATTTTTATAATCATTAGGCGTCTAATTGAAAGAGATATTACATTTATTATTAAAATGTTCTTAAAAATTTTAAAAAGAGAATTGAATGAAGTATAATTTAAGAAGAAAAGAAGTTATATCGACTCAGAATCAAGCAGGTTGGACACAAATAATGCTGTTAGAAAAAAATATCCGCTTTAAAAACTCAATATATGAAGAAATTGAGCAAATTGCAGGCAAAAACAACATAATCACGGACATTGAAGGCATTTATGCATACGCATATGACTGCGCGCACCTTGATTTTAAAGGTGATAGGCCTTGCATGGTCGTTTTCCCTGAAAACACGCAAACAGTGTCTGAAATCATGAAAATTGCCAACAGA
>CALUPP010000061.1 GCA_944322685.1 Candidatus Gastranaerophilales bacterium
GGAACGGGCAACCTAGTTGTCGCATCCGGCACAGATGTCACAAATAACGCCGGAACTATCAACCTTACGAACTCAAACGGCGGTTCTTTTGAGCTCCAAAACGGTGCTGTGTTGACAAATAACTCAAATTCAACTTTGAATATTACAAACTCGGCTTCGGCTGGCAATGTGACAATTAACGGACAAATTACCGCTGATGCGGGTTCTTCAAACAACAAAGTGAACATTACCAATAGCGGTGTGAATGTTATTGTGGATGCAAATACTGATATTTCGAATATCAGCGATTTGAAAATCACAAATACCGCAGATTCTACCGGTAATCTCAATATTAACGGCAGTTTAACTAATAATCACAATGTTACGCTCGAAAATCTTAATAATGGCGCAACAGGTATTGAAATCGGCTCAAATCCGTTGTCAACAACCGGGCTTTTGACCATGACAAACTACGGCCAGACCGGTTTGGTTATCACCGGTGACCAGATTTCGTCCACGGGCGGTATGCATCTTACAAGTAACAATTCAATAACCGTAAATGGTACTTTGACCAACAAAGAAACAACTACAAACAACGGTTTACAGATAACAAATATCCAAAACGACGGTACAGTAAACAATTCCGGCATTCAAATCAACGGAAATATAATCACGAGTGCGCGCCCCGATGCGAACGGAAATAACGTAAATAAAATCGTAAACCAAAATACCGATGCTTCCTCTTCGGTAAATATTGCAGAAACTGCTCAAATTACCTCAAACGGCGGCATTGATATTGTTTCTGACGGCGGTCAGGGCGTAATTCTTGACGGAACAGTGCTAAATACTGCTGTTGACGGTGCTAATTACGGCGGAAATATAAATATTACGGCTAATAACGCGTCAATTGACTTGAAACATTATGATTTAGACGCAAATTCTCAGGATTATGCAAATACCCCGGTCAGAGTCAAAAATGAACAGGGCGATATTTCAATAACCGCTGAGAGTATAACAAACAGCACGCAAAAAGAGGGCGTTAGCTTGATTGCAACGGGCAATATTACCCTAAATGCGACAAACGGCAGCATTGGCAGCATGGACAATATAGTTTATGATTCAAAAACAAACGGTTTTGAAAATATTGACGATACAATCTCAGTAAATGTGCTTGCAGGCGGCAAAACCTCGGCTAGCGCCACATCTGACGTTAATTTGCGCGGTTACAAGATGGAAAATTATTTAACTACGCAAAATATGGCCTATGGCTCTGTCAGCGGCGGAAATACCGTATTTTTACCCGCTGTTGACGGATATATCCAGGCGGATAACGTTGCAGCCGGTCAGGCTTACATATATTCCGGCCTAGCACAGGCTGATGGTGGTTATATTAATATCGGCAGAGTCGAAATGCTTGATGAAAACGGCTATTTCTCACTTGAAGCCGACGGAAACGTGACTGTTGCAAGCTCCGCGTCAAACAAACCGATTGATTTTGACTTTGTAATCAGCAAATCCGGCAGTGTTGACCTTGCTTTGAACGGTGATTCTTCAATCAGCACGGTTACTGCGCCGGAATCGGTCAAAATTCATTCATCTGGTGATAATCTCGGCATAGAATATCTCGGAAAATTCGTTGATGATGACGGAAACGTTATTGCTCGCGGCGCTGACATTATACCATCCACGCTTGATTTGCAGGTGACAGGTCATGAATCTGGCGCAAATAACAGCACTCTCGGTATCATGCATGCGTATGTAAAAGATAATGTTACAATGCGTGCGGATAATATTTATGCCTATGAGGACGCAGCAGAGGGTTCAACCGGCTTCCACAGCGCAAATGAGAACAACGAGTTGATTACATTCGACATAATGGGTGTAAACACGCCTCAATATGATAAATATTCACCAATAACAGAGTTCGGAAACCCGAATTATCATCCGGAACCGGGTGATGCGAGTGTTCGTGACTTAAAATTGACGATTGGTGATGTTGAAAATCCTGATGCATTGTTTGGTGCAGAGTTTGACAGAGTTTATACTGAAAATGCCCAAATAAACGCTACTGCAAAGGTCGATGCGGATACCGGATTGCCTGTTGCAGCGGAAATGAACTTTGAAAACATCACTGTAAACCAGAAAGGTCGTTTGCAGAATAATAAATATACAATTGATATAAATAACGTGGATAAAATCTACGATTACAGCGCAGATGCTACACTTTACACAAAAATAACAGGTTCATTCCAGACTTATATGAGTGATAATGTTACAATTGATACAACTGCGCCTATCATTGTTTATAACCCGCACAGAATCTTTAACTTGCCTCAAACGGAAAACAGTTTCCAACGTTTGACGAATAAATCTAACCGAATTGAGGAAGAATCAACGCTTTATAGATTCCGTGACGGCAGAAAAAATACAAGAACAGCAAAAGACAGAAAAGACATCCGCTGGTCAATAAGCGATAAAGAACACAAGGTTCTTGGTTCGTCTACGAGTGAATCTGGAGCAGTAATTACTGATATTATTGACATTTCAAAAGGCGGAATGCTTGTTGCGACTAACAGCCCGCTTAAACAGGGCGAGCTCCTCAATGTCAACTTCATGTACAAGGGTATTCCTTTTGATGTACAGGGCGAGGTTGTCAGAGTCGAGGAAAATAACCGTGCCGGTGTCAAATTTGTCGATATGGATAGGTTTACGTCAAACATAATCCTATATATTGCGATGATGACAGAAAATTTGTAGTAAATCAAAGCATTAAATTGTTGTGAAGCGGCGAAATTTCGCCGCTTTTGCTTTTATATTTTGAAAATTGATAAAAATTAATAAAATTTGCAAAAAAAAAGCTCTAATCTTTCGATTGGAGCAATACTTTAATAGGAAGGGAAGGTTAGGAAGTTAGGTAGGTTAGTGTGAAAGTCTCATCTTATTTAAATCTTTATGTTTATTTAATGTTTGCTGTTTTGTTTTGTCTTACATATATATAAAGTATATACAAAACTAAAAATTGCAGACATGAGTATATACTGTTACAAAACTTTACATATTTCATATTCGCGAATAATTTTTCTACTTACAATAATTTTGCTGAAATAAAATCTACATCGCTTATAGCGCGTTTAAATTGTTTTATTCCATTACTCATTTTCAATTATTTTTTAGAATAGACTCGACTTCGTCTTTATAAATTTTTACATTTGGCTGTTCAACTTCAGGCAAAATTTGAGGGTGTTTTTCGCCTTTTAGGCTTCTTAAAAACATTCCCGTGTACATGGCTTCAAAATGCTTTAGTTCTATGAACTCCCCTATTGTTTCAGGGGATAAATCTTTTAGTTCAATTAGTGAAACCGGGTGATTTTTTGAATATGCCTTTAAACTTCCTGAAATTAGTGCATTATAAGGCTTGTATTCTGCCGAACCGTCATTTTTTATGATGTTGAACGTGTAAAAAGAAGTAGTATTTCCTGAATCAAGGTCGCTTTCGGCTGAATTGTGCAAAAATTCGGGCCCGATTAAATCCGCAGCTTTATAAAGCGATTTGTGTGATTCTTTTTTCATTTGTGTGTTCCACAGCTTTGTTCCCTCAAAGCTATCGCCGAAATAATAGTCATACTGGTTTGTTTGGCCATTTATTATGCAATTTGCATTAAATAAAGCTCTTTGTGCCGCGAAATTTTGTGATATGTTGCTTGAGAGGAACTTTTTCTGGGCATTTTGTGCGGATGTGAGCATTTTTTTCATATCCTCTTTCTTCATTCCTGCCCAGGCAAGCGCAACCAGCGCATGATCATCAAATGCTCCGAATCTTCCTCCGCAGTCGTCATGGATTATGCCGGTTTTGTAGCCCTTTTCTCCTGCAATTTTCCTTAATGTGCTGGAATCAGGATTTTTGTCCGTGATTGCCGTGAAATGCTTGGCTGTTTCCTTTTCTGCGGCTTTTTGGGCGTCATTTTCGCTCATTCCGGCTTGAATGTAGTCTTTTTTGAATTTTTCTATGAATTTTTTCTCTACATAAGCATATCCCGTTGACGGTTCAAGGGTTGTGCCTGATTTTGAGGCCACCATTATTGACGCATTTTCTAAATTGCCAAGTTTTGAGATAAATTTATCCATACTTTGCGGGTCAACAGCTGATAAAAATATAATATTATCATTTTTGCCGGTCAGGCCGAGCAAGTTTTCAATAGTATGCTTTGAACCGCCTATTCCAATGATTCCGAGCTTTTTTTTGCCGTCTTTTTTCATTGATTCGGCCAGATTGTAGATTTCATCGATTCTGTTTAGCTGCTCAGCGGGCAAAACACCAATCCAATTCAGCACCTGGCCGGATTGGCCGGCTCTTTTTGCAAGTTCTGATATGTCCTGCCGGGCGATTTTGTCATATTTTGCCGCTAATTCGGTGATGGTTGGCGCATTGTAAAATTTCACATTAACTGCCGGTGCATTTTGCGTTCTGTACAACATATAAGCCAGCATTGTCGGCATCGGAACGGGTATTTGTTCTTTTTGTGAAGTTTGAGCGGGATTTTCTCTTTTTTCTGCTTTAAATCCCGGTATTTTTGCGATATTTACGTAATTTGACGTTATTTTCATGAAAATTTGAGCTCTTTGAATATTCCTAACACTCTTATAAAGCTCCTGATTTTGAAAATGTGCCGTTTGGCAAAAAAAATTTTATATATTTTTACAAATTTAACAATTCGGACAATATTGAAACTTGCCCGTTGGCCTAATGTAATAAATTTCTGAGATGTAAAAATGAAAATGTGCTGGATGCACAGATTTTAATACAGGAGATAAATTATGAAAAAGATAGCGTTATTGACTGCGTTGACAGTTATGCTCGGGACATCAGGCGCTTTTGCGCTCTGCAATTGCCCGAACCCCAACCCTTATGCCTATGATTATAACAGGGTAAGCATTGCAGCTCCCGTAGTTGTTGCCCCTGCCGCTTATAATCCATGCTGCAACCCTTGCTGCGGCGAGAAAAAACAACAAAAGAAATCATTTTTCACCCGTGTTTATGACGGTACAAAAACAGTTTATCAAAACACATTCGGAAATTTGTTCACATCAATGACAGGATACTAATTTAATATAATAACGGAGAAAAACCCGCATATTTTGTGCGGGTTTTTTGTCCAAAAATGAAAAACCTCCCTTTTTAAGGAGGTTTTCTATTTACTTCATACACACTACGAGGAATTAATCGTTTGACTTATTAAGCATATTTCGGTGCTGAGTTCTTTATTCCGTCTTCTTCAGCTTTTGTAACTCCTTCGAGCTCTGCTTCTGCGGCTTTAAGCTGAGTTTCAATTTGCAGTTTTTCATTTTGGATTTCTGTTTCCATTTTCTTAACCTGCGCTTGTTCAGCTTTTCCTGCTGCATCCAGCGCCTGTTTAAAGAATGAATTGAATATAAAGAACTGATTCATGTTGATTGAATTCGGATTTGTCGGGTCAACCGCCATTCCGTATTGCCCGCCTGACTGCAAATTAGCCTGTGTCAGGCTGTTCATATACATTTGCGAGGTCATGCTTGCCTGGAAAAGCGCTTTCGGTACGCTGCTGTTCAGATAATTCATCTGAACACCGAAAATGCTGGCCGGCCCGTTCATAAATTCACCCGGGGTGATTATACCGTCGGCAATATTTGCTGCATAGGCCGCTAAATCTTGAAGCCTTTGTGCCAACTGCATCTGCCTGTATTGCAACTGGTTGATGCGCTGGGTTAATTGCAGTTTTCGCATTGTAAATATTGCGTACACTTTAGTTCTCCTACCGTAACCAATTTATCTAACCTTACATTTATATAAAAACATTTTGAATTGCAAAATTGCGCGGGGTTTTCTTTGTTTTTGTGAAAATAATAAATTGGCTGTATCACTTTTATGGTATAAGTTTGCGGGATTTTTGCGGTTTTTGTGTAGATAAAATATATATATGTTTTAATTATTAAAAATATACAAAATAATTAAAAAATAGATACAAAATTTTTGGAAAATATTAAGAAATGTTAACAACGCGTAATAACTTTGTCAATCAAACCGTACTCAACAGCCTCCTGAGCGGACATGTAGTAGTCGCGTTCGGTGTCTTGTTTGATTTTTTCAATAGGCTGGCCGGAATTTTCAGCCAGAATGCCGTTAAGCATGTTTTTCATCCTGACAATTTCTTTTGCCTCGATTTCAATGTCCGTAGCCTGGCCTTGTGCGCCGCCGAGAGGCTGGTGAATCATTATTCTTGAGCTCGGGAGCGAAAGTCTTTTACCTTTCGTGCCAGAAGAGAGCAAAAATGAGCCCATACTTGCCGCTTCACCCAGACAAATCGTGCTGACGTCGCATCTGAGGCTTTTCATTGTGTCATAAATCGCCATGCCGGCTGTAATTACGCCGCCGGGGCTGTTTATATAAAGCATAATGTCTTTTTCCGGGTTTTCCGAATCAAGGAGCAAAAGTTGTGCAACAATAGAATTTGCGAGTTCGTCGTCAATTTCTTCGCCCAAAAAGATTATTCTTTCGCGCAAAAGCCTTGAAAATATGTCAAAAGAGCGCTCTCCTCTTGAAGAAGACTCAATAACCATCGGTACATAGCTTAAAACTTTAGAATATTCCATTTTTGCTCCGTTTTCTTATTTTTACTAAGTAAATTATACGTTTAACGCTGCCAGATTTCAAGTGCAGCATGGGTTTTCTTCCGTTTTTTGCAATTTTTGAGCTTAATTTGCAATTATTGAGCAGTTTATTTTATAATCTTATTAATAGCGTAATAAAATGATTGGGGAGAATAATAATGAATATCGCAAGCATGATGAAGCAAGCACAGCAAATGCAAAAAAAATTGCAAGAAGCACAAACTGAGCTCGCAAATACAGAATTCACTGCTGTATCCGGAAATGGCGCAGTTACGGCAATTTGTGACGGACAGGGTAAATTTAAGGCAATAAAGCTCTCAAAATCGGCATTGAACCCTGAAAATCCTGATTCTGTCGATGATGATACCCTTGAAATGCTTGAAGATTTGATTGCAACTGCAATGAAACAGGCTACCGAGCAGGCATCTTCTGCTATGGAAGCTAAAATGAAAGCGCTCACCGGCGGTATTCACATTCCGGGACTGTTTTAATGCAATATACAAAACCTTTAGCTAATCTAATTGATTTTTTCCAGCGTTTCCCGGGAATCGGCCCTCGTTCGGCGCAAAGAATCGCATTCCACCTTTTAAAAATGCCAAAACAAGAGGTGGAAAAGTTCGCGCAGACGATTATTACCGCAAAAGAGACCATCCATTACTGCGATATCTGTTTCAATATGTCTGCAACAAATCCATGCGAAATTTGCAGCTCGACTTCACGTGACGGCTCGATTATTTGCGTGGTTGCGGAGACAAAAGACCTTATTGCAATTGAAAAAACAAATGAGTATAAGGGAAAATACCATGTTCTTCAGGGGTTAATTTCCCCAATGGATGGAATCGGGGCTGAGGACATCAGAATTAAAGAACTTTTGCAGAGGGCGGCTGATTCGGAGGTCAAGGAGATAATTCTTGCTTTGAGCCCGTCTGTCGAGGGTGAAGCAACTTCATTGTACCTCACTAAGCTTTTAAAACCTTTCAATATAAAGGTTACGCGTATTGCCTTCGGTATTCCGGTCGGTTCTGATATTGAATTTGCTGATGAAATAACGCTCGCAAAGGCTATTGAGTGCCGCAGAGAGGTTTGATACAAAAAAAGAGGCCTTTTAAAGCCTCTTTTTTATTGGATTGTTTAATTATCACTGCTTGGGAACAATGATGAAAGCGTACTTTGCAGCTGAGTAAACTGTTGGTTGAGTTTGGCAATCATCAAATCCATATTTGTGTATTGTTGAACCAAATTTGCCCTGTACGTTTCAAGTTGTTCATTTTTGCTTTCAATATTTGATGTGACGTTGGAAATTTCGCTATTCAACGAGTCGCTGCGTGCTTTAAAGTAGCCGTTTTGGGAATCCAGAGCAGAAACCAATGATGTTTTCAGCTCCTGCATAAGTCCGGTTGTCCCTTTTTCTTGGCTGCCGACCAACAGTTCTTTTACTGCGTCAGGGTCAGCCTCAAATGCAGCTTTAAATTTTTCTTCGTCAATAACAAGCTGTGAAGTATCTGTGTCAACGCTTGTGCCGACAGCACCGGTTGTAATACCGATATCAGCGAGAGATTTGTATTTCCCGGAGCCAATGTTGCTTGTTATCAGTGTTCTTAAGTCATTTCTGATGTAATTAAGCGAAGTTTCACCGTTCAAATCTCCACCTACGGTTGTTGCGGAGTCTGTTTTGGAAATTACATCATTAAATGCGCTGATAAATTCGTCAAGTGCGGATTTTACGCCCTCTTCATCTGCCTCACGAGATATCCTGATAGTGACAGGCTCTGATGTAACTGAATTAAGCTCAATTGAGAGCCCGATAATTCCCGTATCTGCTTCATCCAAGCTATTTGTCGAGGATGTTCTTTGTTCTCCGTTGATTGTAAATACAGCATTATCGCCGATTGTTTGGTTTTCAGTTTTTCTAAGTCCTACTGCATCGGCAAAATCACCGGAAACAGTCATTTCTTGAGCTCCTGTGGTTTTATTTTCCAATACAAGCTGACCGCCTTTTAAATATGCATTTACGCCTGCACCGGAATTGCCTATTTTATATACAAGTTCGCTTACGGACATGTCATCGGAAACAGATATATCCGTTCCGTTGATTGTCAGTGTGCCTTTTCCTGAAAAGCCGAGCTCGGAGAGTCTGTTTGATGCATTTTTCCATGCATCATTTTTGTCTGTAACTGTTGTTGTATTTGTTGCAAGACTTTCTACTGTGATATCAAATTCTGACGGAGTTGAAAGGTTTGTTACATTTGCAGAAATTGCCGGATTATCTTTTCCGTCTTCAGTTGAGGTTACTTTTACTGAAGAAAAGAAATCAGATGTCGGGCTGAGCAATGTATCAGTCCATTTTGTTGCTGTGGTTTCCAGCGTTGTATATAAAGATTTTAAAGAGTTTAAAGTTGAACTTTTTGTTTGAAGCTGGGTTTGTTTTTCTGTCAAATTGTCGATAGTTGTTTGTCTTGAGCTGACAAGTGCTTCTATCCATTCATCAATCGGCAGACCTGAACCTAAACCTGAAAAACTTATTGTCATAGTATCACCTCAGTTGTATCCTTAACAAATTTTAGTGCACTCCTTGCACAAAGTAATCCTACAATAAAAGTAGTTTTATTATATTTATATAATACCACTTTTTTGTGATTTTTAAACCCGCTGTTCAAATTTTATTAAAAAATATAAAGAATATATCTTTTATACCCGAAATTCCTTTAAACTTTGTTGATACTTTTTATTTTTTAAGGTTATAATATTCAAGTGAGGTTCACAAATAGGAATTGAGAAATTAATACTATTGGGAATATAAAGACAATATCAATAGCCTTGGGGATTTTTTCAATGCTGGCTATGCCTGTTTTAGCCGCAGAGGGGGACTCTCCGCTTTCGCGCGGTTCTATGTTCGGTGATTTGAGCACAGAGTCACTGTTTGATGCGAATTATCAACAGGAATCCGAACAAGAATCACAAGCTGTACAGCAGGATTTGCCAAAATCTGCCGTTCACATAAAAAGCATTGAAATCACGGGAAATCGTTTGATTGACTCTGATGCTGTCTATCGCCAGATGGATATTAAACCGGGTGATACTTTCAGCGCGGAAGTTGTTCAGCAGAACCTCAAATCTATATATAATATGGGCTATTTTAGCGAAAAAATTCGTGCAGTGCCTATAAAACTTGATGATAATAACATCAAGTTAAAAATTATTGTAGAAGAAAACCTCCCGATTACCGATTTCATGGTTGAGGGCAATGAATCCGTTTCTACGGGCGAAATTCTCAAAATTTTGGAACCCATGCTCGAAAAACCCCAAAATATCCATGATTTAAACGATGCAATTGAACAAATCCAAGAGCTTTACGCGAGCCAGGGCTATATTCTTGCCAGAGTGACTAATGTCACTGACGATCCGGACGGCACTGTTAACGTTACGATTGATGAGGGCAAAATAAACTCAATTATCATTCAGGGCAACAAAAAAACAAAGGAATTTGTTGTACGAAGAAACGTTTTGACCCAGCCCGGCACTGTTTATAACGAAAATCTCATAAAAATGGACTTGATGCGCCTTTATGGCACACAGGCGTTTAAAGATGTGACCAGAACCATCGAAAGAAGCGATGAAAACCCTGAACGCTATGATGTTACCATACATCTTGAGGAACAGAGAACCGGTACAATTTCGATAGGCGGCGGTTTGGATACGGCAACCGGGCTTTTCGGTTCGGCAGGGTTTACTGAGAACAATTTCCGCGGCATGGGACAGAGAATTTCTTTGAATGTGCTTGCCGGTACCGGTGTAATCATGGCGGACAGTTCTACGTTGAATCGAGCTAACTTGCAGGCTGAAATCAGCTGGTTTGAGCCGAAATTGAAAGGCTCTGATAATTCGCTTATGATAAAAGCGTTCGGACGTGATTTTGCCAGCTACCAAATCCCGCTCGCAATTGAGCAGCGCTATGGTATAGAAGCTTCTATTTCTCATCCGTTTAAAGAATACAAAAATTTAATCGGAACATTCAGCGTCGGGCTCGAAAATGTTGACGTAAAAGAGGGTGATTACAACCAAATCCTCGGTTTGTACAATGCGCACCGTATTCCTATCTCTGAACGTGCAAGACAGCTTCAGGGCGGCATTTTCTTAACACTTTCACCCAGTTTGATTTATGATACAAGAGATAATCAAACTAATCCGAGAAAAGGTGTCCTGGCTACGGCTAGATTCGACGAATCGATTGCGCTTGACGGCTTTGAAAACACGTTCGGAAAGCTCACGGGAAGCATAAAACGCTATTATCCCGTCGGTAAGAAATCAACCGTGTCATTGGCTTTCAGAGCGGGCGGAAAAGTCCATGGCGATGACATGCCCGAGGTTATGGCATACAGATTGGGCGGCCCGTACACTGTAAGAGGTTTCAGAATGAGCGGAATCGGTACAGGTACCGGATTTATGATGGGTTCTGCGGAGTTCTTGACGCCGATACCTTTTATCGACAGATTTACGGAGGCAAAATTCCTCGAAAACATCAGAATCGCAGCATTTGTTGACGCAGGCCAAATTTACGGCTCCACTGTCACGAACGAAATCTACAATCGCCCACTTCATGCCATTACCGCCGGTGTTGGGGTGAGGGTTTTTGTTCCTGGCGTCGGGCCTTTGGCTATCGACTGGGGCTATCCGCTCACAGGAGTGCCTGAGGGCACCAGCAAGGGTGCATTTACGTTCGGTGTGGGTGAATTCTATTAATCCTGACTATTTGGAGCATGCGAGAGTTATTTAAACATTTCGGTGAGGGTATTTAGGATTTTTTTCATAAATTCCGGCTCTTTGAACCTGTCAACGAACGCATTTTGTGTTGCGCCTGTTGATTTATCCTTTACGGTGATAAGAATTTTGCTTGCCAATTCGTTTTCTGCGACAACAGAGGCAAATTCGTCATCGCGCAAAAGGCTTCTTGCATCTTCAAAAGTGACTTCTTTGTTCGCTTTTTTGGCGATTTCATTAATCGGGTTGATTTGATTGCGCAAATCCTTGTATGCGTTTCCGGCCATAGAATGCGGGTCTTTAATCGTGACATTGCTGCGCATTGCGGAGTAGTTTATGCCGCTTTCTTCAAGATATTTTTCATATCTCGCGCGTGATTGGCGGATTTCCTGCTCGATTGACCTGATTTGCCCTGCTGCTCTCGGTTTTATTCTAAACATTTTCTCTCCTTTTTCTGCCTAAAAACGCCATAACGTTACTTTTTGCTAATTTTTCAACAAATTGTAAACTTTTGCAACTATTATTAAACTTTTCATCGGATTATGCCGATAATGTTAATGTAAGTTTTAATAAATTGTATAAAAATGTTCTAGTTTTGAGCTAAAACAAAAGAGAAGTGAGGTTGTGATGGAAAACCAAAAGCTTAAATCGATTATGCAAAAAGAAATTTTTGAGCAGCCGGCTGTTGTTCAAAAACTTTTGGGCATGTACGTGACCGAAGATAACCATATTAATATTGACATGCCGGTTGATATTGATAATATCGTTATTTCCGCCAGCGGTTCTTCTTACAACTGTGCGGCGATTGCAGCACCGCTTTTTAAGGAAATGGTCGGAATTCCTTGCGAATATGAGTATTCAAGCGAGTTTATTCTTGAGAAAAATCATTTTATAACCCCAAAAACGCTCTTTATTTTTGTTTCCCAGTCCGGTGAAACCTCGGATACGCTGAATGCCCTGAAAATTATCAAAGAAAAGGGCGGCCGGACAATGTGTATTACAAACGCAAAAGATTCTTCGCTCTGGCAGGGTTCTGACTACAAAATACTATCCGACGCCGGTGTGGAAAAGAGCATTGCGTCAACAAAAGCCCTTTGCGCTCAGCTTTTGTGCATGATTTTGATAATTTTAAAAATAAAAGAGTCCCGCGCAGAAGATTTATTTGTTGATTTGAGGGCGCTGCGCAGGCTTCCTTTGTATCTTGAAAGAATTATCGGAAATGTGGATAAAATTAATGAAGTTGCCCAAGAAGCGTCAACTCACAGCAACATAGTTATCCTCGGCAACAAAAACTATTATCCCGTTGCAAAAGAAGGCGCTTTGAAAATCAAAGAAACGTCATATATTAACGTTATGGCGTATCCTTTCGGCGAATTTATGCACGGGCATGTCGCTGTACTGAACAACAGGGCTTTTGTCATTACGATTATTGATGACGAGAACGAAATCTCGGCCAAAAGAAATATTCAGAAAATTCGTGCTGATTATACCCCTGAAATCGCCTGCATAACCTCGGTTCAAGATGCTGATTGCGGCGATATGAATATATATATAAAAACCAGCAAAAAAATAAAGGCGATTTTCGGTTCGTTGATTACTTTGCAGCTGATTGCCTGTGAAATTGCGAATATTTTAAAAAGAAATCCCGACCAGCCAAAAGGTTTGAAAAAAGTGGTTCGTGATTAAGCCATTTTTCTGCACGTGCTGCTTTAAAATGCTGTTTTTAAGATTTTATTGCCTTTAATATGTTTGAAAAATCAAAAATAACCGCGTCAGCCTTGGTTTTGAGCTCTTTTGCGTCGAGTTTTTTCAGTTTGTCTATTTTTTCATCAAGACATTCTGTGTCGTTGAGATTTGAGCATGGAATTTCAAATCGTCTTGCGAGTTTTTCGACTTTTTCGTCATAGCTGAGCGCAAAAGTTCTGATTCCGTATTTTAAAGCCAAAAGGCAGGCATGATAACGCATTCCGATTAAATAATCCAGGTTTGAAAACGATTTTACCACCCCGTCGATGCTCAGTCCGCTTACAATCTTTGTTTTTATGGCCGGATTTGCAAGTTTTAAGTTCCCCTCGAATTTTTTGCAAATTTCCAGGTCAAAAGCGTCCTGAAACGAATAAATATAAATTTCTTTGTCCGAAAAATTCAACGCAACCTGCCGTGCTAAGGTGAATAAGTACTTGCTGTTCAGTCCTTTCCAGTTTCTGAGCTGAATTCCGACCCGCCCCATCGGAATCGCCGGCGGAAGTTCCATTCCCCACACCGGATCATTGACCAAATCGGCTTTTGCCCCCCATCCTCGCACTCTGAAAAGGCTTTTTTCATCCCTAACCGAGATATATGTGCATTTTTTCAATACGCATTTTGTCAAAAATTGGCCGATTATGTTTTTTATCGGGCCGATTCCCTGCGCAAATATGATTACTTTTTTCTTGTAGTGCAATGCAGCCGATATTACAAAAATGTAATACAAAAGGCTCTTCAAACTCGTTGCATCTTGCAGCAGGCTCCCCCCGCCGCTAATCAAAACATCGGTGTTTTTCAATACTTCGAGCGCTTTTTTTATATCAAACGAATTGACGGACATAACACCTAAATTCGCTGATGTTTTGGGCGGATTTTTGGAAAAAACCGTAATATCTATATCGTTTTTCTTCAATTCACTGACGAGCGAGCTCAAAATCGCTTCGTCGCCGAAATTATCAAAACCGTAATATCCCGAAATTGCTGCTTTTATTCTTTTATCCATAAAATGCCGAATATACCTGCTCTTTGTAAGGAATAGATTTTATTGCACCGATGCCTTTGCACTGCATTCCAGCCACGATTGACGCAAGTTTAGCCGATTCAGGCGCAGACATTCCGGAGCTCATCGCATGTAAAAATGCACCGTTAAATGCGTCGCCAGAGCCCGTTGAATCCACTATCTCAGATGACCAAAACTCTGCAAAATTAATGTCCCCGGCATAACCAACATGGTATCCGCCGTCCTTTATTGATTTTACAACGACTGTGCTCACGCCTTTGTCCCAGAAATTTTTAATTATTTTTTCCGGTGATTCCAATTCATAAAGTTTTTGGGCATCATGCTGCAAATTTAAGAACAAAATGTCCGTAAAATCAATGATTTCATCCAATTCTTCTTTTGCTTCATCAATATTATGTATGCAAGAGTCATAATTCGGGTCATAAGCCGTGATAATATTGTGCTTTTTTGCTAATTCAAAAGCTTTCTTGACCGCTTCTCTCGCAGAAATGGAAAGAGCCTGGGTTATTCCCGTTGAATAAACAATGGATGCGCTTTTTATGTAGTCTTCTGATATGTCATCTGCTGATAAGCGCGTCGCTGCGGTCTTTTTTCTGTAATATGAAAACTCTTTTTCGCCGTCTTCGGGCAATGCGACAAAATAAATGCCGTTTATGCCGTCTACGAGCTTCACCTGGGAAATATCAAGCCCCTCAAGCTGCCAGCTGTCCAACAAAAATTCTTTAAAATAGTCAGTTCCGACCCTGGTTATATATCCGACTTTTGAGCCGAGCCTTTGAGCGGCAACAGCTGTACAAAGCGTATCTCCGCCGTAATATTTATCCAGTGTTTGTGCGTATGTAAGGCTTTTGTTGCTGGATAGTTCTATCAGCCCCTCGCCTACTGTTATTATATCTAAATTTTCTCCCATAGCAAAAATGTATCACACATTGCTTTTTTCTTCAAATGTTAAGAAATATTACAAAGAGTATATACAAAAAGGCAATTTTTAAAAAGTTATATACTTATTATATATACAGATATATAAAATGAGGTCGATATGAGCGGACAAGTAAAACAAAATTTAACAAAGAAAGCAACAACATCAAACAGTTGTTCACCGGCATATACGAGCCTCGGCTCCACAGCTGCAAAAATTGATATCTGGTCGCAGCCTTTTAGCACGGCAAGAGTTTCGCCCAGCCGTTTGAACATTGGTTCAGATGTTTCCAGAATTGATACAAAATCTGCTGATGTATTTTCATTGGCTTATGGAAAAGACGGCGGCAAATATTTTAACACCGGCTACAATTTAAGAGATTTATATCCGACAACAAATTATGTTTCTGGTTACAGAAACCGCAGTGCAAACTTCCTAAACATTTTAACAGGCGTGATCGGGGCTGTTGGTATTTTGGCCTCAGTCGGTTCAATAGTTACTTCTGTAAAAAATCTGTTCGGTTCTAAAAAATCCGAAAAATCAGAAACAAAAGTAATTGTTGAAAATCCGACAACAGTAAATGTTTCCGGAAAAAAAGGTGCAACTGAAGAAATTTCTGAAATAGACGGCGCAGTAAGATCTTCAAAATCACTTTCTGATTCTAATGACATTGAGGCTATTAACCAGGGTATTGAAGAACTTGACGCAAGCATTGCTTCAGCTGAAGAAGAACTTGAAAATATTGATTCTGAAATTTCTTCAAAAGAATCTGAAGTTCTTGAAGCAAGAAAAGGCGAAGAAGAAGCCGCTAAAGCAATGAAAACAATCAATAATTCAGTAAAAATCAAAGAAAAAGAATCAGAAAAACTCAACGATGCACTTGAAGACGCAAAAGATGCAGAAAATGAAGCTTTGAACAACTACTCAGATGCGATGTCAAAATACGACAAGGCTGCACTTCAGCTCAAAAAAATGGATTCTTCTGATCCGAACTATTCAAAACTTGCTGAAAAAGTTGAAAAACTCCGCGTAGCAAGAGATGAAGCTAAAGAAAAATACGAAAATGCAGTACAGGCAAGAGTTCAGGCTCACAAAGATTTCGGTAAAGCTGCAAGCGAACTTGAACAGTTGCAAACAAAACAAGCAAAAATTCAAAAAATCTATGACAAGAGAAAAGCAGTAACAACTAAAAAGGAAAACGAATTAAAAGCTTTGCAAACAAATAAACAAAAGCTTCCTGCAAAAATTCAAAAAGCGAAAGCTGAAAAATTAGAGCTTGAAAATCGCAGAAATGCTCTAAATCTTGGAAAAGATATCGAACTTGGCATTGACGAAGATGAAGAATAATAAAAACTCCGCAGCTGACGGAGTTTTTTATTGTTAAATTTTCATTTTCATGACAATTATAAATTTTTTGATACAAAACATGCCAAAAAATTTGTAATTCGTAAATATTTCATATATCCTTTAATAAAGAGAATGGTTAAAGGATTTATATGGAAAATTCAACGGATAATTTGTATGTTATTGATTTAACTTATGCTAAATCTCCGGCAGATGTCGTTTTTGAACTGAGTTCCGTCATTGATACTGACGCAGCTCATAATCAAAAAGTATTTTTAAAACTGGGAAATGTTGATTTGAACCAGTCGCAGCTTTTGAGCATAAATTCATTGATAAACAGTATAAATTCTACGCTTAAGCTGGTTTCTTCCGATTCAAAACAAACGGAAGCTGCGGCTTCTGCCTTGGGATTCCTTATCGGGCAGCCAAAGACACAAGATGAGCCCAAAATTGAAGAAAAGCCGGTTGCGCAATATGTGCCAATGACAGAGCATCTTGATTCGGCAGAAAAAGAGCTTGAAAAAGCTATTGACGGGACGACTGAAGAGGCTGAAAAAGAGTTTGAAGTTTCTGAAGAAAAAATTGAAGAAGATTTTGAAGAAAAAATGATGATTGCGGCTCAAAAGGCTAAAGAAAAAATATTTGGAGAAAGCGTAAAGCATTTTGAGACCTTGATTAACCAGCAAAAAGCGGAAAACGCGCAAAAAGAAGAAGTTATATCAAAAAAAGAGGAAAATAATTCCGAAACCGAAACTTCGCAGGCGGATACCGAAATTTTGAGTGAAAATACGGCAGAATCTGCGAAAAATGAAGATGAAATAAAGGATTTTGCCCCTGTAAAGGAGCCGGAATCTTCTGACGGGCATTTGGATGAAAAATCTATTCAGGATGAGCTCGACAGCATATTTGATTCTGAAAATAAACTCGAAAATATCTTTGCGGAAGAAGCAAAAAACTTCCCTGAGGCTAAAACCGGCGTTGATATTGAGATTCCCGAAGAAGAACTCACTGAAGATGATTATGAAATCTTGAAAATGCCGACAAAATACATAAAACAAACGGTTCGTTCGGGTCAGGTCATAAAATCTGACGGAAATCTTATGATTGTCGGCGACTGCCACCCAGGCTCGGAGGTTCATGCCAAGGGCGATATCACTGTGTGGGGCGCTTTGGGCGGAATTGCACAGGCCGGCAGCGCAGGAAATAAAAAAGCGCGCATCAGGGCGCTTCAGCTCAATGCAATTCAGCTGAGAATAGCTGATTTTTATGCACGCAGGCCGGATGCCTCAAATATCGTTTACGTGGACAAAAGCAACACGGTAATGCCCGAGGAGGCGCGAATTGTGAACGATAATATTGTAATTTTGAAATTAAACGATTAAAAAAGATTAAAACAACCACATAAAGGAGCAAAAATAATGACAGGGCGTGTAATCGTAATTACTTCCGGAAAAGGAGGCGTGGGAAAAACCACAACAAGCGCAAATATTGGTACTGCGCTGGCTAAGAATGGCGCCAGCGTTGCCTTAATTGATACGGATATTGGTTTGAGAAACCTTGATTTGTTGCTTGGGCTTGAAAATCGCATTGTTTATACGCTTGTTGACGTTGTTGAGGAACGCTGCAAGCTGAAACAGGCTCTTGTTAAGGACAAAAAGAACCCGAATCTTTGCCTTTTGGCCGCTGCACAAACCCGTGACAAATCCGCGGTTACTGCGGAGCAGCTGAAAGCTATCTGCGAAGAACTTCAGGAGGAATTTGACTTTATCCTTGTTGATTGTCCGGCCGGAATTGAGCAGGGCTTCCAAACTGCGGTTGCGGGGGCTTCGGAGGCTATTGTGGTGACTACTCCGGAGATGTCTGCGGTCAGAGATGCCGACAGAATCATCGGGCTTCTTGAAGCGAGGGAAGAAATCAAGTCCTATAAGCTTCTTCTCAACAGAGTTCGCCCTAATTTGATTAAAACCAACGACATGATGAGCGTTGAGGATGTTGTTGACATTCTTTCGTGCGATTTAATCGGTATAATTCCCGAAGATACAGGAATTATAACCTCTACAAACAAAGGCGAGCCGATTGTTAACGATGAAAAGTCACTTGCCGGAAAAGCCTACATGAATGTCGCAAGACGCATTAACGGTGAAGATGTTCCGTTTCTTAATATAGATGAACCCAAGGGATTTGCCGCTTTTGTTGCAAAAGTGAAGAAAATCTTCGGGGCGAAAGCATAGGAAGGGGCCGGAACAATGAAAGATATTTTTACAGGACTATACAACAAGGTAATTGGCTTCTTTCAGGCAGACAGAGCTGAAAATTCAAAAGAAACCGCGACAAATCGCCTAAAATTGGTGCTTTTGCATGACAGAACCAACCTTGACACAATTACAATGCAAAAACTCAGAGAACAGCTCATTGAGGTTATTTCAAAGTATATTGAAATTGATAATGAAGCATTGGATTTGAGCCTTGAGGGCGAGGGTGATTCGATTGCGTTGATGCTGAACATCCCTGTTGTCAAAGCAAGAACAAAAGAAGAAATTGAAGAGCTCGAAAAAGCGGAACTTGAGGCAAAAGAGGCTGAAATAAGGGCTGCAATTGAAGCTGAAATGGCTAAAACTGCCGAATCTGACGCAGATGAAGCAGAATCGAGCGAATCTGAGGATGAAAATCTTGATTCTGAAGCATCGGAAGATGATTCTGCGGCTGAAAATGAAGAATTGACCGAAAATTCAGAGCAAGACGTCGCAGATTCTGAAGAAACTTCAAAAGATGAACAGGATTCGGCTGAAGTCGCAGAAAAAGGCGAAAAATCTTCCGCAAAAAAGAAAAATAAAAAGTAAAAAATCCATTTTTAATAAAAACCGTAGGTTTCCGCAAAAACAGCCTGCGGTTTTTGTTTTATTTGTATTTTTTGCGTTTGTATTTGCAGGAGCTGTCGTTTAAATCGATTTTTTCATCAAAATCGTTGTCAATTCCGTCATAGCAGGAGTTTATCGAGTCGACGGATTCAGCTCCCGGGCTGGAATTTAGCCATTTTTGCGGAATTGATTTCCATAAGTATAAGAAATGATTTTTAAATTTCACAGCCAGGGTCGGATTTTCAATAATAATCAGATTTTCGTCGTTGTATCGTTCGCCTGATTTTGAAAAGTTCATTGAGCCGATTATTGTGAGCCTGTCATCGACAATCATCGTTTTCATGTGCATTTTTCCTGCCCTGTTTTCAACTTTTAGCGGAATTCCGGAGCTTCTTATCATGTTAATTGGCGAATATTTGTTCGCTGCGCCAGTTGCGTCGAGAATTATCTTTACATCGACCCCTCGTTTTTTCGCCTGAATGAGCTCGTTTATCAGATTTTTGTGCGTTATCACAAAAACCGGCACATAAATGTATTTTTTCGCATTTTTTACAATCGGAATCAGCTCTGTTTCTATTATTTTATCCGCCGGCGAAAAATAGGCTGATATTTTTGAATTTTCTATGTTATAGGTTCTGGAAAGGTCAATTTTTTCTTTTTTGCCGTGAAATTTCCCCTCAAACATCTGATTAAATTCGTTTTTGAACAAAGATGCGATTTCCGGCGATTTTATAAGCACTGCTGCATTTGAATTAAAGCCGGACATGTCGGTTTCGCTGATATTTGCCGAGCCGGCCCAGACTTTGTCGTCGTCAAAGATAAAAAATTTGTTGTGCATTATAGAATTTGAAAAACGGTCTTTGTTTTCGGGCGAAAAGAAGTCGCCTGACGAATTTTGCAGCTTTGAAGCGAGGTTTTTTGTGTCAGAATAAATTGATTCGCCTTTTGAGTCCAAATCATAGACCCATCTTACTACTACGCCCCGTTTTTGCGCATTCAACAGCGCAGTCATGATTTCCGGCTGCGAAGAAACCCCGTAAATCGCAAAATCTATACTGTTTTTAGCGGAATTTATCTCTCTGAGCAGCGATTGGCAGGCCGTGACCACACATTTTGAGGAGGGGTAGTAGTATTTGGTAAAATCGCTGATGTAAAGCTCAATCGCCGCGTCTTTATATGCGGGAGCGTAATTTTCATGTTCAATCCTCGGATAAATGGGCGGTTTTTCTTCTTTTTCAGGCTGTAAATGGCATATTTTGCAAGGTTCTGCTGTACTGTTTAATTCTGAAACCTGCATTATTACAAAATTTGAACCCTTAAACGCATATTTGCAATCCAGCTTGTGATATTTACCCGAAAACGGGTTGTAGCTTACAAGATTGAGCTTTTTCGCGGCAGCCAGCGCCTTTTTTATTTCGCCGGGGTTGTTTTTATAGTTTTTTTCAACGGCCGGGTTAATTGTGCCTAAACCTTTATCTAAAAGCAGTTTTCCGTATTCTTTGTGCCCCAGATATACGCGTTTTAGCCTGAACTTTTCGTCGTAATTCAAAAATACGTGTTTATTTATCAATTCTTTTTGCGCAAATTTGTCTGCATTGTAGCTGAGCATGGCTGATTCTGAGTCCGTGGTGAAATCTGTTTTTATATTGTGCTCAAATGCCCTGACGTAATACATTTCCACCAGTTCATCGTCGTCCGGTGTTCCGTTTTTGTTAAAATCCACGTAAAAAGCGTTTGCGGATTTTACTGCGATAATTTTGTGCCGCTCATCCCTTGACCAAAACGAAACACAAATCACAGCCAGCAGAATTGTTATAAATATTATGCAAATCTTTTTCATTAAGTAAATTATATGATAATAATTTGCAAAAAACTCAAAATCCACTAATATTATGTTAAGAAATTGATTTTGAGCAGAATTTTTGGGAAATTAGCATGAAAAAAGTTTTCGCATACGCACATACCCATTGGGATAGAGAGTGGTACCGCACTTTTGAGGATTTCAGGGTTCGGCTGGTTGAAGTTTTTGATGATATTCTTGAAAAGCTCGAAAAAAATGAGCTGAAATCTTTCTATTTTGACGGCCAAACCGCTGCTCTTGAGGATTATCTTGCAATTAAACCAGAAAAATCGGCCATAATTGAAAAATTTATTAAAGAAAAAAGGCTGTATATCGGGCCATTTTACTGTTCAACGGACAGTTTTCTCGTGAGTGCTGAATCTTTAATCCGAAACCTGCAAAAAGGCATAAAAACCTCAAAAAACTTTGGCTGCGGCGATTTTATTGCATACCATGCCGATACTTTCGGGCATAGCGCGCATTTGCCGGCGATTATTAAGTATTTTGGGATTGATTACGGCTTTTTCTGGCGCGGGTGCGGTGAAAATCCCTCAGAATTCAACTTTAACGGGCTTAATGCTGTTTATCTCATTCAGGGCTATTTCCAGGATTTTTTCTCAATGCCGGTTTCAGCGCAAAAAAAAGCGGAATTATTGCAAAAAACGCTGGATAAAATCGCTGCTTACAGCACTGATAAGCTGCTTTTGCCGCTTGGTGCCGATCATCTTGCGCTCTGTGACAATCTTCAGGCACAAATCAACGAGGTGAACAAATATTTGCGCGGATACGAGATTTTGCTCGGCTCGCCCTTTGATTATTTGAAAAATCTCAGTTTTGAGCAAAAAGTGACCTCTGAGCAGCGCTCAAACGCAAGAAATTTCATACTTCCGGGCGTTTATTCTTCGCGAATTGATATAAAACGCGCAAATTCAGCTTTAGAATGGAATTTGTTCAGAATCGGCGAGCCTTTTGCGGCTGTTATGAATTATCTCGCGAAAACCAGGAATTATCAGCCAATATTTGATTATTGCACGGATATTTTGCTCCAAAATCACCCGCATGACAGCATTTACGGATGCAGCCTCGACGAAGTGCATTCTGAGAACCTCACCCGTTATGCCAAAGCGCAGCAGGCCGTAAATTCCGTAAAAAATTCGATTTTTAGGGATATTTATTCTGAAAAAGAGGTGCGCGTTTTCAATTTTTCGAATTATCACCAATCGGGCGTTTTCAAAATCTTTTCTGATAAAAAATTCGACGCCCAGCTTGTCGGAAAACACAAGGGCTTCCCATTTATGAAAGTTTTTCCGGCAAATGCGATTCCTGTGACTGAGGATTTTACAGATATTTACGAATATCTGTTTTTTGCCGATGCTGAGCCGTTTTCCTCTACAAAACCGGTTAATCCTCCATCTGATTTGAGTATCGGCGGTAATTTTATCGAAAATAGCTATTTAAAATTGGAAATCGAGCAAGGAAAAATCAATATTACGGACAAAATCAGCAGAAAATCATATTGCGATTTTCTAAAAATCACTGACCGCGCGGATATAGGCGACAGCTACAATTTCGGTGCGCTAAAAGGCGATAAAAAAATAACTGCAAGTATTTGCGGTTCAAATATCCTTGAAAATGGCCCTTGCAGAGCTGCTCTTGAGGTGAATTTTTCAATAAATATCCCTGTTTCCTCTGATGAAAGCGGCCGCTCAGACGATTTCCAAGAACATATTCTGAAAATGGTAATTTACCTTGAAAGCGGCGGAAAATACCTTGAATTTTCGCTCGATTGGGAAAATAAGGCCAAAAATCATATTTTACAGGCAGAATTTGAGTTTGAAAAACCTGTTCAGAAAACGATTTCTGACGATTTGTGCGGAGTTGTCGAGCGCGAATTCGATTCTGATTATGATATTTATGAAAATATCCCAGCTCCGCGCGGAATTGAGCTGAAATACAATACTGCGCCCGCTCAGAGCTTTGTTTGTACGCAAAATGCGGGAATTTTTTCCGACAGATACATTGAGTACGAAGTTTTTAAAAATTCGCTCTCGCTTACCCTGCTGCGTGCGACCGGCGTAATTTCAAACCCTAAAAACCCGACAAGAGGCACCCCCGCAGGCCCTCCTTTGCCGACTCCCGAACTCCAAATGCTTGGGAAATGCTCGGATAGGTTCGCTTTGACCTTTGATTCGCCGAATATGTATAAATATTCGGAAAAATTCAAAGGCGCGCTGGTCGGACTTTTGAGCGATTTTGAATCGGAAAGGCTTTTTTCTTCGGGAGATGAACATATTGCCGCGATTTCGGTCAAATCGAGCCCCAAAAATGACCTTATAATCAGGTTTATGAATATTTCTGATGAACCGAAATATTTCGATTTCGTTACAAAACTTCCTTATAAAGAAATCAAAATTTTGAACCCGCTTGATGAACCCGTTGAAGAATATAAACCGCTAATGCTTGAAAGCCGGGGTATTATTGCGATTTCCCTTTCTTGTTAACATATCTTTACAAATATTAAATCAAAAAGGCAATTTTTTAAAAGTATATACCTTTATATATATGTAAGATATAAAGAAAGTGAGAGAGCAAATGGGCATATCAGCAATGACACAAATGAATAACAACAGAGGCGGAAACGGACAGTTCAGACCGTTGGCAAGACGCCCGAAACAGCTTGAAAAGGCTCTTTCAACTATCGACAAAAAAGATATCAGAATGAGATTCAGAAATTCAAGAGATCCGTTGTATATCGCGTTCGATTATCTTGATCAAAGACCGGTTCAGGAGCTCGCAAAAGACTTTGTTAAAGATTCTATCTACGAAATCATGAACTTTATCTCATTTAAAAAATAAGTTTTAATAAATTTTCAAAAATCCGCCTAAATCGGGCGGATTTTTTTATGCAAAAAGAAAATATGCCAAAGCAGCGAATAATTTTTATAGTAAAATTATAATATGCAAAAGCCGGTTCTCTCAGGAATGAATATTGAACAGTTGACGGAATTTACCGATTCTATTGGTGAATCGCGCTTCCGTGCGAAGCAATTGCACAGCTGGATTTACTTAAAATCTGCAAAAGATTTTGATTCTATGACGGATTTGTCAAAAAAGACCCGCGAAACCCTCAAAGAAACTGCGCTTTTGACAGATACAAAAATAAAGCAAAAACAGGTGAGCTCGGACGGCACTTTGAAGTATTTGGTCGAGTATCCCGACGGAAATTGCGTTGAAACGGTTTTAATGCGCTTTGATAATCGCTCAAACCTCACGGCTTGCGTGAGTTCACAGGTTGGCTGCGCATGCGGCTGCAAATTTTGTGCGACGGCAAAGCTCGGATTTGTCCGAAATTTGACCCCTGTTGAAATAATCGAACAAGTTTTGACGATTCAGCGTGATACCGGGCTAAAAGTTACGAATATCGTGTTTATGGGCCAGGGTGAGCCGCTTTTGAACCTTGATAACGTGCTAAAAGCCATAGAAATCTTTAATACTGATTTTCAAATCGGAATCAGGCGGCTAACTGTTTCTACATGCGGAATTGTGCCGCAAATTAACAGGCTTGCGCAGCTGGATTTTCAACCGACGCTGGCAATTTCTTTGCATGCGCCGGAACATGCGCTGCGTGAAAAATTAATGCCGATTGAAACAAAGTATCCGCTCGAAACCTTGATGCCCGCGCTAAAAAACTACACAGACGGCACGGGACGCCGAATTACGGTTGAATATACGCTTATTAAGGACTTTAATGACAGTGTTGAAACCGCAAAGCAGCTTTCGAAGCTTTTAATGGGGCTAAAATGCAATATAAACCTCATAATTTACAATCCGAATGACGTTGATAAATACGAAAAACCGCTGAAAGATTCGGTTCACAAGTTCAAATATATTCTTGAGCAGTCGGGGAAAAAAGTGACAATCAGGCTGGAGCGCGGTTCGGATATTGATGCTGCGTGCGGGCAGCTGAGTAATAAAATGAGGTAATCGGGGCTTTTTCCGCTGAAAATACGGATTTAGGATGTGTTTTTGCCTAAAAATAGTTAATATCCGCATTAATGTTCGGAATTAAATAGCCCTGAGGATTACTTTTTTTGAATTTTGGCTTTTTGCGCCGGCCAGCTTTGAAATTCTGTGTTTTATCTTGGTGATGTGCTGCGAGTGCGGTTTTTTTTCTAAGTATGACTTGTAATAATGGACGGCACGCGGTTTTTGGCCCATTTTGTCAAAACAGATTGCCAGCCCGAGGTGCGCTTTGTGGTAATCGGGGTGAATTTTTAATAACTGCGAAAAAACAAGCCCCGCGGACTTAAATTCTTCAAAATTCATGTATATTGCGGCGAGATGGTTGTATGCGCTGATGAATGCGGGGTCGTTTTCGATGATTGACTGGTAAATCAAAATCGCCATGTCGTATTCCTCAATAAATTCATGCGCAATTGCGAGTTGAAGCTGGGCGTTGAGGTTGTTTCTGTCCAGAATTATGGCGTTTTTTAAACTTTGCATCGCTTCGCAAGGCCTGTGCGAGTATAAATAGCAGATTCCGAGCTCAAAATGAATGTCCGGCGTGAAATATGAGATTTTTTTAGCCTTTTCAAGCGACTCAATTGCTTTTTCGTACATTCCCTGTGCTTTGTAGGCAATTCCGAGCCCTAAATATGTCCGATAATCGTATCTGTCAATCATCAGCGCGGAAAGGTAATATTTTACGGATTCTTTAAAGCATGCGGAGTTCCTGAGCAGGTCTGCTTTATTAAAAAGCTTCTCAGCCTGTATTTTGCTGGCGGATTTTGCCTGCGTAATGAATTGTCCGAGCCCTCTGGGCGAACTTTTGTACTTAATCCCCACGCGGATTCCTCTTATTCTTTCTCTTCCCGTACTAATATTTTAGAGAATTTCCGGATAAAAGTTATTGATCCCGGGATTTATATTTCTAGTCCATGTGGTCAATTTGATGGTAAAATATTGCTGATATGAGCGAAATTTTTGAAAAAAACACAAATATAATCGCAAAATATAACCCTGCACTTGCAAATAAGCTGAAAAATACCGAATTAACTAATTTTGAGCTGAATACGAACCTTGCGGGCGAATACAACCTCATTATTGATGCAAAACCCGTCCATTCTGTTACGGGTGCTCAGGCTGAGGCGGAGGAAGTCTTTCAAAAAGTCGAACATGACACGAAAAATGTCATTCATTTGATTTACGGAATGGGGCTGGGGTACCTTTTTGACAAGTTTGCCGGCTCTGCTAAGGGCGATGTAATATTATTTGAGCCGGATTTGAAGCTTTTGCGTTTTGTGCTTGAAATTATTGACATGAACGGGATTTTGAGCCGGCCAAATGTCTTTGTTGCGTCTGATTTTGAGGAATTGGCCGCTATTTGTTCAAAAATATATAAATATAAACGCCAAATTTTCTCATATGCGTTGGATTTTTATAAATTTAACCGCCATGATGAATTTGCACGTTTTCAGGCTTTTGTTAAAAAGATGTATGGCGAGCTTTATCAAAATCATTTTTACCAGACGAACAGAATGCATACTTTTTTGCCGGAAATGTTGAAATCGCTGGATGTAAAGGCAAAACTTCCGCTTTTTTCCGACCTTGCCGGGAAATTTCAGGGCTGTCCCGCGGTAATTGTTTCGGCCGGGCCGTCTTTGGTCGAAAATATCGATATTTTGAAAAAACAGCGTTCAAAAGTGCTGATTTTTGCCGTTGGTACGGCTCTTAAGGTGCTTCTTGACAACGGAATTGCCCCTGATTTTGTAAATTATATCGAGTCGTACTCTTCAGAAAGCTTTTTTGAGGGCGTTGACACTGAAAAATTGAATATAATCGTTGAGCCGTATTCCTCTTGCGATATTTATACGAGAAAATTTAAAAATATTTTTCTTACGACCTCGTACGAATCAAATGTGAATCACCTTTTTGCCGAAATTTGCGGTTTTGAGCTTCCTTATTTTGAGGCAAAAGGTACCGTGGCTTACCATTCGCTGTTTTGTGCAAAAGTTGCTGGTTGTTCGCAGATATTTTTGCTGGGACAGGATTTGGCTTACTTGGATGGCCGTTGTTATGCAAAAGGCTCGATTTATGAAGATTTGCGCTGTGTTTTGACGCCTGAGGGGTATAAAATCGATGTTTCAGACCGTGAAAAGCTTAAAAAAGCGTTTTATTCCTCAATGACGGATAAGTCCGACGCTGAAAAAGAGGAGATTTTGAATGCAACAATCGCCAGAATGAACGATTCTTTGTGCACGGTGCCTGGCGTGGACGGTAAACCGGTGCCGACTTCGGTTGAATATAAGAGTTTTATTGCAAATTTTGAATATTTTGCCGCACAAAATAAGAATCTTGAGTTGTTTAATTTGTCAAACGGCGCAAATATTAAGGGTTTTGCGCATGATAGTGCTAAAAATGCTTTTGAAAATCTTAAATTTGACTTGAATATTTCGATTCCGCCCGAAAATACGATGCTTACACCTTGCGCTTCTGCCGTTTTGCCTCAAAATTTGAAGAAAAACATTGAAATTGTTAAAAAAGCACTGCAATTTTTGTCTGTTTTTAAGGAATATTCAGAAAAATGCGATGCTGATATGGAAAAATTGCTTGATATGTACGAAAAATTTAAGCCGGTGCGCAATTCCTCCCTGATATTGAGCATTTTGACGTTGAGTTTTTACAACAAAACTGAATATTTGCTTCGTGATGAGGCAAAAAATTCTGATCCTGAGTGGCTCATGCGTGTTTTGCGCGGATTTGGACGGGTCGGGGTGCAGTATGCGCAGACAATTTTGCCGATAATGGAAGAAAGTTTGAGGAAAATGAAATGAAAGCCGTAATTCAAAGAGTTAAGCAGGCATCCGTCGCAATAAACGGCGATTTGTATTCAAAAATCGGGCATGGACTCCTTGTGCTTTTGTGCGTTGAAAAGGGTGATTCTGATTCGGAACTTGAATGGATGTGCAAAAAAATCCCCTCGTTGCGCATTTTTGAGGATGAAAATGAGAAGATGAACTGCTCGCTTTTTGATGTAAAGGGCGAAATGCTTGTTGTTTCGCAGTTTACATTGGCCGGAAATTGCAAAAAAGGCACCCGTCCGTCATTTGACAGTGCAGAACATCCTCAAAAGGCCGAACAAATGTATGAAGAATTTTGCAAACGAATTGAAAAATCGGGAATCCCTGTTAAAACCGGCCTTTTTGGCGCAATGATGGAGGTTTCGTTGTGTAATGACGGGCCTGTAACGATAATTTTGGAGAAAAATTCTTAAAAAGGGCTTGCCTTATATTGTGTTTGCGGTTATTATATAAATAATTGAAAGTATTAAGCCACTTTACTATTTAAAATTTATTCAGTATGTAGAAATTGATAATTAACACCGAGGAGCTGTAAAAGCCTTTAAATTAAAGGGTCAAGATTATGTATGTAAATAAGTGTACCAAATGTGGAGCGGAATTTGAAACCAAAAACCCAAAAAGGGTGATTTGTCCAAATTGTTTATACGCTGACAAGAAAAACAACGCCGATGATGCCGAAACTATGGAAAAAACCTCGTCGTATAGTGCCGGAGGCTACACATCCGGCGGATATTCGGCAGGCGGCGATTCGTATGGCGGTGACAGGCCGAGATATAACCAGGATAGACGCTATGACGGCCAGAGAAACTATAATAACCAGCGTCCATACAACAATCAGCAGCGTCAGTATAACAACCAGCGCCCCTATAATAATCAAAGATACGACAACAGAGGATACGACCGCCCTCAGCGTCCTTATGACAGAAATTCCGGCGGTTATAACCGTCCACAGGGCAATTATCAGCGTCCGCAGCAGGGCGGATATAATAACAGGCCTCAAAGACAAGGATTTAACAAGCGTCCGGGCGGATTTAAACCTAAAAAACCGGCAAAACAGCTTCTGGTCAACAAAGAACAGCTCGCACAGATTGAAGAACTCTACAAAAAGATGCTTCCGCTTCCGAATCCGGACGCGCATGAAGTTATCGGACAGCAAATCGGACTGGAAGCAAGAAAAGTCTTTTTCGGCATAAATCTTGTAAGACAAAAAATGATGCTGCCGAAACTTCCTTATCCGAAACGTAAACTTGCGGTTTCTCCGGATCAGCTTACGGCGATAAAAGCGCTTTATGAGCCGCTTTTGCCTTTGCCGCCGATTGGCTGCCATAAAATAATTGCTGCTCAGCTGAAAATTGACGAATGGCGTGTTCATGTAGGCATTGGGCTTGTCAGAAAGCAGATGGGGCTTGACAGATGGAACCCTGACCGTGACGATGCGCCTGAAGAATTCAAAAATAAGCCCGCAGAGCAGGCTGTCGAAGTTCCGGAAGAAAAACCTAAAAAAACTACAAGAAAATCCGCAAAAGCTGCTAAGGAAGAAGCCCCTGCGGAAGCGGAATAGCTGCGATGAACAGGCTTATTTCAATAGGAAAGATTGTTAACTTCCACGGTATAAAAGGCGAGGTCAAAATGGGCTTTACGGCCGGTAATGAACGGCTGATTAAGTCTTTAAAGACCGTTTTTCTCTTTCAAAACGATAAAAAATTCCCGCTGGAGGTCGAATATGTCCGTTTTCACAAGAATTTTGCGCTTGTGAAGTTCAAAGGGCTCGATTCTATTAACGATGTGCTTGATTATAAGGGGCTATTGGTGCATGTTTACGAAGAAGTCGTAAAATCGGCGCTGGATAAGGACGAATACCTGATAAGCGACCTTACCGGCCTTGATGTTTATGATACTGACGGAAATAAAATCGGGATTGTGGATGTTGTCGGCGAAAACGGGGCTTCTGATTTGATTTGTGTCAAAAAAGCCGATTCGAAACGCTTTATGGTGCCGTTTGTCAAGGAATTGGTTCCTGTCGTTGATTTGGCGGCAAATAAGATTGTCATAAACATGATTGAGGGCCTCGACGAGTGAAATTTGACGTTTTGACCCTTTTCCCTGAGATGATTCAGCAAGCCTGCTCGCACAGTATCATTTCCAGAGCGGTTGATAAGGAAATAATCAGAATAAATACGATAAATCCTCGTGACTTTTCAAAAGATAAACACAGAAAAGTCGACGATACGCCGTTTGGGGGCGGTGCGGGCATGGTTTTGATGTGCCAGCCGTATTTTGACGCATTTGATAGCATTGAGCGGGACGAAAATACACGGGTTTTGCTCATGTCGCCCCAGGGCAGAGCTTTTGACCAAAAAATGGCTCTAGAACTTGCCCAATGTGAACATGTTGTGCTGATGTGCGGTCATTATGAGGGTTTTGACGAGAGAATAAAGGAATACACGCACGCTGAGGAGGTTTCCATCGGCGATTTTGTGCTAACCGGCGGGGAGTTGCCTGCGCTGTGCATAATTGACTCAGTTTCCAGAAATATTGACGGTTGTTTGGGCAAAATCGACTCTGCGCATTTTGATTCTTTTTCGGACGGGCTTTTGGAGCATCCGCATTACACAAAACCGCGCGAATATGTTGGCATGCGCGTTCCGGACGTGCTTTTTGAGGGAAATCATGCAAAAATTAACCGCTGGCGCAGAAAACAGCAGCTGATTGTCACAAAAAAGAAACGCCCCGATCTTTATGCGGAATTTAAGAAGAATTGTAAAGATAAAGAAGATTTAAAACTTTTGAATGAGGTCGAAAACGAAAATATCGATTATAATTAGCTAAAATTGAGTTTATTAGATAATTTGGGATAGAAAAATGCACCTTAATGACGAGCAATTGAAAAAACTTATAGATTTGTCGGAAATTGGCATTGATTATGCTGTTGCAGGCCCTGATGACATTAACAAGGCCCTCATTGCAATCGAAAGAAAGCTTCTTGCGTTCAGTGCTGCTGACACGGCTTTGAAGCCGATGGACTTTAATATCCTTATTGTTGATGATTTGGAGCTTTCTATTTATCAGTTTAACCAGATGCTGAAGCGAATCGGCATTGTTCCGACCGTTGCTAGGACAAAACAGGAGGCTTTTGCCGAACTTAAGAAGAAAAAATTTGATTATATCGTTGTTGACCTGTTTTTGCCGGATGCGGTGGATGGGATTGAGCTCATAAAAGAGTGTTTGAAACTCAAAGACGAAAATCACCTCAATAAAATCATTGTCATGTCCGGAACGGATGATAAATTGCTTATTGAACAGTGCTATAAGCTCGGCATTGATGAATTTGTGCCAAAAAGCGCAAATTGGCATGAACAAATCCTGAAATTTATCACTTCTTCCATATCAAACAAGCAGCACAACGATTTTCTGAAGTATTTTATAAATGATTCGATTGTCTGCTACACTCTGAACAAGTTCAATACGCCGAAATCCATTGAGGGGCTGGTAAAGGACGTTACTACGACGATTTATACCGGCTATAAGAACATAATTTTCAACATGGAAAATATCAAAATTTTTGACGACGATTACACGGGCGTTTTTGCGGATTTGTTCCGGCTTGCGCAGGAAAACGGCGGGACTTTTACCCTTGTAAATATCTCAAACTCCCTCAGAAACGCGCTCGCAGACGCATTTTTGGATACCCTTATCCCGATAATGCAAAATGTAGATGCCGCCGTAAGCAAATTGTCTGAAAATTAGGGTGTTTCGAACATATCTACGCGTTTTTGGTGTCTTCCGCCCTCAAACTCGCTTTTGAGCCAGGCGTCTACGATATCGAGCGCCAAATATTCGCCCGTAATCCGCTCTCCGAGGCATAAAACATTTGCATTGTTGTGTGATTTTGAAAGCCTTGCCGTTGTTGCATCAAAGCAGGTTACAGCGCGCACGCCTTTTACCTTGTTTGCTGCAATGCACATTCCCAAGCCGCTTCCGCAGACGAGAATGCCGAGTTCAAAGCGTTTTTGGGCGATTTCTCCCGCTACTTTCTTGGCGATTACCGGATAATCGCACGATTCCTGCGAATATGTGCCGAAATCTTCGACTTCTACCCCCTTTTTTTCAAGATGCTCTATGATTTTGTTCTTTAAGTTAAACCCGCCGTGATCACAGCCGATTGCGATTCTTTGTTTCATTCGTAACTCCTTTTGTGTCTTGATTTTACCATTTATTTGCACTTTATTATGTAAAAAAATGTTAAATATCACCCAAATTTCCTAAAGTCCCCTTCCATGCCTGCCGATATATAAAACATAAGAAACAAACGAACAGGATGTGCGAAGTGTTAAACGAAATTATTAACGGTGTGAACGATTTAGAAGAAATGATGGTTGAATATGCCGAAATAAACAGCTTTTTGTTCAGCCACAACAAAATGTTTATGATTGCAAGCGAAAATGCCTACAAAACCCCGGAATACAACCACCAGCCATATACATTCAAATACGGCTCTTATGATATGTCCGATTATTTGAATAATTACGTATGATTTTGACGAATAAGCCGATTTTTGCTCATCTTGAGTGAAATTTCGGTGAAATTTACCCCCTACTTCCCTTTCTAAACCAACAACCAATCCTTTATTTTGTCTGCAAGCAGTTTCGATGCTGTTTGCAGATTTTCATACGTGGAATTGTTCTCTATGACGTAATCCCAGTCTTTTACATCGTCCAAATCCGTTTCAGTAAGGTCATTTTCACTTTTTAGGGTTCCGCGTGCTGCTCTTATATCTCTTTCGCATTCAACACGAATTTTGAACGCTCCGGCTTCCTTAAAATACTCAAGTTCGCGCTTCATTCTCACGTCAGGCACAATAATGTTGCCCTCAAGCGCTATGACCTTTTTTATCCAGTAGTCAGAATCCTGCGCACGGCGGAAATTTCCCAGCTCTATCAAATCCTGACGGTAAATTGGCTTGTTCTTTTCAATTTCATCAAATGTCAGCCCGTTTTTCTCGCCATATTCGAGTTTTATTGCATCTCCGAGCCCGATTCTTTTAAAATCAGGGAATTTTTCGAGCAAAATCTTTGCCACTGTGTCTTTTCCGCAAAACTGTTTTCCTGACAGTATGATGATTTTTTCAGCCATAATTTCCCCTTATGTTTTTATTGAAAAGAATTGTAAATTTTTATTCACATTCTACCATAAAAAGGTTCAAAAAATATTTTTTTTGCGTTATAACTAATATCCCACTGTTTACTTTTACCTATTATTAACGAATAGAGAAAAAAATGAGAATCAACAACATCGAAAGCAGATTAAACTGGGAAAGCTCCTATTTGAGAAGCAACCCGACAAACTACATCAAGGCAAGACAAAAATACCTCGATGCTGCTTATTCTGTTGACACAAAAAACACGCTCAATTCGTCCAGCGCTATCCGTGCTAATCAATCATTAAGAGATTTAGGTCTGTTTTAAACTTTTCTTCCATCTCTGTTTTTAGCTGCGGAGTGAGCTCGCTGTTTTGTGATTCGACCAGCGCAAATGCTTCTTTTCGGGCGATTTCGAGGATTTTTGTGTCCCGGACAAGGTCAGCCAGCGCAAAATTGAGCATGCCGCTTTGCCGTGTGCCCAAAAACTCGCCCGGGCCGCGCAGCTGGAGGTCTTTTTCTGATATAACAAATCCGTTGTTGGTTTCTTCCATGACTTTTAGGCGCTCCAGTGAGGTCTGATCAGCTCTTTGCGGGATGAGAACGCAATATGACTGCAATTCCGAGCGTCCGACGCGCCCTCTGAGCTGGTGAAGCTGCGACAGGCCGAACCTTTCTGCGTTTTCAATTGCCATTACCGTTGCATTCGGCACGTCTACCCCGACCTCGACGACCGTTGTGCTCACTAAAATGTCATATTTTCCGTTTTTGAAGTCGTCCATGACCTCATCTTTTTCCGCTGGCGTCAATTTTCCGTGCAAAAGTCCGATTTTTAAGTCCGGAAAAACTTCCTCCGCCAGCCTCTGCGCCTCAATTGTCGCAGCCTTGGCCGAAAGTGTTTCGCTTTCGTCAATTAGCGGGTACACAATGTAGGCCTGATGCCCGTTTTTGACCTCATCCGCAATCAGTTTGTACAACTGTTTGCGCTGGCCAGGTTTTATCAGCGCAGTTTTAATCGGTTTGCGGTTTTTGGGCATTTCATCGATGATTGAAAAATCCAAATCCCCATGGGTCGTCAGCGCAAGAGTTCTTGGAATCGGCGTCGCTGTCATGGTAAGCATTTGCGGGTTTTTGCCCTTGGAAAGCAGTTTTGAACGCTGTTTTACCCCGAATCTGTGCTGTTCGTCAATAACAATCGCCCCCAGGTTCGCAAATTCCACATTTTCCTGAATCAGCGCATGCGTGCCGATTGCAATGTTAATCTGCCCGTTTTTAAGCCCTGTTTCGAGCTCTTTTCGGACTTTTGACTTGTTGGAACCAATAAACAGCCCGGCGCTAAGCCCCAATGGAGCCAGCCATTTTACGAAATTGTTAAAATGCTGCTGCGCAAGGATTTCCGTCGGCGCCATCAACACCCCCTGATAGCCGTTTTCGACCGCCGAAAGCAGCATTGCACAGGCCACAACGGTTTTTCCGCTTCCGACATCGCCCTGCAACAGCCTTTGCATTGGCATATCTGACGCAATATCCTTTAAAATCTCTTTTAATGCCTTATCCTGAGCGGACGTGAGCTCAAACGGCAATCCGTCGATAAATTTGCGCACAAGCCCGTTTTTCTTGATTTTCAGCGGGATTGTTTTTATTCTTTTTGCGTTTTCTTCCCTGATTGTGGCGAGTTTCAGCTGGAGCAGGAAAAATTCCTCAAAAACTATCGTAAATCTTGCTCTTTCGAGCATTTCTTCGGTCTCGGGAAAGTGGATTTGTTTCAACGCAACCCGCCTGTCAAGAAGATTGTTCCTTTTCCGGATTTCGTCGGGGATTACCTCGGGCAGCGTGTTCAAATACTTTTCCAGCGCGTTAAAAATTGCCCTGCGGAGGTATTTTATATTCAATCCCTCGACCAGCTGATACACCGGAACGATTCTGCCGAGGTTCAGGCTGCTTTTTTCGTCAAAATCACCGGAAAGCACCTGATATTCGGGTTTGTCGATTGTAAAAATGCCAGAAAATTTGTCAATCTTTGCTTTTCCGGAAATAATAATGCTGGAACCCTTGACAAACTGCGATTTGTACCGCTCAAGAAGAAATTTGCTCGCTTTTGCATAAAAAAAGTTCAGTTTCACGAGCCCTGTGCCGTCAGACACCGTTAAAGTCACGATTCCCAGCCCTTTGGGCGTGTTGTAGGCTTTTATGTTCTTTATTTCGCCGATAATCGTGCAGTCCTGCCCCTCTTTCAGGCTTTTAATCAATGTTCTCGACGAATAATCAATATGCCGCTTCGGAAAGTAAAATATCAGGTCTTTTGCAGTGAAAATTCCCAGTTTGTTCAGCAAATTTGCCACTTTGGGCCCAACACCTTTTACATAAACAACGTCAACGTCGGCCGGGTTTTGCGAAAATTCGGGTTTTTCGGATTTTGGCGCTTCCATCTCTTTTCTTATTGTGTAAACCAGCCTCTGTACGGCTTTTCTGCGCGCCGGAACCGATGAAATTGCGTAAGTTTCGAATTCTTTCGAAAGAACGAGCCATTTTGGGTCGCGTTTCGATTTTTTGTAGAGTTTTGTGAGCAATTTCAGCACAAAGCCGGAAAATGTGGTCGATTTTCCGCGAATATCAATATACAAATTTTTTTGTTCGACCTCAATCGCCTGCCGAATCTGCTCCAGATTCTCAATCTGCACCAATTTCCTGCCCTCAATCTCTCTTTTTATTTTAGCATATATTATTTTTTCGCAATATACGCGGGCAAATGTAACGAATTGTAACAATATCACCCGCCAGATGTTATAAAACGATGAAAAATGGGCATTAAATAAATAGAGGGATATAAAAGGTATGTAAACATGACATAAAAATGTCATTTTTACCCTTTTCCCGTTAAATCCGCTCAATTAACCCCCTAAACAACCTGTCATCCTGAACTTGCAGCTCCTCTTGTTGCTGACGCAGGAAGCATACAAGGGAGGGTGCTCGCAGAGTATTTCAGGATCGCATAAGCCTGAAAAGTGGTCACAAAACCCAAACCGCGCCACAAAAACAAAAATCTTTCCTGTACCCACCCAAAAACCATCCCAAAGGGCCAATCCTCACCCCAGCCCTCTCCCACAGAGAGGGAGAAAACTCCCCAAAATACTCCTTACTCTCCATCCCCGCAAACAAACCCAAAAGTAGGTCAGGCACCGCCTGACAACAACAAACGTTGGCCCTAATTTCCCCAAAAAACAACCACCACCCCGGCTTCTCCCCATCGGAGAGGGCAAGACCAGGAAAATGCCCGCTAAAAGTTTAGTTATCAGGGTAATTTGCTGAAATCTTGCGCTATAAATAAAAAAACCGGAACATTTATTCCGGTTTTTATACTATGAACTGAATTTATTTAAAATTCGTAGTTAACAATAACTGTTCTTGTCGTGAACGGATACGGTGTCTTAAATGGGGACGATTTCCAGATTGCATCATAAATTCCGTGGTTGAATTCGTCGGATTTTGATTGCTGTATTGCTTTGC
>CALUPP010000062.1 GCA_944322685.1 Candidatus Gastranaerophilales bacterium
AAATGGTTGCGGGAGCTGGATTTGAACCAACGACCTTCGGGTTATGAGCCCGACGAGCTACCAGACTGCTCCATCCCGCGATATTAAATTTTAACAAAAGAATTTTTATAACATATATTATTCTCCATAAATTTAAAAAATCAAGTCTTTGTTTACACAGATTATAGCGCGCACTTTTAACTTCAAGGTTGGAGAATATGAATTTTATAATAGACAATATAAATTAATTAGCATAGAACTTTAAAATTTGAGCAATTAATGTTAAATTATTGATTATATTATTTCGTGAGGATTTTGCATGAAAGTTTTAATTATTGGCGGCGGTGCCTGCGGAGCCGGAGCTGCTGCGAGGTTGAGAAGACTTGATGACAGCGCGGAAATTTTGATACTTGAAAAAACAAATGAAATTTCTATTGCAAATTGCGGGCTTCCGTATTATTGCTCAAATGTAATTGCTGATGAAGAAAAAATGCATGTTTCAAGCGTTAAAAAATTCAAAAATCTTCTGAATGTTGATGTAAGAATGGGTGCAGAAGTTACATCTATCAATAGAAAAGACAAAAGCGTTATTGTAAACGGGTATGAAATTTTAAACTATGACAAACTCATCCTTGCCACGGGAGCAAGCCCGTTCAAACCACCGACAGATGGTGTAAACAGCCCCAAAATCCATACCGTCAGAACACTTGAAGATGCAAATAGAATAAAGGAATATATAAGGATTTCCAACGCCAGAAATGCGGTTATTGTCGGAGGCGGTTTCATAGGGGTCGAGATGGCTGAAAATTTTGCTGAAATTGACGGCATAAATACGACACTCGTGGAGTTTGCTCCTCATATCCTGCCTCCTGTTGACAGGGAAACTGCGGCATTTGCGCAGAATGAGCTGCGAAATCACGGAGTAAACCTGATTTTGTCCGACGGAGTAAAGGCATTTGGCAAGGATGAGGTCGTGCTCAACTCCGACCGCACAATTCCTTATGACATTGCAATTCTGGCTGCCGGCGTTAAGCCCGAAACAAAACTTGCACGTGATTGCGGCCTTGAAATCGGCAAATCCGGCGGAATAAAAGTCAATGAACACATGCAAACCTCAGACTCAGACATTTATGCAGGCGGAGACAGTGTTGAAGTTGTGGATTTTGTGTCGAATGATGAGGTTTTGATACCGCTTGCAGGGCCGGCCAACAGACAGGGACGCATAATTGCTGATAATATTGCCGGATATGATTCTATTTATAAGAAAACTATCGGCTCTGCTGTTGTAAAGGTTTTTGATTTGACAATAGCAAATGCAGGAAACAGCGAAGAATCACTTATAAAACGGAATATCCCATATTTGAAAACATTTACTTTCGGATTTTCTCACGCAAGCTATTATCCGAACGCAACACGCACAATGTATAAACTTTTGTTCAATAAAGCTGGAGATATCCTCGGAATTCAGGCTGCCGGCCGCGAGGGCGTTGAAAAACGTGTTGATGTGATTGCGACGGCAATGAGAAACGGGCTGAAAGTTTGGGATTTGATAGATTGTGAGCTTTGCTATGCTCCGCCGTACTCCTCCGCAAAGGATCCTGTTAATATCCTCGGAATGAATGCCGATAACATCCTGAAAGGGCTCTTGAAACCGGCATTTTATGAAGATGTGAGAGAAAATCCGCAAGATATTATGCTCGTTGATGTACGTTCAAAAGAAGAGTTCGCAAACGAAACAATAGACGGCGCATTGCATATTTTTACCCCTGAATTAAGGGAGAAATTCGGAAATTTGCCAAAAGACAAAAAAATTATCCTCTTTTGCAACACCGGTTTTCAGAGCTACGTTGCCTCAAGAATCCTTGTGCAAAGAGGATTTGAAAATGTATATAGCCTGAGCGGCGGAATTACTTTATACAAAGAACTGTTGAAAAACGACAGCTATACAGAACATGTTTTTGTAAATATTTAATATGTATTTTTGTAAAAATTTTATTCTGAGCCAATTACACGGGAGCAAATATATTTTTTATATGGTTTTATAGATATATAGGCAACAATCCGAAGGCATGGAATGGGAATTTTTCATACATTATCCGAAATAGCAAAAAATAACGATAAATTCAAAAAATACGAACAAGAACAACGCGATAACGATGTTCAGCGAGAAGAACTAAACCGCCGCCGCGAACATAAGCAGCAGGAAATCAAAGCTGCGCAGGATTTGGGCAAAACGATTATCGACGTTGTTGATATTATGGATCAGCATTCGGAAGATATCGCAGAAAACGTCGAAACAGTCACAGAGCCGATTGTCGGGCTTTCGCCGTTTATTGCGGGGCTAATCGGGCTGGGAGCTTCTTACAAAACCCTCATTGGCCCGGCAGCGAACAATGAAAAGAAAATATCTCAGGCGTTTCGTGAAAATCCGGAAGTAAAAAATCTTGTAGAAAAGATAAATGAAGCAGATAAAAAGATAAATTATAAAGAACCCTGGGAAATAAGCAGCTGGGATCTCATGGAAGAAAGTGCAATTGAAAAAATCAAAAAACGCCACCCGGATCTAGGGCTTGAAGCTGAAAAATTGTACAAAAATTATAAAAAAGGGGTAAATAAGCAATATAAAAAAATAAAAATAGGGATTGCAATTCCGATAATTTCTTCAATCGTCGGGTTTATTGCCTCGAATATTTACACAACGAAATTGCAGGTGGAAAGCTCAAGAGTTGCGCGCTGGCAGGCACGAAAAGTGCTTGAAGACCCGAAATATTTTGTAAATTACACGCCGGAGCAGATTGAAGAAGCACAAAAAGCCCTCGAAAATAACCCGGAAAACAAGAAAAAAGACAAAAAATTCAAAACCGACAACCTAAAAGGCGGCATGTTTAAGGGATTGGTCAGCGTAATAAAGGATAACCGCGCGTACCGCAAATGGAAAAAATCCGACGTTGACGAATCGAAAAAAGTCGACCGTCAGCTCACGCCGGAAGAAATCGAACAAGCCCAAAAGGACAAAGAGGTTATCCAGCGCGTAGTCCGTTCGATAAATAATCAGGCTGAAGTTTATTCGCAGAATATGGAGGTTGCGGCGAATGTTATTATGGGCACAACACCGTTTTTAGGGGCGGCTGTGGGTGCTGTTGTTTCTGCCGTGATGAATTGGACAAAGGTCATCCCGAATTTTATCAAAAAACAGACCGAAAAATACGGCAGCGAAGAAGCGAAAAAAGCTTACAAAGAAATGCAGGCAACAAAAGAGGGAACCCGCGAATTTAAGGCCGCAAGAAAGAAATTTATCAAAGAATTTTTCTACGAACCCTTGACTTATAGCCGTGAAAACCGCAAATCTTTATCAAAAACGCAAATTATTGAAAAAAAGATCAAAAAAGTCTCAGCGGCCGCAATGACCACAAAATGGGGAAGACGGGGCGTTTTCGGATTAATCGGCGGATTCGTTACCGGTATTGTCGGCTCTTTAATCGCGCTGAAACTCCAAAAAGCGTCCTCAAGAACCGGACGCTACATCGCAAAACGCGAGCTTGAAGAAAATCCGAAAAATTTCATCGGCTATACCGAAGAAGAAATGCAAGAAGTCAAAGATATCAAAGCTCCGAAGAAAACTTTCGGCGAAAAAGTCAAGGATTACGCGCTTTTCATCCCGAATGTGCTGAAAAATTATTTTGAATACCAAAAATACAAAAAAACCGAGCTAAAACAGAATAAAATGCTCCAGGAAGAACTGACAAAGCTCGAAGTCACGCCGAATCAGCTAAAAGAAGCGAAAAATCTCCAAAGAAAGATTTTCAACACATTCGAAAAAGTTGACGACAAATCTCAGGAATATTCCGAAACAATGGAGGCCGCAATCGAGATTGCGCAGCCGTTTGTTTATGCGGGCGGGATGCTTGCAATAGCTTTTCCGGCCATTTACGGCATATATTTGGCCGCAAAAGGCAAATTGAGCGCAAAATCCGTGATTAACAAAGTTTTGACGACGCTTTCGGGCACAAGCAAAATTACGGAGAAAAAATGGTTTAAAAAATACCTCGAAAATATCGCAAAAGAAATTCCCGACAAAGTTGCCCAAGCATCGGTAAATTCCGGCATTTGGAGCAAGGTTTTTGACGGCATAAATCTTGAAAAAACGCCCATAATCGAGCTGGTAAGCAAATTTACAAAAAATTCCGCACAATACATCAAAAATTTCGCAAATCTTTCAATTGCGGAACAAAAAGCCGTGTTAGATGATTTGTCAGCGATTTTGCCGCAAACCTCCGATGCCGCAAGAAGGCTGGATAGGCTGAGATTCACCCCTGACAACGAACTAAAAGCCCTGTTTAACGCCTTATTTAAGCCATCTGAGCTCGGAAAATCAATAAAGGAGATGACTTCCAGAGAATATATGGATTTCAAATGGCATTTAACGGAATTAATCGGAGCTCCAAGGGGAAATACAAGGTTTTCATCGGACAAAAATATAAATATTTATGAGGCATTGCTTGATTTGCCGCAAAATGAGCTTGGAAATTTCCTTGATTTTGCGCTCAACACAAAAAACCTGAAAAAAGCTGCAAATATGTCAGATAAAGAATTTGCCCGCTTCCGTCAGGAAGTAATTGAGCCGATTGCCGAGGCCTGCAACGCAAAAATCAGGTCTATTTCTTCAGATCTTGAAGATGCAGCAAAATATGCATTAAAAGACACAAATGAACCCGCTTTGCGGCAAAAAATTGAGAAATATGAAAAATTATCAGAAATCTTCGGGTTCTTGAACAGCATACCCAAGCAGGATTACGGCATTTTGAATCAGATTCTTACAAAAAAATCCGATTTCTTCAAAAATATCTCAAAAATCAACGACGCTGATTTTGAACGTCTGAAACAATATGTTGGGTTGATATTTAACGATTTCGGCGAATTTTCGAGCCGATTTACCAAAGAAAATGCCCAAAAATACATGGACAAAATTTTCAGCACAATAGAAAAAGCCAAAAATTCGCCAAATGCGTCAGATGACGTAATTTTGCCGGTCGTAAGGGAAGCTCTTACCGAAATAAGCGGCAGTAAAGAGTTTTTGACGATGTCAAAAGACGATTTGTACAAGTTTTTGGATACGGAAATCCTGCCGTCATTAGAATATTTTTCCGTATTCTCAAATATGCCTGCCGGAGCCGAAAAGGCTAAAACAAAAATCGTTAATTACTTGCATGAAACGCTTGCTCATCCTGAAAAACCGCTGCCGGACTTGAAAAATATAAAAATCGGCGATATTTTGCCGGATATTAACCCGATTAAGAAAATTGAACAGCTGGAAGAAAAAATAAAGGCAAAAACGGACGAAGAATTCGCAAAAATAATGCTTAAGCTTGAAAACGACCACAAACTTGCAAGCAGATTCCATGTTTCGAATATGGACAAGGCTTATATTTTGGATTGCCTCGCAAAACTGAAAAAAGTAATCGAAAGAATGCCAAAAGATGAAATGAAAAATATAGTTTCCTCAATAGTCACAGAAATGAGCGAACATCCCGACCAGTTTATTGCTTATGTTCAAAGCGGCAAAATCAGAAATATTTTTATGACGGACGGCCTGAAAAAAACCGTTGCTGCGGCCGGAATCAGCTGGACAGCGATAAATGTTGCGATTACTTATACAATAGAGTCGATTCTGGCTGATTTGCAGCTAAAATCGGGCAGATTGGGCGTTATGAAAGCGCTGGATTCATTAGACGACCCCGCTTATTATGCAAATATTGAGCCGGTTGCGGATTCATCGGCCCGGACACCCGCTTTGAGCGCTCCAAAACCCATAAATTTGCTTGACATGCTTAAAAAGCAGGTATAAAGCTTGGAACTGACGAATTTTTGGGCAAAATACCGGCAAGAAATGGATTATATGGGGATTATCCGGGAATTATCTGGTATAAACACGCGACAGCCTTACTTTTAGGCGGCAGGTGAGCTCATAATTTATGGTATGAAGAATTTGCGCCCATTCATCCACGGAAATAAACTCATTTCCGTCCTTTCCGAGCAGCGTAATCACGTCCCCCTCGGCCGTATCGACGCCCGTAACGTCAAACATCATCTGATCCATTGTTATATTGCCGATTTGGGGAACTTTTTTGCCGTTCACGATGCCAAAAATCTTGTTAGAAAGGCATCTGGGCACGCCGTCTGCGTATCCGAGCGGGATAGTTGCGATTTTTGTCTTGTTTTTTGTGATGAACGTGTGAGAATAGCTCACGCCCTCATCCGGCAAGGCTTCGTGCAGGTTTGTGATTCGGCCTTTTAAAGAAATTGCCTGTCTGAGATCCGGTTTTTTGACTCCGGCTGGCAAATCCGGCTGCAAACCGTAAATTCCGATGCCGACGCGCGCCATGTTGTAATCCATATAATCATAAGCAATCAAAGCGGGCGTGTTGCAGCAATGGATTAACAAACCGGTGCTGTCAACGGAATCAACCACATTTTTGAACTTTTCATATTGGATTTTTGTTGCTTTTTCGTCCTCTGCGCAGGCAAAATGCGTAAAAATCCCCTCAAGGTTTATGAAATCACAATTTTGAACCCGTTTTATAAAATTTGCCGCATTTTCGGGCCTTACGCCGATTCTGTTCATGCCTGTGTCGATTTTTACGTGGACTTTTGGCTTTTTGCCGGTTTTTTCGTACGCAATCCGGCAGGCTTCAATGTGCTCATCAAGGAAAATCGAAAGCGACATGTTATTTGCGGCCGCCCAATCGAACGCCCAAACAGGAACCGCGCCCAGAATCAAAATCGGAGCCTCAATTTTTGCCTCGCGCAGCTGCATTCCCTCGTCAATCGAAGAAACTCCCAAAAAATCCACGCCCGAAGCCAGCAAAATCGGCGCAATCGTAACCGCACCATGCCCGTACGCGTCTGCTTTGACCACGGCAAAGAGTTTTGCGCCTTTTTTCAGGTATTTTTTAAATTCCAGAATATTATGTTCAATATTGTTTAAATTTATCTCCACCCAGGCGTCGCGTCTGGTGTTCAGGTACGAAGCGCGGTCAAACTGCATAAATACTTCCTTTCTGCACGCAATTTTCGTCTTTTGCGGCCGCTTTGAGGCCATTTTGGCATTCTTTGCAAGCGGGCTGTGTCCTTTTTCTTAAAAAAACACAGCGCAGTATTTATTTTATCGCAAACGATTTTTCATGGAGGCTTTTGTACAAAAATTTATCAAAGAAAGCGGCAATTTTGAAAAAAGCTCGGTCATTTTCGCATCAAAACCCGCGCAGTATGACAATTTTGGATTTTTAACCGTCATTGCTTTAAGAACAATCCTGCCGATTTCAGCCGGTTCAAGGCCGTGATGGTTATTTTTTCTTGCATTTTTTACCAAAAATTCGTACTCTTTTGCGTATTTTTTGTGGAATTCTTCGGGAATATTGTCCAAAATCTTTGTACATGCGTCGATTGACTTGTCCCAGATAGCTGTTTTCACTACTCCGGGCTTTATTGAGATGACTTTTAAGCCCGGTTTCTTGCATTCGAGCAAAAGGGCATTAAAAAATATATCCAGGGCTCTTTTTGAGGCACAATAAGGCGAAACAAACGGGAAAAGCCCGAAACTCGCCATAGAACTGATATTAACGATTCGGCCGTCGTCCATCATCGGCAAAAATCGCTGCGCAACGCGGATTGCGCCAAAAACATTGACCTCGAACTGTTTTTTCACCGCCTCAACCGGCAAACACTCCACAGGCCCCGCCACGGCGATTCCGGCATTGTTCACAAGCCCGTACAACGACTCTGTTTTTGATTTTATCTGCTCAAAGGCCGATTTTACACTTTCATCCTGCGTAACATCCAGAAAAACCGCCTCAATTGAAGAATTTAGCGCCTCAATCGTCTCTTTATCCGCCTGTTTTCTCACCCCGGCGAACACTTTAAATCCGTTTTGCGCAAGTGTCAGCGCAATTTCTTTTCCCAGCCCGGACGAAGCCCCTGTTACCAATACAAATTTATCCATATATCTTTTTTAGCATGATTTTCCGGTTTGCACAACGGGTTAGGCAAAAAACGGCGCTATTTCAAGATATCTTCAAGGAGTTTGTTTATATGAAGAAACTCGGTCGTCTGAACTTCAATCATAAGCTCCTGAAAGCTAAGAGAAAGCGATTTCGGGATGATTTCATAGGCTTTTTTTGCCGACATTGCCTCTTTGTAATCAAAATCCGCCTTTTCTTTATAACTTTCAATGATTTTTTTCGAATGACGGCTCTTTGGCAGTTCGCCGTTGAAGGTTTGGGTAAAATCTTTGTATTTCGGCTCGACTTGTTCAAATTTTTGGCTTATTTTTTGCAAATAAGTTTCGCACAATTCGTCCATTTCCTTTGCAGCGTTTTCAAAATAAGAATCGGGCAAAGAATTTTTCTTAAACTCCTGAATTTGCGCACGAACCGCGTCGGCGTTTTCCTTATTTGCCTTTTCGGGCAATTTTTGGAAATTTTCAAAATCTTTTAAAACCGGCTCAAATAATTTTTCTTTCTTTTTCTCAAATTCAGAGCGAAAAGTTTTAATTTCGTCTTTTACCCCGGAAATCGCATTCTGAAACGGCAAAAACTTTTCCTCAAGCAGCTGGATAAGGGCTTTGTCCGCTTTTGTCGGTTTTTTATAAAAATACACCCCCGCCAACAAAAGCACACCCGCACCGATTACCGAACCCGCGGCGATTGCGGCATTTCGGAGCATTTTTTTGCCGTTAGTTTTGTTTTCGCCGCTTTCCTGCGTAATGTTTTGGGGTTTGCGGTTTATGATTTTGTTCAAATTATGTCTTAAAAAACCGTGAAACGAAACTTTTTGCTGTTTTGCTGCATCAGCACGCAAAAATTCGTCATTTTTAAGCGGATTTTGCGGCTGCTTGCCCGTTATTTGATGCTCAAATCCGGTTTTATCGCGAAAATTATGCTCGTTTTGTGCTAAAGCAAGGCCAAATTTAGAATTAGACGAAAAAGGTTGTATCATTTTGCGCTTTTTCTCCTTAAACGATTTTATTTCGCATAATTTTTACCGCAAAATACGTGATAACGCCCAAAAGCCCGCCGCTTATGCAGCTTCCGATGAGAATTCTTGCCCGGCGCTTTTGTTCGCGGATTTCTTCTGTATTTTTTTTGTAATCTTCACGCGTTTCATAGTAGCGCGACATTTTTTGCAGTTTTTCATGCCGGCTTTCGGTGAAAGACATTGGTTTTACGGCCGCTACGTTCATTTTCTGCTCTTTTCCTTGTGATGTTTATGTTTAAAGTCCGAAAATAACTTTTTTTGCCAGTTTTGGCGCTGAAAGTTAATAAAAATTTACCTATTCAATCCATTTGAAGTACGTAACGTATTTTTCCCCGTTCACGTCACCGTCGATTTTTGCGGAAAAAATACGATAAGCCTGATCGCTGAACTCAACGCCGGGAATTTTGTTCAAATCTTTAATAAATTTGGATTTTTCCGACCTGTCAAGCTTTATGCCCGGAATAAGGTTCAAAAGTGAATTAAAAGAAGCATTTCCGACCGGGCCGAGGATATTTTGGCTCTTTTTTGAAAGACGCCCGAAAACTATCAAATCAGCGTTCTGCTCAGGGAAGTCATATTTGCCTTTTATGTACAAACTGAGGTTTTCGCCGGTAGAAAAGATTTCAAGATTCTCCGCAGAGCCGTTTTTCAGGTGGATTGAGCCCTTAATTGACTCAAAATAGCCGGTTTTGACCGGTGCAATCAAATCCAGGAAATTATTTATGCTGAGTCCGGTTATTCCGCTTTTTATGAGGTTTCCCGCCTTGAGCAAATACTCGAGCGAGCCGAGTTTCGGCATTTTTCCGTCATCTATTGAAAAATAAACGTTTCCGTTCGCGTTTCTGATACGTTCATTTTCAGAATCACCATGAGTTGTCAGATGAATATTTGCGTTAACCGAGCCGAAAATCTGGTTTTTGACGTCCAAAAACGCCTCCGCAACTTTATTTGCGTCAACTTTTTCAGCTCTCAGCTCAGCGGTGATTTTTGCGTCCTTAAAATTGTAAGACGCAAGCCCCCGGAGCGTTCCGCCGGTCAGATTCAGGTTTATGTCAGAAACTTTGAGGATATTATCTTTCCCGAGCCTGAAATTGCCCGTATAGTTTGTTGCCGGAAGCCCGCGCAGGATGATATTTTCCGCCTCCATGCGCCCCTTGTTAATAATTATGTCGGACGGACGGATTTGGAGCTTTTCTGCGGGCATTTTCCCGGACGCAGGAACCGTTCCAATGTTTTCCATGGTCACTTTTGTCATTGAGTCGATTATAGAATCCAGATTTACCTTTTTTGAGGTGATTTTCACGTTATCAACAACGACCGGCAGGGTCGTTTTGTTTTTTACCTGCGCATTTACCAGAAAATCCGAATCAAAACTCTTTCCGCTGAACTCAATATCAACAATTTTCGGTGCAAAATTAACGTTTATGCTGTTAATAATCGTGTCATAAAGCGGCATATCAATGCTGTCCATCTTTATCGAGCCCAAAATATCCGGAGCATTTACATCCCCGTTAAGAACCAGCCCGCAATTGAACATTCCCTGTTTTAGGACGGATTTTTTAAAAAACGCGTTGAAAATTTTCACATTTGCGCTGTTTTTGGTCAGAACATGCATGTTCTGCAAGAAAAATTTATCTTTTTTTTGAACAACCTTGCCGTGGACGGTAATGATTTCCAGAGGATATGAATAATCGTTCTGCGAGGTCATATATCTCAAATAAGTCAATTTTTTTATATCAAAAACGTGATTTTTCACATAAATATTGCCGTTTATTTCTCTTTTTCCGTCAGCATCGCCCAGATTTGAGCCCATGTAATAAATATCGGCATCCTCGCTGAGTTTTATGACCGGTTTTACCGTAAAAGATTTGTCATCACCCGAAAACTCCGATGTAAAGGTGATATCGCCCTTAACTTTCAGCGGATATGTCAGGTTGGAATTCACATATTTGTTTATAAAGCTTTCCGTGAGTTTTGTTGTCACATAACCGTTAAATTTCGGGTTTTTCGCGAGATTTGAAACGCTGGAATTAAGAAAAATCGGGTTGTTGTCGAATTTTGCATTTATTGATTTCAGAATAATCTTATTTCCGTCAACACGAATTTCGCCGCTGTCGACGTTTATTGGGATTTGGAGCGATTTTTGGACAAAAGCGATTTCCTGAAGCTTTATTCGGCCGCGATTTATGTTATTTCGGCAAATCAGGTTCGCATCCGCGCGCCCTTTGTATTTTTCGTAGGTATTCAGGATTTTTTGCATATAAGCAGGCACAAATTGCATTGTTTTCAGGGTTTCAAAGTTTGAAACATCAAAGTTCATTACCTCCAAATCATAGTTATAAACCGGTTTTCCGCTAAATATTTTCAATATTTTGCCATTTGCTTTTGCAGTGGAATTAAAAACCTTTGCGCTAAAGTTTTTAATCGTCAAATCACCGTCAAAAAGCTCAAAAACGCCCGAGCGGAGCAAAAACGGCGTTTCGTTGTTTTTTGAGGGTTTTAATTTGGATTTCATCCTTATTTTGTTTTTTTCGATGGTTTTTGCGCTGCCTTTGTAGTCAGCATTGAGCTCAAGGAAAGAATTCGTCGCCGGAAAGCCTTTAAAATCGCCTTTCAAATAAGTTTTCAATGCCGGCGAATTCAAAACCGCATCAATATTTACAGACGGGGAATTTATTGAAGCGGAAAGCTCATTTTTGTAGGATTTTGCTTTTACAAAGAACTTTGAAGCGAAAATCTCCGTGCTCAAGTCCGCTCCCCAGTCATCATTGTGAAAATTTGCGCTGCCGTTGATTTTTTGGGCTTCAACAGGCGAAAAAACCGATTTTGCCGTGTTGTTTTTAAAGTTTATTTTCCCGCTGATTTCGGCTTTTTCCATAAGTTTTACAAAATCACGCCCAAAACCCTTGATTCTCAGCTCAACAGCACACATTCCGCCCGCTTTTTCCACAGGCGCGAGAAGTTCGGCTTTGGATTTCAGGTTTTTGCTTGTTTTGGCGATATTTAAGAGCTCGGAAAGCTCAAACGATGGAGATTTTACGCTAAAATCGACATTTCCGGTCAAATCGGCGTTACCCGTTATTTTTAGGGGCGAATTTTTGACCTTCCCGCTAATTGTTTCGAAAAACATGTCCTTTTTGTTAAAATCCAGATGCCCTGCGGCATTCAGGAGCTTGAAATTGTATCCGTCAATCTGGGCGTTCGTATTTTTGAAGTTAAATCGCCCGTCCGCAAACCCGTCAACGACCGTGCCATGGACTTTTAGGTCAATATTCCCCTCGCCGGAGATTGTCATATAAGGAAGCGGCCCCAAATCAAACCCGACAACGTCATGAACCGGCAAAAGCAGTCTATGTGCGGTTTCCAGATTCACAACCGGGCTCGAAACAATATGAAAATTGCCCCTGCCGCCCAGCCAGTTGTCCGCAGAGCCTTTTATTTCAACAAACTGGTTTTTACGGGCAAAAACTTTTGTATAAAGTTCAAAGAACTGCCCCTTAAACTCCATATCGATGCGGCATTTCGGGATTAGCGGGTCATAATACAATATATATAAGTCGCTCAGCGCAAGTTTTCCGAAAATATCAGGGCGCTCAGGCTTCCCGCTGACTTTCAACGCCGTATCGATTACCCCGAAAACGCCATGTTTTTTCAGTTTTCTTACTGTGTTGTATTCATCGGTGATATTTGGCAAAAGTGCGATTAGGGAATGAACATTTGAATGCGGAATTTTGACGTTCAAATCCAGATTCGGCGATTTGCTTCCGATTTTTTGCACAAGTCCGGAAATCTCTGTTTTCCAGTCTTTTCCGTTGATATTCAGTTTATCAATCTTCAAATCACTCTCATTTGCCAGCCCCGCAAATGAAATTTTCATAACACCGCTCGATTCTATTGAATCATTAGGGTTTTTCATTGTTATGGCGAGGTTTTTGACCATAGCCTCGGCAAAAAATTTCTTTTCGTTTTTTCCAGCGTCGTTTGTATAGAACGCTGTGTTAATAATTCCGCTCATTTTCGTGATTTCAGAATCGGAATAAAGCGCGGCAATGTCCGAATACAACGCCAGATCGGCATTTTGCACCGAGCCGAAAATATCTGCGGTTTTGAGGTGTTTTAAAAGCGGAAGTTTGCTGTCTATGTGCAGCTGGAGAGAAGATTCGTCGCTTTCGTGGTAAATTTTCGCAAAAAAGTCCGCTTTTACATATTTATTTTCCGTATATTTATGCACGAAAAGCCCGTTAATTTTAAAGGTCATTTCATCTTTTGTACGCTTATCTTTGAAGAAAATTCTTATATTAGCGAGCTGTGCGCGGAAATTTTTGAACTTTAGTTCGATTTTTTTGTTTTTATCCAGTTTATACGTTCCGATATAAAAATCATCTTTTTCATCTTTTGTGATTTGCACCCACAAATCGTCAACATTGAGCATTTTTGGCTGCGGTTTTTGAAAAATCAGCGACAAAATAGAGATTTTTGCCTCAATATTTTGTGCATCGAGGACTTTGTTTTTATTTTTATCCCTTAATGAAAGATTTTTCACTTCTGCGGCGATGTTAAACCCCGGCGTTGTGCGGATTTCCAAATTATCGCTTTTGAGCGTCAGTCCGGTCTCTTTTTTGACGATTTTTTCAACAATTCCCCTTTTCAAGGCATAGTTTATTGCCGGAGGAACCGCAAACAAATAAAGCATTTCCGCCAGAATCGCAAGCGCAAAAATTATGATAAGTGATGTTTTTATTATTTTCATTATTATTAGAATTTTTATTTATTTTCTAATTATAAAACGCAAACGCCATTTTTTCACTCGGTCAATAGAATGATAGTATAATTTTGCGCTGCTGCGGGGTTTTGCGGGAAGAATTTTACTTTTCTGTTCCGATTCCCCCGGGCATTCAACGTTAATTGATAAAATTCCACATTTCAAGCGCCCTCCTCCATAGTCACTCCAAAGTAAAATTCTGCCCGCAAAACATTGAAGTACGATTTTTTACAAAAACAACCGGCAAAGAATGCCTTAAATAAAAAAACTAATCAATATCAATCGGCGAGCGCTGAATTGCGTCGATTGCGGCCCTTGCGGTTTCGATTAATTTGTCGGAAACATTGGGAACAATCGTTAATTGGCGCAAAACATCGATTGTGCGCTTAAAACTCCGGACAATATCGCCCTCGCCCGCACCGATTTGCTCAACCAGCTCGCTCCATTCCCCGCCGTTGACCCAGTATTCAATGAGCGGCGAATAATAAGAATTTATATACATTTCCGTGTCAATATCATGGTCGCGCTGAACGATGCTTATCCTCCTGCGGATGTTTTTTATCTGATTAAGCGCTTTTCGCGTGCCTTTGCTGATGGGCAGCTCGGGATAAACGTCCGCTCTGAGGTCTTCTGTCGTGATTGCGCAGATTACCGACGCGAGTTCATCCGGTTTCAGCTCATCAAGCACCCCGCTAAAGATGATTTCAGCGACAAAAAGCTCGTTTTCAGCGCGAATTGCGGCAACAGTCATGCCTTTTTCGTTCGGATAATCGTTTTCAATGTATCCCATCTCTTTCAGCGCTGCCGTGTGGTTTAGGAACTTTCTCCAGTAAATATCTTTTTCATATTCAATATTTTTTGCGAGCTTGTCCGCTCTTTTTTGGAACCTGTCGAGCAGCTCGGTTTCTTTCATGTGTTTTTTGTAAAGTTTGCACGTATCGCATGCGTAACTGTGAACTTTTTTGAGAAAATCCTTTGTTTTTGCCTCAAATTCCAGATATTCTTTTTGTTTTTCTTCTGATTTGTGTTTCATCTGCTTTTTGAGCGTTTTTTGGATTTTTCTGTACTCAATATAGGTATTTCTGAGCTTGTTATAAGCAAACATGTCCTCATTCGTCAGTCCCGCAAAGCATTTGAACCCTTTAAAGCCCGCAATTGCCGCATCAGCCTCGGCTTTTTGTGCCATAAGCGGTTTTAAACGATCAGTTGACGAAAAATAGCCAAAACTCTTTAAAATCAACTCTTTTGCCTCATCCAGGCTAAATCGCTGCAAAAGATTCAAAACCATTGAATAAGTCGGCGAAAAACGGCTTTCGAGCGGATTTGCGTCACTGGTAACGAGCTCGGCGACCTCCTCCGGCGACTGAAAAGGGGTTCCGACGACCGTTACATAACCCACTTCGTCCATTCCGCGGCGCCCCGCACGGCCTGACATCTGCAAAAATTCGCTCGCGGTGAGCATTCTGTGGCCGGAATCGGTTCTTTTTGATACAGAGCTGATTACCGTGGAACGAGCAGGCATATTTATGCCTGCGGCAAGGGTTTCGGTCGCAAAAACAACCTTAATCAGCCCTTTTTGAAACAGTTTTTCAACAAGAACTTTCCATCCCGGCAAAAGCCCCGCATGATGCGACGCAACACCGTTCAAAACGTATTCAATGTGCTTGTTTTCGCAAAGATAGGGGTTCTGTGCGAGATATTCGTCCATAATTCTCTTGATTTCTCTGCGTTCATCAGGGGTTACGAGGCAAAGCTGGGCGCATTTTTCCATCTGTTCATCGCATTTTTTTCTTGAAAACGTGAAATAAATCGCGGGCAGCATATTTTTTTTGTGCAGAATCGCCACAACCTCACGTGCGGGCGAGCGCAGGGGCATTTTTCTTCTGAAAGCCTGAGAACGGCTTTCTGGTTTGATTTTTTTGTTCAATTTGCCCTCAGGGGTCAAAAGCGGCAAAATCGTGTCGGGTTTTGACGAATCGTAATAAAAATACCGCAAAGGAACCGGCCGAAAATCCGTATAAACAAGCTCCGTGCGCGAATGAACCGTGTTTATCCAATCCGTAAGCTGCTGCGAGTTCGCAACGGTCGCCGAGAGCGCGATTATCTGGATATTTGTCGGACAGTAGATGATACTTTCTTCCCAGACCGTGCCGCGCTGTTCGTCGTTCATATAATGAACCTCGTCGAGCACGACATAGCGAACATCTTTCAAATTGTCGGTTACGGAGCCGAAATTTGTGCCATAAAGCATATTTCTAAAGACTTCTGTTGTCATAACGACGATTTGAGCGCCGCGATTTATGGAAGTGTCGCCCGTGAGCAGTCCGACTTTATCTTCGCCGTATTTTTCGGAAAAATCGCTGAATTTCTGGTTGGAAAGGGCTTTTAAAGGTGTTGTGTAAAAGATTCTGACGCCCTCATCGAGCGCTTTATGGATTGCCATTTGCGCAATACAGGTTTTTCCGGCACCTGTTGGCGCACAAACCACGACGCTTTTACCCTCTTTTATATGGTAGAGGGCTTCTTCTTGAAAATCATCCAGTTTAAAGTCGAATTTGTACAAAATATCACTTCACATCTATTGTCTTTACTATATTTTACCGCATGAAGCTCAAAAGGCAAAAGAATTTAAGTAAAAAATGAGAAAAATACCGGCTCGACCTATGAACAGTCCATTTTTCGCAGGAAAATGAAATTACAACAAGCTCACGCCCTTAGAATCAGGAAGTTCTCCTGAAAAAAGCGAGTTGGGGTCGAAACCCGCACCCGCTATGGCCTGGAGCGGTTCGCGTAGGCGAATCGCGTAACGCCGTTAATCGCGAGCTTTTAAGACAAACAACCAAAACAATCGTGAAAAAACCGAAACAGGCTGCCGCCCCGTGCAAAAAAACACATCCATCATTAAACGGGGCTGTGCCCCTGAACAACCAAAACAATCGTGAAAAAACCGAAATCAACTTCCGCCCCGTGCAAAAAACACACCCAGCGTGAAACGGGGCTGTGCCCCTAAACAACCGCTAAAATCGTGAAAAAACCGAAACAGGCTGCCGTCCTATATAAA
>CALUPP010000063.1 GCA_944322685.1 Candidatus Gastranaerophilales bacterium
AATTCGTAGTTAACAATAACTGTTCTTGTCGTGAACGGATACGGTGTCTTAAATGGGGACGATTTCCAGATTGCATCATAAATTCCGTGGTTGAATTCGTCGGATTTTGATTGCTGTATTGCTTTGCACTGCTCAAGCTCCCCTTTGTAGTTGATTGTTAACTCAACTTGCACCTTGGGTCTGGATTGTCCGAGAATCGCAAGTTTTGCTCTTGTCCATTTTGACTGCGTTCTGTTCGCTTTGATTTCTTTTTTTATAGCTTTTTGGAATCTTTCAAGATCCATGTATGTTCCGTCGGAGTTAAAACTATAAGTTTCGCCGAGATAAACCCACATATCAACCTGACGGAGTTTTCCTGACGGATAGCTGTATACAATCCAAGAGCGCGGCGTTGTTTTTGTTCTGAAAGTTACAAATTTCAGTTCTTTTGACGCTCTGTCATACATAAGCTCTGCATTTCCGTCTTTTACGTAGATAAAATCACGAAGTTGCGTGTTTTCTCTCGGCATTGTCCTGAAATTTTTGTAAACAGGCTGATACATGCTTACATCAATAGTATCATTCAGATTTTTAAAGATTTGTACAGATGTTTTATTTATCAGTTTGTAGTCTTTTGACTGTTTTTTGGTTAATTTTTCAGGCACAACTGATGCTGCTAGCACGTTTGAGGCCGTAAAAATCAGTGCTGTGAGAACAATCAATATTTTTTTCATATTTTTCCCCTATATTCTTATAAATCCAACTTTATTGTATAGGTATTTTCATATATGTGCAAGTGCATTAAGTTAAATGTATGAGTTATTGACACGAAAAAGTGCAGCCCGATATAATTTAATTATGCAAGTGTTGGAGTATTGATGTATTTAAGGTTTTTTATAATAATTGCATTATTTTTGAGTGTTGGATTGATTTCTTTCGGTGCGGATGTTCCGCTTGCTTGTGATGTTGATGTTATGCAAAAAAAGCTTTTGGAGACCGGCTTTCGTCTGCTAAATTCCAATGATATCCAAAAACATGTGTTTTTTTATTACGATATTTCGGATAAAATTCAGGTTCAGCAGTATTTTTATACAAAAAAAATAGTTTTTTATCAGGGCGCAATGAAATTTATCGAAAACGACGATGAATTTGCCGCATTGATAGCCCGTGAACTTGCTTATTCGATGGATATGCGCTTTGGAATCTTCAGAAGAACGTCTATGAGCTATAACCCCCGTAAATATGAACTTAAAGCCGATCGCAGGGCTGTGGATTACCTTGTTAACGCGGGATACAACCCTGTCGGGCTGATAACGGTTTATAACAAACTCCTTGCTGAGCCGTCGGCGTTCGGCGAGTCTTTTTTTGTTAAGCATAAGGGCTCTGAGCGAATTATGAGCATTTATGATTATATTTATCAAAAATACCCCTATTTTATTGCACATAACGAATATTTGAGAACCCCTGTGTATCAGAATTTTCTAAAAACCAGCAAAAAAGAGCGAAAAAAATCCAGACTTCTTCAGCAGACCCGCCTGGAGCTCCTGCGCAAGTATAACAGTGATGTTGAAAAATCGAAAAATGAATATTCTATTTCTGATTTTTCCATGTATAATATGTATAATCAGGATTATGATTATGGGGATTATGAATCATACGGCCTTGAAGAATTAGAGAATTTTGTTAATTTGCTTGAGGAGGAAAACCCATAGTGAAGAAAATATTGTGTTATTTGCTGCTGCTTTTCGTATTTTTTATGCAAATGCCTGTTTGGGCGGCTTCTTCTCCTCAAAAAAAGTCTTATCAACGTGCAAAAACTGCTTATAAGAAAACATACCCGAAGAAAAATACCCCCAAAAAAGCTCCAGCAAAGCCGAAAGAAGAAAACCAACCCAAAGAGGATGATTTTCAGATTCCTTTGATTGAAGATACGGCGGCTGAGGCACTTTTGGATAGGGATTTGGAAAAAAATTCGTATAACGGCCCCGAGCCGGAAGATGATTCGTCGGATTTGCTGTTGAAAACATCAGCTTCAAAATACGATTACAACAAAACCCAGGAAGAAGACGAGCCCGTTGTTGATGCACGGCGCGCTGATGTAAAACCTGCTGCCAAACGCGTAAAAATCCCCAAAAATGTTTCTGTTGTCTATTTAAAGCCCGTTAAAAAGGTCAGTACTCGCTGCAAGCGTGTAAAAGTCGATGTCGGAGAAAAAAATCAGAAATTTTCAATGCCGTTTCCGCTGATAGGGCAGACCGTTCACTTTAAAGTATTGAATAATGTCGAAGAAAACGGGAATATTGTTATTCCTAAGGGGGCTGACGTCTACGCAACAGTCGGTGAAGTTTCTCCGCGTGCAATGGGCGGTGTTCCTGCTGAAATGACGCTTGAAAAGTTCTATTTTAAGGATAAAAATGGCAATATAATTGAGCTGGACGGCGAAATCAGCTCTAGCGGTTATACGCTTGCCGTTTGGATTGGGTTGGTTGAGCTTGCGACTACGCCGTTTTTGATTGGCTTTGCTGCGCCGCTTCTTCGGGTTTTGCCCGGCGGGCAGGCTATTGTTACCCCCAGAAAGACTTACGCCGTATATTATAAGACGTAATATGTCTTAAAAATTGGGGTGAAGTTGTTGACAATACCAGTTTACGATAATTATAATTGTAAAAACGCTTAAATGGAGTTAATTATGAAAAAGTTTTTAATCGGGTTATTTGTTTTTATTGTTGCATCTTCCGCTTGTTTTGCGGATAGCGTTTATCTGCTTGAAAAAGATGCCCCGAACCAGCAAAAAGTCATGAAAATCGGCTTTAGGATTTTAAATGCAAACCAAATTGAAAACAGAATGACGTTTTTTTACAGCACTCAAAACGAAGTGAACGCTGCTGCATACGCTAGAAGCAAAACTATTGTTGTTTATAAAGGGCTTTTGCCGTTTATTGATGACGAAAATGAGATTGCGGCCGTTATTTGCCACGAAATTGCGCATGGGCTTGATTATTTTGCCGGATATTGGCGCAGAGTGGCCATGGGGTTCAATCCGAAAAAATATGAAAGAAAAGCTGACCTTAAAGGTGTCGATTTGATGGTCAACGCTGGCTACAATCCGGTAGCGATGATTGTTGTACTCAACAAAATTTGCGAAGAACCCTCATATTTTGAAAACGGCGGCTCTCATCCGGCCGGCTCAGAGCGTCTTTCTGCGGTTTATGAGTACATTTATTCAAAATATCCGGCCTATCTTGCTGACAACGACTACAAAAACAACCTTTATTATCAGAATTTTCTGTTGACATCAAAGGCTGCGAGAGAAAAAATCAGACAAAAATACAATCCTGTTGTGCCTGTTAGCAACAAAAAGTCTGATTCTGATAAATCTGAACAAGACAAATAGTCTTTTTGGGTCTCCATGATAAATTTATTTGCAAAAATTTTATCAATATTTTTTATTGTTGTATTTTCAATGCAGCAGGTGTTTTGCTTTCCGGTTTATACGGATGAAATTGATCCTGAGTACGTGAAATCCAAAAATTCCGAAAAAGTTCAATTTGTCATGCCCGTTTTTGAGGATGAAACGGCTGATTCTCTCTCAAAAGAGCTTAAAAAGCCAAAATATATTTCCAGAAATTATGTTGATATTGCTTTTGTTAATCCGGTAATGGTTTCGGGACAAAAGAAAAGCTACGTACCGCTTAAATTAAGTGATTTGCCGATTCATTTTTCAGAGGAAGATAAATTTTTTGTCAAACCGGTTTTTAACCAGAATATCGCGTTTGATGAGCGAATTCCCGTGAAAGTTACGGCTTGTGAAGCAATAATGCCGGTTAACAAAGTTGTTAAGACAAATATTAAGGGAAAAACTTATTATACTAACCAAGAATCGCCCCTAATCGGCACCCGCGTCAAATTTAAGGTTAAAGAGGACGTTTATTATAAAAATGAGCTGTTCATAAAAAAAGATACCGATGTTTTTGCGATTGTAGGGCGTTCTGTGCCGTCAATGCTGGGTGGATCTTCCGGAGAAATTCAAATTGACCGCTTTCGAACATTTGATGTTGACGGAAATGTCGTCAGATTGTTCGGATTTGTTGAAAAAGAGGGATTTTCTACGGCGTATTTGGTTTATATTGCCGGTTTGGCGCTGGCTCCGTTTACTTTCGGGACGTCGGGCTTATTAGTTTATATGGTGCCTGGATTATCCGCTAAAATAAGCGCCAATAGTGATTACACGCTTTATTATTTGCCGGAACAGGATTAATAAGTTTACTTTGCAGCATATTTCGGGTATTATGTCCTCAAATTATGCTCAAATTAACTGGAAAAATTCAAGAAACATTGATAAAACTAAAGAATCTGCGTTTTGTTGTGAACTATCGCAGAATGTGGCCTTATGTTCGGCCATATTGGTTCAGGGCATTGCTTGCGGTTACTATTTGTATCCCAATTGGTGCGCTGGACGCAGTTATTGCGCTTTCTTTAAAGCCGTATATGGATTTGGTCATGGTCGAAAAATCAATTCAGTCGCCATGGTACATTCCTTTTGGGATAGTTGCTTTTACTTCGATTCAGGGGTGTTTGAACTACCTTGCTACTTATTTAAACACCTGGGTCGGTGCAAAAATCACCAATGGACTCAAATTTACCCTTTATAAAAAGATGTTGACGCTCCAAACAGCGTTTTTTGATACAAGAAATTCGGGCGATGTAATATTTGCTTTTAATAATAATGCAGATATGGCATGTGCGGGCCTGCTTGATAACCTGAAAGTCTTTACTCAGAGGCTTTTTTCTTCAATTTCGCTCGTCGGGGTTCTGTTTTATAACTCCTGGAAGCTGGCTTTGATTGCTGTCGTTGTCCTAGGGTGCGCATTTTTGCCTGTTGCAAGAATTAGAAAGCGAATTAACGACGTTATGAGCAAAACCCTTGTTGCGGATGCTTCGGTTATAACTGCTTATAACGAGGCATTTTCAGGAAATAAAACAATTACCGCCTATAACCTCCAGCCGCAGCAAACTAACAGATTTTTTGATATTTTGAGAGGTATTTTTACCTTAAGGATAAAGCTTGTTCAAAAAACATCGTGGCTTTCCCCGATGATGCATGTTGTCGTGTCTGTGGGTATTGGTCTGGCTATCGGATATGGCAGTCATTTGATTCTTACGGGCGAAATTACCAGCGGAAACTTCGTTTCGTTCATAACAGCGCTCATAATGCTTTATACACCCATAAAAAGCATCGGAAACAACTTTAATCAGGTTCAGCTTTCATTTTTTGCCATTGAAAGGGTTTTTGACATGCTTGATTTGGAGCCACAAATCAAGGATAAAGAAAATGCGGTCGTTATGCCTTCTGATTATTCAATAATTGAGTTTCATGACGTGAATTTTGAGTACGTTAAGGATGTTCCGGTATTGAAAAATATCAATTTAGAGGTAAAACGCGGTCAAACAGTTGCATTCGTTGGCAATTCAGGCGGTGGAAAAACCACAATTGTCAACCTTTTACCGAGGTTTTATGATGTAAAATCGGGTTCCATAACAATAGATGGTACGGATATACGTGATTTTACGCTGGAATCCTTGAGAAACAATATTTCAGTGGTTTTTCAGGATAATTTTCTGTTTTCGGGTACAATTCGTGAAAATATAATGCTCGGAAATCAAAATGCGACAGAAAGTTTGCTCCAAGAGGCTATCAAAGCTGCATATCTTGACGATTTTGTTTCGGGGCTTGAACATGGGCTTGAAACTTTCATCGGAGAAAGAGGAATCTTGTTGTCAGGCGGCCAAAAGCAGCGTGTAGCGATTGCTCGTGCATTTCTTAAAAATGCGCCGATTGTTATACTTGATGAGGCGACTTCTGCGCTTGATAACAAGGCGGAGGCCGTTGTTCAAATGGCAATTGACAATCTCATGCGAGATAAAACGGTTTTTGTTATCGCTCACAGGCTTTCTACAATACAAAACGCGGACAAAATCGTTGTTATAAACCAGGGTGAAATAGTTGAGTCCGGAACCCACGATGAATTGTTAAAAATAGAAAACGGGGCTTACAAAACGCTTTATAATGCCCAATTTAAGCACAAAACTGATGAATTTTCTCCGGTATAGAAAGTTATAATTATGTCAGATAGAAAATCTAAAGCATTTCAAAATCGCAAAAATGGCTACAACTGCGCACAGGCTGTTATTTGTGCCTATTCTGAACTTTTCGGACTTAGTGAAAAGGACGCTTTTCGGGTTTCAGAGGGATTTGGCGGCGGAATGGGCGGAATGAAAGAAACCTGCGGTGCTGTAAGCGCAATTTATATGGTTTTGGGGCTTTTAAACAGCGATGGTGCGCTTGAAAAGCCGTCTTCTAAGGCTTCTACGTATTCTCTTGTGCAGCAGGCTGCCGAAAAATTTAAAAATAAGAACAAAAGTACGATTTGCGCTCAGCTAAAGGGTATCGGTACCGGAAAACCGCTTAGAAGCTGCGAGGGATGTATTGAAGATGCGTGCGATATTCTGGATGAAATGCTAAAATCGCGCGAAATTGTGCAAAAAGAATCAAAAATTGCGCCATAAAGCTTCATTCAACTAGTCAATTACGGAAAAATACGCGTCAGGAAAGTTTATTGCGGTTCTTTTTGATACGTATTCGACGCCGAGCTGCGCCGCAATAAAGCCGATGTTGTATGTTGCCGATACAAGTACAATTTTCGATTTTGCCGTTTTAGGAGAGTTTTTGGCGTTTTCAACGAACCACTCTCCTGCAAACTTGGGCAAAAATTCAGTTTCCATCTGCAAATCCGAAAAAATTATGTCGAATGGTTCTTCGTCCTCGACGATTTTCAGCCCCTCACGGGCTGATGACGCGATTTTTAGGCAAAACGGTTCTTTGAGGTGAGCCTCCAGCATTGTTTTATGAAAATTTTGCCACTGCGGGCTGTCTTCTACTACCAAAATGCGTTTCATAATGAAAATATTATCCCACAATTGCAATTAATTTAATATTATATATATAATATAACTTATTTATATTGTTATTTCCCATTGATATTGCTGCAATTCAGCCATAATTTGAAATTTAATTGTAAAGAAATGTAACGATATATACTTTTTATGAAATTCGTATATACAAAATGTTTTTATATAAGTGTAAGTAATAAATAAGTAAGTAAGGAGATACAAAAATGGGTTTAGCAGCATCACAAGCAAGATTGTTACTTTTAACAGCAAGAAAATCAGACCTCGAATTGAGAGCACAACAAATCACTAACACAGAAATGATTCTCGCAATGCAGACAGAAAAAATTGCAACAGAGTATTCAAACAAACTTTCAAACAAAGTTACAATGCAGCAGGTTTCAACTAACCAGAACGATGCAACTCTCAGCCAGTCAGTAATTATGACTTATGACCAATTGGTTGCAGCAGGTTACTCAGTAAAATGGGCTACCGGTGAAGATTTTGACAATATCAGCAATGTAGATGAAGAAGGCAATGTAACTTATGTTTCAACAGCAGATTTGCAAAACCTTATTAAACGCGGTGATTTGATTATATGCAGCGCAACTACCGGCGAAGAAATCGGTACAACTGGTTCGTCCGTATTCTATGACACATACTACACTGAAGATGACGACGCAGCAACTGCTGAATATGAATCAAAAATGGCTGAAATTCAAACAAAAGAAAAGAAATTGCAAATCGACCTTAACCAAATTGAAAATCAGCAGAAAGCTTGCGATACAGAAATCGATTCCGTTAAAAAAGTTATTGAAAAGAACATTGAAAGAACATTCAAAACTTTCGCATAAGCTAAAACATAATAAAAGATGTAGCAACCCAATTACTTACAAATTTAAAACCCGCTTATTTTTCAAAGCGGGTTTTTTGTTAGGTAGCAGGTTTTTAAGTAAGGTTAGGTTTATGAAATTAGTTTAAGAATTTTTGAGCTTGCGCTTCCGCGTAGTCGGCCTGTCTTAAAACAGCGTCAATTCGTGCTGTTCTGGAAGCCGCAGGGCTTATTTCCGATTCGGGGCCGAGGATAGGATTCGGAATATAGGTTCTTTTGATTTCCGGAAGCTCTGTATTGTTGTCATTTTGCGCAGAAACGCTCTGGGCTGCTAATGATTGGCTGGCTATTGGCTGCTGTGCTGGCTTTTGCTGCAATTTTGTGATTAAATCACCCTTTTTATAGTTAATATTTTGCGAATTTTGAGCCGCCTGCGCTTTTTGCTGCGCTTCGAGCTCCGCATTTATCTCGTTTTGCAGTTTTTCAAGCTCCTGTGCCTGCTCATTCTGTTTTGTTTCTGCTTCAGGTTCTTTGTCCAGAATGGATTTTTGCGGTCTGCCGAATATTTTGTGCGAAATTTTGACCGCCGTGTCCGTAAACAACGACATAACCCCAAAAGCAATGAGAGCAAATCTGCCGACATAAGATGTGCCGATTTTTGCGCCATAGCCGGTCATTTTCAGGGCATTTTTAAAGACATTGCCGGTTTTGAGCGGGCGGACGGTTTCTTTAATTCGGCCCCAGCTCAAAATATTGCCAATCCATTTGAACGGTTTTTGCCAGAATTTAACTTTTCCGCCTTTTATGTTCTTTAATTCAGCTTTTAACGAGTCATAAGCGGCTTTGTCGCCTGCTTTTGCGGCTGTGTTAATCTTTTCAATTGTTTCATGGTATTTTTTGTAGTTCTCCGGGCTCATTCCGATGAATTTAAGCCCCGCAGCTTTGTTGAATACCCTGAGCTGCAAGCCCATAGTTAGCATCATTGCCATGAAGCTGGCCATTGACTCTGCAAAGGTCTTGAATCTGTCGCCTTTGGGTGCGTCCAGGCCCTCTTTTAACGATTGCGCAAGGAAAAATGCCTGCAAAGCAACGGCCATTTTTCCGCCTGCCATGCCGTTTGATAACGCTTCAAGCGCACGGAATGTTCCTCCGGAAAGCTTTTTACCCAGAGAGTTGGTTATGTTTTTGTAATTCGAAGTCAGGCGCATTTTGTTGTAAATTTCGCCTAAAGTGCCGCCCTTTCTCATGAATTTGGGCACAGGAATCCAGGTTTTTGACGTGTTGAAAAATTCGCCATGTGTTTCCGGGTGGGCTTTTATGGCTTCGAATATTTCTTTTGTGTATTTATGCGATTCTTTGGCGCTTTTGTCGAGAATATCTTTGAATATCGTTGTCCCATGGGCTTTGTCGTAGGCGGCCATGAGCTCTCTTGCGCTGTTTGCAAGATGCCCCATTGTCCCTGCGGCTTGTCCTTGAACCATGGAGCCGCCCATGCTCGGTTTTGTCCAAATACTTCTTAAAATTTCCGATTTGTTGACCACGTTGTTTTTGAACCACTCGTTTGCGGCCGCAAGTTTTGTGCCTGCGGATTTCAACAACGGTTTTTGACCCAAATTGTCGCCGAATTTTTCGATTTTCCCGAAAAATGTATCCTCATAATTCCCGCGAAGCTGATTGTTCAACACGGATGACGCCCACAACAGCGGAATTCCGAAACCGAGCGTTCCGCCTATCAGAACAGCGGGGTTGTCCTGCGATTTTTGAGCCTGTTTGAGCAATGTGTTGTCTTCAATAGGTTTTGCGCCGGCAGCAATTTGCGGATTATTCGGATAAGCCGCAAAATTCTGGTTTTGACCCGTATAATATGTGCTATTGATGTTTGGCTGCATTATCTAACCTACTATATAACATTACCTGTATAAATAAAAACATTCAAGGTGTTTTTCTTGCTCTAATGTGAAGAAATATTAAGAAAAAATTCCCGATGGTGTTATGACAAAATCCGATTTTTTATCAAATTCCTCCGCCGGAAGCTCCTCAAAAAGCAATTCGTCATAAGTAACAATAGCAGTAATTGTTTTGGCGGGTAATTTCGGCAAAAAACGGTCATAGCAGCCTTTTCCGTATCCGATTCGAAATCCTCTGCGGTCAGCGCAAAGCGCAGGCACAAAAATCAGGTCTAAATCGGTCAAATCTTTGAGATTTTCACTTTGCGGTTCTTTTATTGAATATTTTCCTGTTATAAGCCCCTCATTTGGTCTAAAAAGAGCCGGTTTTATGTCGTCGTTTTCCATTTTGGGCAGATAAAAATTTTTTTTACAGTTTTTGCATAGGCTCAAAAGGTCAATTTCGTTGTTTATCGGGTGATAAATCATTATGTTCTCTGATTTTTGGAAAATTTCCCATTTTTGAATAATTTGCGTGATTTTTTCCGAGGAAATTTTGCAATCCAGATTTTTTCTTATGTTTTTCGATTTTTGCCGCAGTTGATTTTTCATTTTTTCAAATATAACTTTACATTCAGCTATTTTTTTTATATTATAGTATAAACCACATAATGGTAATTTTGAATGGACAAACGTAAATTAAGTATCAAACTTAAAAATGCTCGAATAGAAGCTGGATTAAAACAAGAGGATATTGCTAAATTAATGAATCTGCCGATTTCGGCGATTTCTGTCATTGAAAACGGAAAAAGGGGCGTGGATGTCATTGAGCTTTTGAAGTTCGCTGAATTTTACCACAAACCCGTGGAATGGTTTTTCAATAACGGCCAATATCCCGACAGAAGACGCTGGTACGACAAGGAGCCCTCTTTGCGCGAAGCTGTTGAATTGTTAAGAACGGCTCCGCCGCGCTACCAAAAAAGCTGTGCTTGTGCTATCATAGGATTCTTAAAGGATAGCGGACTTGTAAAATAAATGGATGATAATCAAAACGATATTTGTCATTTAGTAAATCCGGAATTTTCGCAGCACGGCTATATTCAGGTATATACCGGCAACGGCAAGGGTAAAACAACGGCATCATTGGGGCTGACGACGCGTGCATTGGGGCGCGGATGGAAAGTTCTCATAGTTATGTTCACAAAAGGCGGAAATAACTATGGCGAGCTCAATACATTTATGAATTTGGCGCCTGTGCTCAAACAAAAAATAAAAATCGTTCAAGCAGGCCTCGATAGGATTGTATATTCAAATAATATTTCCGAAGAAGACAGAAAAGTTGTTTCTGATGGCTGGGCGCTTGCTAAAAAGGCGATTTTGAACAATGAATACCAAATGGTAGTGCTTGATGAGGCTAATATTGCGATTGATTTGGGGCTTATTGAGCTTGATGATATGATTCAAACCCTGAAAAACAAGCCGGATAGAATGGAAATCGTCCTTACCGGCCGGAATGCCAAGCCGGAAATCATTGAAATAGCTCATCTTGTGTCAGAAATTCAACCCGTAAAACATTACTGGGATAAAGGCATAAGTGCAAGAGAAGGTATTGAATTTTAACCCATTTAGTGGTTTACTAGTTATAAACAGCGGATAGAACAGGAGAGTAAAATGAGTCAGCCTTTTGCACATCAGTTCAAGACCAGATTGGCGTTATTGGTTTTTATAAAAGGCGCTGCGGCTCCGATGGTTTTGTATTTTGAGGATGTAAAAGCGGAATATGATGAATTCGTTGCAGCTATGCAGCTTCCTGTCGGGAAATTAATTGAAAAAGAGCCAATCGGGCCGATAAAAAAGGTGGCTGTGATGTCGAATCAGATAGCTTCTGTCGCAATCCAGGAAGAACTTTGCCAACAGTAAGGGGTATGAATGAAGTTAATTGAAATCAAAAATAATTTTGCAAAGCTTTATTATCTTCCGGCGGATGATGAGCTGCATATCGGTGATTTTTTGACAATTAACGACGGAACAAAGAAAATTGCGGCTCAAATTATTACGATTGAGTCGACAAGCAAGGATGATACGAACTGCGCGGTCATAAAATTCAGCTTTTATCTGAATGAAAACGGCACGGGAGCTGCTTATACGGGTTATGTGCCGAAGCTTGATTCAAAAATTTGCAAAACTGACGGCAAAATTATAAAAAATATTTTCTCCAAAAAGGATAATTCTGTCCTGCTCGGCGATTTTGTTTCTTATCCGGAGCTGGATTTTTGCGTTGACAGTACTTTTGGCACCGGTTTTACCTGCGTGCAGTCTGACAGAATTGAAAATACCAATTTTATCATTAATAAGCTGGCACAAAGCTCCGGAAAAGGGCTTATTGTTGACTTTGACGGCACTCTTGAAATTGAAAATGCACTTGTATTTGCACTTGGTAAGAATTTTAGGCTTCCGATAAGCGTTGAAATCTTGAATTATATATATGAAAACGACCTAATCGGCCTTACCGTCGAACAAAAGGCGATAATTCAGGACATTGTGCTCGAAATTCAGGCTTATATTGAGTCAGAGGATAGCGGGTATATTCCTTTTAACTCTTTAATGTCCGTAGTTGACGATATTTATAAAGAAGATAAGTCTGTGAGCATAATTCTTTTTAGAAATAAGCTCTTAAAATACGCGCAGATGCATTTATTTGCTTCTGCTGAGGCTGAAATCGAGGCTCTTTTTGAATCTGTTGAAAAGGGCGAGCTAGTGCTGCTAAATATGGAAAATATTCCCTCAAACTGGCAAAAAGAGGCATTAAGCTTTGTTACGGGTCATGTGAACGGCGAATTGCGCTTGTTTATGAACCTGGATGACGATTCTGTCGACAAAAAGCTGCTGATGAGCCTTTACAAAAAGCAGAACATAAAACCGGTAATTGCGTCGGCTTATTCTTCAAAATATTCGACCACTCTCAAATCCCTTGCGCGAAATCTCATACTTTTTGCGCCTGAAGAAGAGCAAAAAAGCTATCCGACGTACGTTTCGTTCCTTTCTTTGTTAAAAGATGATGATTTTGTGCTTACAGGCGAGCAGACTTATTATACGCCGCTTATACTTTGCCCGCATAAGCCTAAAAATGAGGTTTCTGAGCCAGTTCAGGAGGAAGAAGTAATTGAGCAGCCGGAAATTGTCGAAGAATTGCCGCCGGCATTGGAAGATGAGACTGATGTTTCTGAAATAAGGACGATTTTTGAAGAATCTGTCGAGGATGAGATTGCAAAAGATGTTGACGCAATGTTTTATGC
>CALUPP010000064.1 GCA_944322685.1 Candidatus Gastranaerophilales bacterium
TTTTTAAGCCTCGATTCGCTTCGCTGGAATAGGTCTTAAAAAATAAATCAATCCAGCTTTTTACTTTGCGAGCCTCTTGCGTCCCGCATTCTGTCATGCTGAACTTGTTTCAGCATCTTACCGGCGAAAAAATGGCCCAAAGTAGGTCAGGCACCGCCTGACATGCTATATTAATGAAAATTAAAAAATCTCACTTTCCTTTCTGTGAAATTTTGTCAAAAAAGAATCGAAAACTATTTTGAAAGGTGCAAAAACCCTTTTTCGAACGGAAATGCAGGATTTTCTCCGTCATTAGCAAAGATATTTCATATTTGTTGTGCTTTTTGCCGATATAAGCTAAAATAAAAGAGGAGGAGAATATGTCAGTGATGGAAAGTACTTTTGATATAAACGGATTCTTGACTGCTGCGGTCAAAGAGGGTGCGTCTGATGTGCATTTGAGAATCGGCGAGGTGCCTGTTGTCAGAATTGACGGGAAAATTGAGAAAAAAGACCTGCCAATGGTTACGGAAAAGGATATTTCAAGGGTTTTGAACATTGTTTTGCCTAAATATCTCAGAACAAAGGTTCAATCGGCTTTCGATCTTGATTTTTCTTATGAAATAAAGGGCGTTTCCCGCTTTAGAATAAACCTCGGCCGCCAGCTGGGCAACACTTCGCTGGTTTTTCGTATAATCCCTTACGAAATCCCGACTTTCAAGGAGCTAAAGCTCCCTCCGAGCCTTGAAGCATTTTCAAAATTTCATAACGGCATAGTTCTCGTTACCGGCCCGACCGGATGCGGCAAATCTACAACGATTGCATCGCTGATTGACCTGATAAACAGCCGTGAACAAAAGCATATCATCACGATTGAAGACCCGATTGAGTATATTTATTCAAATAAAAAATGTATAATCACCCAGCGGCAGGTTGAAATCGATACAACCTCTTTTTCTGACGGTGTAAAATACGCTCTGAGGCAGGATCCTGACGTTATTCTAATCGGCGAAATCAGAGATATCGAAACAATGACCAGCGCCCTCAAAGCTTCTGAAACCGGCCATCTTGTAATCGCATCTTTGCACACAAATGACGCAATTCAGACGGTTAACAGAATTATAAACATGTATGAGCTCAAAGATAGAGATAATATCCGAAAACAGCTCGCAGAAACGCTCCGCGGATGTATTGCGCAAAAACTTATCCAGAAAAAAGATGGACATGGCCGAATTCCGGCTTGCGAAATTATGGTTGTTACGCCTACGATTAAAGATTTCATCATTCGCGATGAGCTTGAGCAGGTTTATGACCTCGTTAAAAAAGGCAGCTACAACGATATGATTACGATGAACATGTCTTTGCTCCAGCTCATAAAAGAAGGTATGATTACGCAGGAAATCGCTATGGAAGTGAGTGATAACAAGGTCGAAATGAACCAGATGCTCCGCGGTGCTTACCATGGAACGATTGACCGGTTCAATATCAATTATTAGGCGCTAAAATGCAAAACTTTACCACTGACGCAATAAATCTGAAATCATATAACCTTAGCGAATCCGACAAAATCATCGTCATGTATTCAAAAGACAAGGGAATTATCCGCGGAGTCGCCAAAGGCGTGAAAAAATCCACCAGCAAGCTCGGCGGAAGAATGGACATGCTTATCGCAAACAAACTTATACTGCACAAGGGCAAAAATCTTGACACAATCTGTCAGGCAGAGGCGATAAACACCTTTAAAAACACCAGAAATGACATGAATAAACTGTTTTATTCGATTTATTGCTCTGAAATCGTGCACAGTTTCGGGATTGAGAACGATCCTAACAGCGAGGAAATTTATGATTTGCTGTATATGACCCTCCAGAGCATTTCAAAGGCTCAAAACAAGGTCGAACTCCTTATTTCTGTGCTGAAATTTCAGCTTAAGCTGACTCATATCGCGGGATATTCGATTGAGCTGGAAAATTGCGTCATTTGCGGCTGTTCGCCAAAAGAAGATGAGATATATTATTCGGCTGCGCAGGGCGGAATTGTCTGTAAAGATTGCATGAGCTCTTTGTGCGGCGCAATTAAGCTCCATAACAAGCTCAGAGGCTTTTTGACCGCGCTTTTGCAGCTGGATTACAACACAAAATCGCGTTATGACGAGCTCGCCAACGAAAAAGTGTGCGATTTCTGCTTCAAACTCCTAAAATCCCACGTTGAACAGCATTCGCCAAAGAAAATCAAATCGTCGCAGATGCTTGATATTACAAATTGACCGGAGAAAAACATGGAAAACCTTGCACAATACATTGAACACACACTGCTCAAGCAGGATGCAGCAAAAGAGGAACTTTTGTGGCTTTTTGAAGAAGCAAAAGAATACGGATTTAAGGGCGTTTGCGTAAATCCTTGCAATGTGGCGCTCGCAAAGGAAAAATTAAGACATACGGATGTAAAAGTTGTGACCGTTGTCGGTTTTCCGCTCGGAGCGAATATTTCGACAGTAAAAGCCTTTGAAGCCGAAACGGCAATTGCCGACGGGGCGGATGAAATCGATATGGTTTTGAATGTTTCCGCGTTGAAAGATAAAAATTATCCGCTCGTAAAATTTGACGTTGAAACTGTCAAAAAAGCCTGCAAAACCCACATTTTGAAAGTTATTCTCGAAACGGATCTTCTCGATAAAGACGAAATCAAAAAAGCATGCGAAATTTGCGCGTCTGCGGGCGCTGATTTTGTAAAAACCTCCACGGGATTTGTAAAAAACGGCGTCGGTGCTAAAGTTGAGGATGTAGAATTGATGTATAAAACGGTTGCGCCATACGGGCTCGGCGTGAAAGCTTCAGGCGGAATCCGCGACAAAGAAAAGGCTCTCGCGCTTATAAAAGCCGGTGCAACGCGCCTTGGAACAAGTTCCGGTGTGAAAATCGTCAAAGGAGATGAATAATGAAAAGGTTTTTGGCATTTTTTGTAGTTGCGTTTTTGGCTGTAAGCCCTGCGTTTGCAAAATCCGTGAATTTTGCGGTAATTTCTGATGTTCATTACAACGACGGAACCGGAAAAGGCCCAAAAGCCGATTCCGCAAAGATTTTGCGCGGCGCGGTGCAAAGAATGAACGAAGAAAATCCGGATTTCGTTATTTTTCTCGGCGATAATATCGATAAATCAAAAGAACCGCTCTTAAAGGGCTTTTTGAAGACAATCAGCCCGATAAAATCACCATATTACATAGTTGTCGGAAATCATGATTCGTACAAATACTCCGGATTGAATCGTGAGCGATTCGGGCAGATAGTTTCTGCGTACAACCCGAATCAGAAAAAATATACGTCAAATTACGTTTTTGAGCCGTCAGCGGGCATTGCTGCGATTGTTGTTGACAGCGTTTCACCGGGAATGTTCGGGCCTCACGGGTATTTTACGCAGGATACTTTGAGCTGGCTTGATAAAACTCTTGAAAAAAATAAGAATAAAAAGGTTATTATTTTCCAGCACGTACCTGCTTTTGAGCCGGTGGCGAACGAACGCGCGAATATCCTTAACGAGAGGGAATATCTTGACGTTTTGAAAAAACATAACAATATTTTGATGGTTGTTTCCGGGCATTATCACTATGCGAGCGCAAAACAGGATGAAAAGGGCGTTTATCACTTTTCGGTGCCTGCTTTGTACGAGCCGCCCTATTATTACGGCACAATGACGATAAAATATGACAAAGCACCGCTCGCTTCGCCGTCAAATTTCAAATTTAGCGGCGAATTTAAAGAAGCGATTTAGCTTTCTTGTTATTGTTTTATTTGAGCCCTAATTTTCAAGATTTTGCGGCCGGTTTGCGGATAATCTTTTGATTATTGCGTTATTTTGGCCTAAGAAGTTGGATTTTTTCTTTTTTGGTGCGAGTTTTGGCGCGGCGTTGCTTTTGCAGCCTCAAATGCGTTCAATATACTTACGGCATGATAAATTTTCATTAAAAATGCATTATTAAGAAATGTAAAGCTGGAAAAGTGCGATTTTTCGGGGCTTTAAGTTGTCGATATATATTTTATAAATAAATTTTAGCAATTTTTTATAGAAAAAATCGTTTATATAAGTACGAGAGATAAACAAAAACAAAGAGAAAAAACATAACCGGAGGAAAAAACATGGCAAGAGTTCTTATTTCAATGCCCGAAGACTTTTTAAACAAGATTGACGGAGTTGCAGAAACAGAAAATCGTACAAGAAGCGAACTGATTCGCGAAGCACTCAGAACATACATCCACAAACAAAAAGTTCGTGAAAACACACTGGCAGCTAAAAATGCACAAATTCTCGAGGCATTACTGGACTAATAAAAAACTTTTTTCAAAATAAACACGCAGGGTAAAATTTAAAAAGCAAAACAAACTAATTAGGGGATAAAATTTAAAATTGGCAACTAGACATTGATTGGGGAAATTGGCACAGAATAAAAAAGACCGCTCGGGGGCGGTCTTTTTTTTATATATCAGCAAACATCCCTGATTTTTTGCAAATTTTTGAAACCGCCCAGATTGCGAATACAAATAATGAAGTATAAACCCAAATCGGCACGAGATAGAATGTCTGAACTTCAAAAAATCCGCGCACAATTTCGATTCCGACAAAGCCCAAAAGCGTTGTTAACCAGGTATCATGCTCATTTTTTGATAACTTTTTGCACAGAAAATTTTCTGTCCGGAAATTCAAAGTTTTTGAATGACGGAATGAGGCAATTTACCCTTTGAGCCCAATTTTTGTAGGTATTTCCGAATTTATTAAGAAGAAATTCTTCTTCTCTTAAAATAATCAGGGTGTAAATTATTAGCATAATGAGAGAATTCGCAATAACAATCTCCCAGCTTTGTGTCATCAGCGTGATTCCGAGAAAAATGAAAAAATTGCCGAGATAAAGTGGATTTCTTACGATTGAATACATTCCTTTTGTGTTGAGCGTTTCAGCGATTTGTTCGCCCCTGTTTCGGCCGGAGGTTCCTTTGGGAACGAAGCCGATTGTCAAAATTCTTATCAAAATTCCGAAAAGAGCGACCGCAAAACAAAAAATTTCATGCGGAATGCTTTCTACCGCGTTATTCAAGTCGCCAATTTCTACCAAAATCACCAGAATATAGGGTAAAAATTGCAGCCCCCTGTTGTCAAAGCAGTAATCGCCGAGTTTTTTAATTATTTCATTCAATAACATGCTTTTTCCTCCTCTTTTTTTCGAAAATTATTCTACAATACAAAAATTGTTATGACGATAACAATTTTTAATTTTTTTATTCCCCAAAAAGCGTTTTCTGCAACATGAAATGTAAAAAAGCTGATGACAATCGTGGATTTTTGCGTTAATATGAAAAAAACTTTGTGTAAAGGGGCTAAATTTGTTCGAAAAGTTTACTGAAAAGGCTATTAATGTTATTTCCACCGCGCAAAAAGAGGCAAAACTGCTTAACGAAAACAAAATTTGTCCGGCATTTTTGCTGCTCGGGATTTTGCAGCTAAAATCCAATATCTGTTCGCGTTTGCTGGCTTATGCGGGCGTTGATGTTGAGCATTTGCGAGAACGGCTGCGCTCGACAAAATGCATCCACAACGAAAATGCTACTTTCACAACTGAATCAAGAATTGTTTTTAAAAAAGCGTTTGAAATCGCAAAAAAATATCAAAACACCTCGATAATCCCGGAACATCTGCTTCTTGCGCTGATTTGGGAGGAAAATTCAGAGGCTGCGGCGCTTTTGAAGAATTATGACGTTGATATAAACAAACTCAAGCAAACTTTGATAAAATTGCTTGAGAAAAAGCAGAAAAAAGCCCACCCTGAAGAAATTGAGGCTGTTGAGGAAGAAAATTCCGATTATAAGGATGTTTTTTCGCTTTTTAAGGATAAAGATTCCCAGGCGGTGCTTGAGCGGGCGGTTTCAAAACTGACAGCGTCGCATTATGAGATTTTGGGCACGGAACAGATTGTGCAGTCGATTCTTGAGGATGAAAAATCCGATGTAGTTGCGATTTTGCGCGATTCCGGCATAAATCTTGACGCATATCTTGGAAAATTGAACGAGGTTTCTTCCCGTCAGGCCGAATTTGAAGAAAAGCAGATTATTTTTACCCCGAACGCCTTTAAGATGATGATTCTCGCGCTGGAAACCGCAAAAGAGCTCGGCAGCGCGACTGTGAAGCCTGAGCATATTATCCTCGGCGTTTTAAAGGCAAAAAGCGGGATTGCTTACAATATTTTTAAGGAACTCCATGTTCATGATGATGATTTGGCGCACAAAATCATCAAACCTATTGAAAAGCAAATGCCGGAAACGCTTACTATACTGCGTTTTGCAAAACAGGAGGCTTGCAGCATGAACCGCCGCACCGTCGGCTCGGAATTTATCCTGCTCGGGATTATTGATGAGGCTGTTGGCGTTGGCGCGAGGGTTCTTGCGAAACTCGGGATAAATATCAAAGATGCAAGGTTTGAAGTTGAACGTGTGGTCGGGGTCGGGAGTGATTATGCGGAAAACGATGTTGTTTTTTCTCCGCGTGCTAAAAAAATCCTCGAAATGGCCTGGGAAAAGGCTAAAAAGCACAACAATACAAAAATTGCGTCTGAAAATATACTCTGGGCAATTACAAAATCCCCTGATTCGGTTGCGATGAAAGTGCTTTCGAACCTCGGTGCGGATGTTCTGGAAATAAAACAAGGTATAATAAGCGAACTTGAAGAACTTAATCAGGAACCGGCTCCGGAGGACTAGCCATGTTGATTGACACGCATGCGCATATAGACATGGAGGATTTTGGGGCCGATTTTGTGCAAATGCTTGCGCGTGCGCAGGAAAACGGCGTCCAAAAAATTATTATCCCGGCGGTCGAGCCCTCAACTTTTGAGCGTGTTTTAAAAACCGCTGAAAAATCGCCGAATTTGTATGCAGCAATCGGTGTTCACCCTGAGGATGCGAAAAATTTTGATGAAAATGCGCTCAATCTTATGGAAAAAATGATAAAACACCCAAAAGTCGTTGCTGTGGGCGAAATCGGGCTAGATTATTATTGGGACAGGTCATACAACGATGTTCAAAAGGCGGTTTTTGAGGCGCAGATTGAGTTTGCAAAAAAGCATGACAAACCGATAATCGTCCATGACCGCGAAGCGCACGGCGATTCGCTGGAAATCCTTAAGCGCACAAATGCCGCGGAGGTTGGGGTTGTTATGCATTGTTTTTCCGGAAGCCCTGAATTTGCGCTCGAATGTGTGAAAGAAGGCTTTTATATCGCGCTTGGAGGAGTTGTTACTTTTAAAAATGCCAAAAAAATGAAAGAAGTGGCAAAAATTGTGCCGCTTGAAAGGCTGCTTTTGGAAACGGATTCGCCGTATTTGACCCCGGTGCCGTTCCGTGGTAAGAGAAATGAGCCGGCTTATGTGAAATATGCTGCCGAGGAAATCGCAAATCTGCGCGGAATCGGCTTTGAGGAGCTCGCTCGGGCAACGACCGAAAACGCAATAAAAATATTCCGCCTGAATGAGGTTCAAAATGGCTAAAAAGGAACGTCTGGACAAGATTTTGGTTGAAAAGGGTTTTTTTGAAACAAAAAACAAAGCGCAAGCGGCGATAATGGCCGGCGACGTAAAAGTGAACGGCGAAACCATCACAAAAGCCGGCTGGGGGCTTGAGTTTAAAGAAAATACGAAAATTGAGATAAAAACGCTGCCTTTTGTATCGCGTGGCGGTCTGAAGCTCCAAAAGGCCGTGAAAGAGTTTGAAATTGCCCTGAACGGGCGGGTTTGTCTGGATGCCGGGGCGTCAACCGGCGGTTTTACCGACTGCATGCTTCAATCGGGGGCGCAAAAAGTCTATGCTGTCGATGTCGGTTACGGGCAAATTGCCTGGAAATTGCGTAATGACCCGCGGGTTAAGGTTGTTGAGCGTACAAATATCAAAAATTGCGCGCCGGCTGAGATTTATGACGAAAATGATGCGCTGCCGGACTTTTGCGCAATGGATTTATCGTTTATTTCGATTACAAAGGTGCTGGGTAACATAAAAAAGCTCATGAAGCCCGAAAATATTGAAATTATGACGCTTATCAAGCCCCAGTTTGAGGCCGGCAGGGAGCTGGTCGGGAAAAACGGCGTTGTCAGGGAGTTGAGCACGCATGTTGAGGTAATTCGTTCGGTTATTGACCATGCGCAGGCGCTCGGTTTGTTTGTGAAGCGGCTTTCTTATTCCCCGATAAAGGGGCCGGCCGGAAATATTGAGTATTTGGCGCTTTTTTCGGATTCCGCCTGCGATTTTGAGGCGGATTTGATAGATGAAGTTGTCAAAAATTCCCATGAAAACGGTGCTTTTAGCTAATTACGAAAGGAAAACGGATAATATGATTAATGGTTTGATGATGTCCTTAAAAGGTTACAAAAAAATCCCATTGCGCGATACAAAGGGGATTTTGACGCAAAAAAACAATTTTGTATGGACAAAAGTTACGCAAAATTCACACCAAGCCGCCGGAGCCAATGCAAAAATCGAGCGCATATTCCTTAACGGCTCGCGTCTTGTGAAAAACATAGTTGCAGAACCTGCTGAACACGGTATCGGGCAGTTTTTTGTTTCCAAAAGCGGAAAGTTTTGGCGTTCGTTGAA
>CALUPP010000065.1 GCA_944322685.1 Candidatus Gastranaerophilales bacterium
CCGGAATTTAAAGATTTATCTTTAGCTTGGGAATAAATATTGTCATTCTGAATTTATTTCAGAATCTTACCAGTTTATAGTCATAACATCAATTTGTTAAGACCCTGAAACAAGTTCAGGGTGACAACAATATAAATGTCATCCCGAATTTATTTCTGGATCTTACTAGTTGGAAACAGAAACTTCAAGTTGGTTAGATGCTGAAACAAGTTCAGCATGACAGCTAACTGATTGCTTAAATACAAGATAATGTTCTAAAAGTAAGACTGTATCTGACTTTTTGAGTTCTTCAATCAGCTCTTTTATGTATCTCAAAAAGTTCGAACTTCGCCGCTTTACCCCCATTTTATATTATATTCATAATAAAACTGATTTATTCTGTACAAAACTTTACTTGATTTTGATATCCGCGGCATATTAAAATATTTTCAGACAGGGGGAAAGGAATTGGAATACAGACTTTTAAAACTGCTTGATGAAAAAAAATATTCCGCGCAAACAGTCCCGCAAAAGCGTACAGGACGCAATATCGTGGATTTTCCCCGCGAATACGTCGTTCTGGACATTGAAACGACCGGCCTGAGCCCGCATCGCGACGAAATTATCGAACTTTCGGCACTTCTGGTGCGTGATGATGAAATTGTCGAAGAATTCAATAGGCTCGTAAAACCTGAGGGAGAAATCAGCCCGTTTATTTCAAATTTAACGGGAATCACGCAAGAAATGGTCGCAAACGCCCCCTCTATTTCCGAAGCAATCTTGGAATTTGACGATTTTTGCGCCGGAAAAATCATTCTCGGGCACAATATCACATTCGACATCAGTTTTATCGACTACAATCTGCAAAAACACCACGGGCTGGCCTTTTCAAACGATTATATCGACTCTTTGCGCGTCGCAAGAATACTTTTGCCCCAGCTGAGCAACAAAAAACTCGGCACACTCGCCAATTTCTTCGGGTTCAACACTGACGGCATGCACAGAGGGCTCAAAGACTGCAAAGTCACCTACATGTGTTTTTGCAAATTCAAAGAAATCGCTGCCAGAAAAAACGGAAGTGTAGAAAATTTCTTAAAAAGCTTTAAAAAATAAGAAAGCGGGCGCAAAACCCGCTTTTTTACTAAACAAATTCGTTAAGCATCTGTTCGATTTGCGATTTTGAGTGCAAACCGGCGGTTTGCTCGACCAGCTCGCCGTTTTTGAACACCAAAAGCGCCGGCACCCCGGAAATAAAGTATTCTGCGGCCTTGCCCTGGTTTTCATCGACATTGATTTTTGCCACAGCAACCTTTCCGTCCATGGATTCCGCGATTTCGTCAACTATCGGCAGCTGTTTTTTGCACGGCCCGCACCATGGTGCCCAAAAATCCACCAAAACCGGCTTATCGGCAGTTTGGATATAATTATCGAACGTTGCATCGTTTAATTCTGTTACTTTTGCCATAATTTTCCTTTCTCACAATTAAAAACGGTCATTTTTCGCCTTAATTTCGGCCATCAGCTCCTCATTCGGCAGCCTTTTAAAACAAATAAACCAATCAGAACACCTTACATCGTCCGACTGCAAAGCCAGCCTGTCCTTGATTTCGGCTTCAGTTGAGGGCGGAGGAAGAATTATATCCTCGCCGGGGTTCCAGTTTGCGGGCGTTGCGATTTTGAATTTGTCCGTCGCCTGCAAAGCAATGACCAATCTTTTGATTTCCTGCATATTTCGGCCGTTTGTAAGCGGATAATAAAGAATCGCCCTGATAATCCCCTCCGGATCAACAATAAACACCGCCCGAACCGTTTTTGTATCATCAGCATGCGGCTGAATCATTCCGTATTTTCCCGCAACACGGCCCGACAGGTCATCAATCAGCGGAAATGTGATTTTTTCGTTTCTTATTCCGTTATATTCGATTTTTTCTTCGATAGTTTTCAGCCAGGCGTTGTGCGAGCTCAAGCTGTCGACAGAAAGGCCTATTAATTTTGTGTTAATTTCCTCAAATTCCTTTTTCATCGACTGAAAAACCATAAATTCCGTTGTACAAACCGGCGTAAAATCAGCCGGATGAGAAAACAGGATAACCCAGCTCCCCGCATAGTCCTGAGGAAAATTTATCTCGCCAAGAGTCGTTTTTGCCCTGAATTCAGGCGCTTTTTCACCTATCAAAGGCAAATTTTTCTTTTTTTTATTGCATTTGCATATCGTAACCGCCAAAGCGGCCACTGCGAGCAGAAAAGCAGCTTTTTTAAACATTCTGTTCTCCTTAATTTTTTAACATTTCATTTTTTCACCAAACCGCGCCAAAGACATTGCGCATTCGGGGGTGGAGGAAAGGGGAATAGTTGTTTTGTAAGCCGTATTGGTGATATCTACCGCAAATTGACGGCATATTTGTTAATTTTTTATCAAATCCGCGCTGCATGAGGGTGAAAAACGGGCTGTAAGAGCGTTTTCTGCCGGAAGTTTATCTTTGGAGTGACTATGGGGGAGGCTTCATTAAGAATGGAAATAGGCATTAAACATGCTAAAGCCGGAGGAATCGGAACGGAAAAGATAAACTTCCGGCAGAAAACTTAAACAAGCTGTTTTATTTATAAAATCAAGCAATCACCGGCTCGCCGCTTTTTAAATCAATAAAAAACAGGGATTTGTGCAAAGGAAAAGCGGCACGCGAGAGATTTGAAAAATGCGGTGCCGCCTGA
>CALUPP010000066.1 GCA_944322685.1 Candidatus Gastranaerophilales bacterium
CCGGAATTTAAAGATTTATCTTTAGCTTGGGAATAAATATTGTCATTCTGAATTTATTTCAGAATCTTACCAGTTTATAGTCATAACATCAATTTGTTAAGACCCTGAAACAAGTTCAGGGTGACAAAAATATAAAATGTCATCCCGAATTTATTTCGGGATCTTACCGGTTGTAAACAGAAACTTAAAGTTGGTAAGATGCTGCACTTCGTAAGGACAGGCTCACACAAAATTTTTAAGATTCTGAAACAAGTTCAGAATGACAGCTAACTGATTGTTTAAATACTTGATAATATTCTAAAAGCAAGACTGTATCTGACTTTCTGAGTTCTTCAATTAACTCTTTTATACAAGATAAAAAGTTCGAACTTCGACGCTATACCCTCACCATTTCTAAAAAGAGCCACAAAAGGCTCTTTTTTAGTGCATTTTGGTTAATATTTAACAAATTTGATAATAAATACAAAAAGCCGGCAAATTACCGGCCTTTTTATATAATTTTTTGTTTTAAATTTATACAGAATAAGTAATCAAAGTTTTTACAGAGCGAGCAGTGTCTTTTACCTGCTGAACTGTGGAATTTTCGAGAGTTTCGTCAAGAACCTCAAGAACTTTTGATTTATCTTCCATTTCAAGGATTTCGTTAATAGAGCTCATAGCAACTCTTGCGCTCATATCGTTGATTCCTTTGCCCTCAGATGCAACAACAAGGCGCAGAGCTTCGGGTGAATTTTTTCTGATTAAAGCTTGAGCCGTTTTTTCTCTGATTTCATCAATAGCAGAATTAGTACCGATTTCATTCAAAACTCTGATAGAATCCTCATCAGTGTGTCTGCCAAGCGCTTCAATAATATTAGATATTCTGTCTTGATTCATTGCCTTACTACGCCTCCAATTCTTGTTTTAACATTGATTCCAAATCCGAAACAGGCCGTTTTGTAAGGTTGTTCACACTGTACGGATTATTAAATTTATTAGAAATAGACTCAGCGAGCCCTTTCAGGTCAAAACTAATCTCAGTATTCTTTGCAGTTTCCCAAGATTGAGCAATATTGTCTCTAACCTGACGGCCAAAAGAAATAACTGCATTCAAACGCGATTTGAATGCATTATTGAAAGAATTTATACCTCCAACAATTGCGCTGGCAAAAAGTTTTGATTTTTGTCCTGCAACTGCAAAGGGATTGCTTGAAGAAGCCGATTCTTTGGGCGCAGAAGACTCAAAAACGTCAGCAGCGAGCACATTACCTTTGAAATTGATACCAAAAGGGTTAGATGTGTGGCTCGCAGATGACTGATTATTGTCAACTGAGCGGGGTTTAAAAATGTTTTGGGACACCTTAGCGATACTGATTTTATCCATTACTTTTCCTTTCCTGAATAGTTGTTCCAGATTTATTATAAAGATATCATTTAAAATTCAGGACATAATCATCTTTTTAAAGGATTTTTCAGCGCAATAAACCATACTTTAGTATAAAGAAAGCGAATATTGTATTTTTGACACTTAATAAATCAGTTTTTTACCAAATTATGTAAATTTTACATTTTAAATAAAAAAAAGCCACTCAAATGAGTGGTTTGTTTTCTGCATCCTAATGGTCTCTTTTGTGTTTATTATTTAGGAGTTTATATGTGTTCGGGGTTATTAATGTTATTTAGTGTTTCGACTACACTTAAACCTTACTTATTTATTATGACACCACAATAAAAAATGTCAACACTTTTGATTTATAAATTATTACAATTTCGTTACAAATCTGAAAAACTGCGATTTTGGGCTAATTTAGGCTATTATTCTTGATAAAATCGTACAACCCGAAAGCCTCAATCGTCCCTACAACGATTTCCCATTCAGGCAATGCTTCTTCAAGCTCCTCTTTCATGTGCGCCAGGAGCCCCGGGATAATAATCTTTCTGGTTTTAATTTTTGACGCCAAATCGACTTTTTTGAGCATTTTTGCAACAATTTCGGCATTAAACTTGTCCGCAGACCACGCTGTGAGCACACTCATGCCGTCTGAAGGCGTAACAACAAGATATGAACCGAACGGCATAGCCTCAAGCTCGCCCGCAACTGCAAAATAAGTCAAAGCAAAATTTGTCGTCATCAGAACAACGGAATTTTCATCAGGATCGTTAAATTCATAGACCTTAGATTCGACCTGGAGCGGTTTTTGAGGATTTGTGTAAATATTTTGTCGCAAAGTGAACAATGCGGCAAAAAGTGCCTCGTTAAAGCAATTAAAAACAATAATGCTCGCATACCTGCAAATAAGCATCGAAGCAAGTGCGCAAGTTTTGTAAATATCAGTGCAATTTTCGATTTCAGCCATCACTGGGAACGTCATGGGCTCAAAACGTTCAAGAATAGCCAAGCGGCGAATTTGAGTAAACATTTCAATCGCTTGTGCCGCCGTCATATTGCGGATATTCGGGTTCAAAACCAAGTTTTTATCGCCGTTTTTGAGTTTTTGCGTACAATTATCGGCAAGTTCATCAATATTTTCGCCCTTAACAAGAAAATGCGCATCAGAATCAATCACGGCGAATCCGGCATCTTTTATTTTTTGTGCAGCAGCCGCATTTTTGCCTTTCAGGTAAATTCCGTCGATTTTAAAGGCCTCGCCCACGCGCTCTATTGAATAGTTTTTTATTTTTTCGAATTTTTCATCAAAATCAGCCGAATCACCGTCCAAAGCGACAAAAAATGCCGTCGGATTAACAAAAGTTTTTTCATGCCGGAACATTACTGTTTCACCGCCGACAGTGCAGTTTTCTGAAAGCTTTATTTCATGCTGCTGGATTTTGGAAGCCTCCTTGAATTGCGAAACAAGTTCTTCCGGGGCATACTGACACTTTTCGATTTGAATTTGCTGCTTTGCAAGCTTTAGCGCAAAAGCCATGCAAGTCGGGCAGCCGCATTCTTTGCAATTTGTGTGCTCAAGCTTCTTTGCGGCCGGAAGATATTTAAAAATCTGCATCCCTGTAAGGCTCATTACACCAGTCCTTTCAACGTTTTTACTGTTTGCGGGTTCCAAACGACCAACAGATTTACTCCAGCGCAAATCATCGCCGAAGCAGCAGAAATTTCCCACATTGCGGCCCTTTCAGCAAATTTTCCCCATTCCGGAGTAAATTTATTGCTTTTTGCCTCTTTTGTTTTGTAAGTTTCTTCCCCAATGAACGCGATAATCGGCATATTGAGCATATTGTCGCCGTCAAAGCCGGCCTGTTTGATTTTTTCGACTATACTGTACCCATATTCCAGACCATAACCCAGCCCGCCCATATCCGGATCAATAAGAATCCTGTCTGGTGAAAGTTTCTTGTCGATTGTGAGGATATTGAGCTCTTTTGCAAGGTTTATATCAATCGGCGTGCGAAGAACCAGGCAATGACCGTTTTCCAAAACCGCCGGAGTGATTTGTTCATAGTTAAATTCATCAGCAAATGCGATTATTGCCTGTTTTTTTGCGGCTTTTGCTATTGCCGGCAGCAAAATTTTGTCTATTTCAGCGTTATTTGCACCTCTATACAAGAGGGGCAAATTTACAATTTGTTCAATTTTATCAATTATACCCGGGATTTCCGCAACCAGCCCGTCAATTGAGGCTTCATCCGCATTGAATTTAACGGCGAGCATGTCAGCACCGGAATTCCCGGCAACTTTTAGTTTTTCAAAGAAATTTGCGGATTTATATACATCATTTATAAAATCAGGATAAAAATTGTCATTAGAATAAGGGATTTCAAGCGCCAAAAGAGGATTTGAGGTGTTATTGTTTTCGCTCATAAACGAATACGAAGCATCACCGCCGATATGGACGCCATCAAAGTCCAATTTTCTGATTTTTTGCTTATATATGCAAGAAGATAGGTCTAAATTCATAGACCTATCTTAAAAAGTAAATATATTATTGTCAAATATTAGCCGAAATAGCCATACTGTTTGATAGCAGCTTCAGCGCTGAGAGTTTTTGTTGCTTCGGGCATTCTGTGAGAGAAAAATTTAACTGTTTCTTCTGTATAAAGACCCGGGAAAGTATCAGCAGCACTCGCTGGTTTTTTCAACGGTGGAAGCGGAGAATTGAAACTTCTGGGTTTTTGAACGGGGGGCATTTTTTTCAACTGTGCTTCTATGTTATTCATAGCATTCAACGCAGCTTTTTCAACAGCTTCTGCGTTAGGAATAACTGTACTCGGGTTAAATTTAATCATTATTTTCTCCTTTTATGATAATTTTTAACGTAACGTACACAGTAAAAAGCGTAAATTTTTTATTTTGACGCTTTTTACTGCAATATTTACAATAATTAATAAATTATTATTTTATAAGGCTGTTTCCTGTCATTTCAGCAGGCTGTTTTATGCCCAAAAGCTGCAAAACAGTAGGCGCCACGTCACATAATGCACCTGTTTCTTTCAATTCGTATGCATTATTGCCGTTTATAAGCAAAAATGGTACAGGATTTGTCGTATGCGCAGTGAAAGGAGCGTGCGTAACAGGATCTTCCATGCATTCTGAGTTGCCGTGATCAGCAGTAAGCAGCATTATCACGCCTTTTTCCTTTGCTTTTTCAGCAATTTTGCCTACACATTTATCAACCATTTCATCAGCTTTAACAGCAGCCTCAAATACGCCGGTATGGCCGACCATGTCCGGATTTGCAAAATTTACGAGAATAAACCCGTATTCAGGATTGTCGAGTGCTTTCAGAACATTGTCGCAAACCTCGGCAGCGCTCATTTCGGGCTGCAAATCATAAGTTGCAACCTTTGGAGAAGCAACCAGAGCTCTTGTTTCGAGTTTGCCTGATTTTTCTTCTCCGCCGTTGAAAAAGAAAGTAATATGAGCATATTTTTCAGTTTCCGCGGTTCTGAACTGTTTGACACCGTTTTCATCGAGCACATCGCCGAGAATATTGACGAGTTTTTCGGGCGGATATGCAATCGGAAGCGGGAAAGTTTCGTCATATTGTGCCATGCAGACATAGAAAAGGTTGTTTCTTCTCGCTTTTCTTGCAAAACCGTCAAAATCCTCAAAAGTCATTGCTCTTGTGATTTCTCTGGCTCGGTCAGGACGATAATTGAAGAAAATTACCGCATCATTGTCTTTTATTCTGGAATCCGGGTCAGAATTCGTAACGGTCGGCAGTACAAATTCATCGGTCACATCTTTTTCATAAGACGCTTTGATAGCTTCATCAGAATTTGCAGCTTTTTCGCCCTCACCGAAAAGAAGCGCATTGTAGGCTTTTTCAACCCTATCCCAGCGGTTATCTCTGTCCATTGCGTAATATCTGCCGGAAATTGTTGCGATTTGCGGCAAATTGTATTTTTTCAACTCTGATTCAAGCTCTGCAAGGAACTCGACAGCGCTTTTCGGAGGTGTATCACGGCCGTCAAGAAAAGCATGGACATAAACACGTTTTAAACCGTTATCTGCGGCCATTTTTATCAACGCTTTTACATGGTCAAATGAGCTGTGCACACCGCCTGTTGAAACAAGGCCGTAAAGATGCAGCGCGGAGTCGTTTTTCTTTACATGGTCAATTGCAGCTTTGAAAACCTTATTTTCAAAGAATTTTCCTTCGCGGATTTCCTTGTTAATTCTCGTCAAATCCTGATAAACGACACGTCCGGCTCCTAAATTCAGGTGGCCTACCTCAGAATTTCCCATTTGGCCGTCCGGAAGCCCGACATATTCGCCGGAAGCATTAATTTCTGTATATTTTTCAGTTGCTTTTAATTTGTCGAAATTTGGTGTATTCGCGGTTTTTGTTGCGTCTTTCGGGCAGTCTTTGTTGATTCCCCAGCCGTCCATAATACACAATAGAACCCTTTTGTTCATAATTTTATCTCCTTTTCGCGTATTAATGTTTCATAATTTTATTATCCATGCTCAAAAAATTTTTTATAGAGCGCACGCAGTATAGAATTTGCGCAATTGCAATAATTCAATATTTTATATAAAATAAATCTTAAATTCGGGCTGATTTAGAAATAAATACCGGATAAAACGGGATTTTCAGCAAAAATCCCGGCAAAATTCCAAAACGGGGAGAAATTATGCGCCAGGAAAAAATTGATTTAATATCAGCAATTGTCCATAGCGACGCATTTATTGTTTGCACGCAAATTATCGTAATCACGGTGTTAATTAAAATTGCCAATTTCATCATTGGCAGATTTGCCGACAAAATCAAAAATTTCAGCAAAGATACAGAATTCACCAAACAAATCGACACAACAAAACATATAATAGAATCCGCTGTTGACACAGTTATCGCAACGCTTGGTATTATGTATGTTTTAAACAAACTCGGAATCGATATTCGCCCGATTTTGACCGCAGCGGGGATTTTGGGGGTTGCAGTCGGTTTCGGTGCAAAAAGATTCGTCGAGGACGTAATTTCTGGATTAATTCTTATCCTGGAGGGCCAAATCAGGGTCGGAGATGTTGTTGACATCGCCGGAAAGATAGGAACTGTTGAAAAAGTTGACATAAAACTCGTTCAATTACGGGATATGTCGGGAAATGTCCATTATATAAGAAACGGGATGATAGACATTGTCACAAATATGACCCGCGATTATTCATATTATATGTTTGATATAGGCGTTGCGTACAAAGAAAATCTTACGCGCGTTTTTGAGGTATTAAAGGAACTTGACGAGGATTTTCGGGCAAATTTCGAGCACAGAGATTATATTTTGGCTCCGCTGGAGCTTCTCGGGGTGGACAGTCTTGAAGATTCAGCCGTTATGATAAAAGCGAGGTACAGAACACGCCCGCGTATGCAATGGCAGGTCGGAAGGGCTTTTTATAAAGCGATAAAAGACAGATTTGACGAAAAAGGCATTGAATTGCCATTCCCGCAAAGAACGCTCCATATTGAACATGAAGAAAAGGAACGAATCAATGAATGAAATTAATTCTTACAAATTTGCAAGCATTTTGGCAAGGATTCTTGACGATAAACTGGCAAAAGATATAACAATATTGAACATAAGCAACGTTTCAATGCTTGCCGATTACTTTGTTATCTGCTCGGCTGACACAAATACGCAGGTAAAGGCGCTCACCGAGAATGTAAGAGAACGCGTAAAGCACCTTTTTGGCCGAATCCCCGCCGGCGAAGAAAACGACCTCAAAAACCGCTGGAATCTTCTTGATTACGGCGATGTTATTGTACATGTGCTGCACAAAGAAGAACGTGAAACCTACGCAATAGAAAAATTCTGGTCGCATGCGTTCAAAGTCGAAAGAAAAGACTGGGAAGAAGAATCAAAAGAGTATTCTATTTACGAAAACGAGCAATAAATTGTAAAATTTCGTAACCACGGACGCCAAATTACGCAAAAAATATTTTTCACGGGTTTTAACAGGACAACCCTGAAAACCGGAAGAAAATATGCCCCTTTCCATTTACCCGATGACTCAAAATACGATAAAAACAAAGATAGAAAACTTTAAAAAAGTGGATGACACGCTATATCGCGGTGCATTACCAGCGCCGGAGGATATTTTTGAGCTGAAAAGGCAGGGATTTGACGCAATTATCAGCTTGAGGAGCGGATTTGACAAAAGCGGGCTTGTTGAAAAGGATTTTGTCGAAAAAGCGGGGCTTGAGTATGCAAATTTCCCGATAAACTCCCAAAAAGGCCCCTCACAAGAGGTTACAAATGACTTTTTGGCATATATGGAAAAGGCCAGAAACGCCAATAAAAAGGTTTTTCTGCACTGCAAGCACGGAAAAGACAGAACAGGCACAATGACGGCGATTTATGAGTTGAATTTCAAGATAAAAACCTTTCATCAGGCGATTATCGAACTTTTTACGCTCGGCTACAACCATGAAAAACATCCGCAAATGCTGGAATTTATCAAAAATTTTGCTAAAAATTTAAAACGCTAGAATCAAGTTATAACTACATTTTATATACTTTGTGTTAAGTTTTGTTAACAAAATTATAAAAACAAGCACTCAAAAAGGCAATTATCAAGTTTAAAATGTTTTTATTTAGATACGAGGATTACAAAACACGAGAGGACACCTAAGAAATGGGTTACGCAATTTTCACAGCTAGAAAATTGATGTTGACAAATCGCATTAATCAATTGAACTTCAGGATTATGCAATTGTCACAGCAACAACAGACCTTAGCAAAGGCTGCCGGTGATAAAGAAAGGCAGATCTCGTGGATTAAGGGTATGTTCAACACAATCGGCAATGCTTTCAGCCAGAGAATGAATATCCAAACTCAAGCAGCAATTTATCAGGCTCAGCAGGGCGGGGGCAGTATGGAAGATTTACAAAAACTTTTATCCGGCTCTTATGCTCAACAAAATATAATGGGTCAGATGTTCCAGTTTGCCGGAATGATGATAGATTATCAAAGCTCGAACGATCTTCGCAGCGTAAAAGATATGGAAAACCAGATAGAACTGGAAAGAAAAAATCTCGAAACACAAGTTCAAGCCCTCACGGCAGAAAGAGATTCAGTCGAAAAGGCAGAAGAAAACCAAATCAAGAATTCAGCACCGAAATTCGCATAGTGGTTGTAATAATTCTAAAAAAGCCGGATTTAAGTCCGGCTTTTTTATTGCTTTTTTCAAGATTAATCAAAAGAAAAGCGAAATTGTATTATTATTCGCTGAAATATGTTTTGTTAACGAGCTCGTCGGGCATAAACTGCTGTTTTGCATCGGGATTGTCATGGGTATAGATATAGCCTTTGCCAAAACCGTATTTTTGAGCATCTTTGTAGTGCGCATCGCGTAAATGCATAGGAGGCGGAAAATCCAGCCCGCTTGAAATATCAGAAATCGCAGAATCAACCGCGCAGACTGCCCGGTTAGATTTTGGCGCGCAAGCAACGTATTCAACGGCCTGAGCGAGCGGAATCCGGCCTTCGGGCAGACCTACGAGCTCAACAGCCCGATATGCGTTCATCGCAACGACGAGCGCCATCGGATCCGCATTGCCGACATCTTCAGCCGCACAAACTATAAGCCTTCTTGCGATAAAACGGGGGTCTTCGCCGGCTACAATCATTTTTGCGAGCCAATAAATTGCCGCATTTTTGTCAGAACCACGCAAACTCTTTTGAAAAGCCGACGCGCAGTCATAATGTTCCTGACGGGCGTATTGAATCCGCTTTTCCTGGGCCAAGCCCTCAAGAATTTCGAGAGAAAGGTGCCTTTTTCCGTCCTTTACATCCGCAGCAAAAAATGCATTTTCAACAAGGTTCAAAGCAAGCCGCGCGTCGCCTCGGGCGTATCTTACGATATATTCGAGTATTTCATTTGTTGTTGTAATCACGCCGTGTTGTTTTGAAAGGTATTCAAAGCCCTTTTTTACGATATTCAGAATGTTTTCGTCGTCAATCGGGTTTAATCTAATCACCTGGACGCGGGAAATCAACGCAGGAACCACCTGAAAGGACGGATTTTCGGTAGTTGAGCCTACAAGATAGAGCGTACCGTTTTCAAGGTGCGGCAAAAGTGCATCCTGCTGTGTTTTGCTGTAACGGTGAATTTCATCGATAAAAAGTATTGTTTTTTTGTTGTACCTGAGCGATTCTTTTGCAGCTTCAACCGCATCTTTTATATCTTTTATGCCGGAAGAAACTGCGCTGAGCTCAAGAAAAGCGCTATTTGTATTTTTTGCAATGAGGCGCGCAAGCGTAGTTTTTCCGCAGCCCGGCGGCCCCCAAAAAATGCAGGAAAACAGGCGTCCTGAGCGCAAAAGGTTCATAAAAGCCGCATTTTCGCCCACAATTTGCCCTTGGCCGAGGTATTCTTCAATGGTTTTCGGACGCAATATTTCGGCGAGGGGGATTTGTTTATTAGATTTTTCAAGTTCATCAAACAAGTTCATTTCAAAATGATAGCCCGCGCGGTTATTGTTGTCAAAAGTTAATTATTTTTTTTATTTTCACCGTTTTTTTACTTTTTGCTCACTTTTACCCCAACGCGCAAAGCAAATGGGGCAAATTTTGCACAAATTTCAACAACCTCACACATTTTTCCAACAAAAAAACAAAATCCAGCGCCAAAAGCAAAATGGGGCAGATTTTTCTTTGCAGTGACTATGGAGGAGCCGGCTTTTTACCTTAAAATCACGCACTAGCTGAACTTCCGGCGGGGGAATCGGAACGGAAAAGAAAAATTTGGCTCATTTTGCGAAAATTTCACAAATTTCAACAAATTTCAACAACCTCACCTATTTTTCCAACAAAAAAAGCCCAATCCAGTGCCAAAAGCAAAATGGGGCAGATTTTTCTTTGCAGTGACTATGGAGGAGCCGGCTTTTTACCTCAAAATCATGCATTAAGCGAACTTCCGGCGGGGGAATCGGAACGAAAAAGGAAAATCCGCCCCATTTTGCGCAATTTCAACAATCATCCCTAATTTTTCTCAAAACAAAAGAACAAACCCAGCGCAAAAAGCGAGATGTGGTAAATTCGACGCATTTTGAGCAAAAAACAAAGCCCAACTCACGCATTTACCAAAAAATTTGATAAACAAACGCGAAAACAAGGAAATCACGCCAACAAAAAATCCATTATCCGAAGAATGACTCGGCAAAATATTTCGTTATAATAAAGTTATGAAAAGAATAATAGGTATAGTTCTGTGCACAATTTTATTTTCCGGTTCGGGGTATAAAGGTTCTTTGCCGAAGATTGAACCGCAATTTGAGCATCTAAAAACGACTCCGGCGGTTACGGATCAGCTTTTTACCCCTGCTGATGAGCTTGATGCGCCGTCAAAACTCACTCCGTCGCCCAGAAGCAACCCTGTTTATATTGATATTATTCTGAAAAAGGACAAAACTTCGCCATATCTCAACGATATCAACGACATCATCCCAATTTTGGAAAAAATGCAAAAATGCATAGCAAATCAGGGCGATGTGCAAAAATTCAACGCAATAGCGAGCTCGATTATCGACCATGCGGATTATTTAACGGAAAAATACGCGGACAAACCCGAACGTTTTTATATATCGTTCAAAAAAATTCAGGAACTTTCCGCGCAAGCCAGGGCAGTTGCGACTTTGCGCTGCGAGGCGCAGATTTATCTGAAATATTTAACTTATCAAAATGAGGGACAAATTTACAGCAAAGAAAGCATTCAACGGCAGGTTGAGTATTTTTCGCATGAGGTAAATGCGACATTGCAGCTTTTGCGCGACGCAAATTAACCCATTTGCGAACACAAACGGCTAATGTTTTGCGCGCAGATTCATTTTAATGTTTAAAAGAGCATTAAAAATGAGGATAAAGTTATGCGCAGTATGATATTTCTGGCAATTTTTCTGCTGTTTGCAGCGAATGAGGCATTTGCATACAAAGTAACGACATTTCAACCGCTTCAGCCGGTCAGCCAGCTTCCCGTACCGACAACAGCACAAAGGCTCAGCCAGCGCAACCAATATGAAAACTATCCGAAAATTTCGCAGGTTGAAAGCATCCTGTTTCGACGGACATACGAGCGCGAGGACATTTACAACCGGCTAAACAGGATTGAACAAAGGATGTTCAGGCGCAAATTCTCGGGATTGCCGCTCGCAAGCAGGATGGACAACATCCTTTCGAACGTTGATGAGGGGCTGATGTACGGAATTTCGTCAAACGACCTTGCAAAGCTTGAACGCAGAGTTTTTGGCCGGATATTTCCGCAAGATGACACGGACACAAGAATCACAAGGCTCGAAAAGGAAATGCTAGGCGCAATGCAGGGAGGAAACCTGAAACAGCGTTTCAAAACCGTCAAAACTGCGGCAAAACATTACAATACCTACCCGGAAATTGCTGCTAGAAACTCAGCATTTACGCCGAACTATTACGGCTCGCCAAGAATGCAGCGCCAATCGTTTTTAGGGAAATTTCTTGACTATGTTGCGGGCGGTTTCGGAATGGGGACGATGACGGGCTTTACACCGTCAATGTATGATCCATACTCGCAATTCGGGGGATACAATCAATACCACCCGGGAAACGGAATAGGAATGCAGGACTATTACATGGGCAATACCGGCGGATATTACAATAACAAGAACATTGGCAGCGGTGCCGGGGTAAGAATTTTAAACTAAATACAAAAAAGCCCGTTAAAGACGGGCTTTTTTACTGGTTGATTAGCTATTGAAAGCGGTTGGAGCCATCTTGAATAGCTGCGTCAATGTATTCACGGATATCTTTGCCTGACAGCTTGTTTCTAAGGAATACGTCGGCACCGCTCAGCCCGGAAGACGGGATTTTGTCTGCATTTCTAAATTTATCATCCTGCAAAGATACATCAGCATCGGCCGGTTCTGAAAAATAGACCGAATCAGCTTCTCTAAATTGTTTATCATGTAGAGATTTGTCCACATCAGCTCTTGTTTCAGGCGACTGTTCGGGAGTTGGCTGCGATGTTAAGGTTTGCGGCTGATAATCCGCCCTAATATCTTCTTCATCCGTATTCGGGGGATTGAGTAATTGAAGATTTGACGGATTCATACCGGCTCCGGACGGCTTATTAGAGGGCGTTAGCGTTTGCGGCTGATAATCTGCATTAATATCATCATCCGCATTCGGCGGGTTGAGTAATTGCGGATTTTTTAAATTTAAATCAAGATTTTCATCAATTTCGCTTTCCTCATCCGGCGAAATACTAAAACTTTCAAGATTCGAGCGGGTTTGCGCCGGATCAATATTTATGTTTTCATTTATCAGTTTAGCCAATTCTTCTTTATACAATCGAGAATTAGCGCGGCCGACAGGTTCAATGCTCATGGGAACTCCTT
>CALUPP010000067.1 GCA_944322685.1 Candidatus Gastranaerophilales bacterium
TCAACGATAACAAATTCGTCGATTTTTTTCTGTTTTTTGTCGGATTTGTACTTGTCGAACTTGTAACCGCCAATCATTGCGCCTTCTGTAATCATTTGGGCGCAGATTTGCGGGTCATATCCGCCGATTCCGGCGCCATGAAGGATAGAAACGACTTTTTTTGCGTTAGGGAGCTTTGAGCATTTTTTCACGATTTTTGCGGAAAGCTCTCTAAGCTTGTTCAGCGTGAAATCTTTGCTTTTTCCCATACCTGCTATGATAATTTTTTCCGCAGGGATTTTTCCGAACGTCGGAAGAACGTACATGGAGCCAAATTTTCCGTCGAACCCCTCTTTTGCGATTACATAGTCGGAGATGAGCCCCCCGAGCGCGATATCAATAGCTCCTGTTGCGCCCGCGGGGACTTTTACGCCCTCAAACAGGTTCACAACGAGCACATTAGCCTTTGTTTCTTCTAATAGTCCTTTTGCTACCGTAACATTCATAAAGACCTCTTTCTTTTAACTGTGTGGGTACAATTATACGCTTTTTTTTGCCTTGTTGCAATTAAAACAGGATTTAATCGTGTTCTGTTTAAAGGGGAATGGGACACTTTGCCGGTTTTGCCGTGTACGGGTATGGATTTTACTTTTACGTTCCGATTCCTCCGGACTTGCGATGTTGGAAATTATGTTTTTAAATCTTTGAGTCCTCCCCCATAGTCACTCCAAAGTAAAATCCATATCCATACGCTTGTCCCGATTTTCTTTAAAAAAGCCTAAAATAATCTAAAAAAGCCCCTTTTCTTTCGAAAAAGGGCTTTAATTTTTACAAAAAATCAGGTTATTTTGCGAGCAATTTATTAACTGCAAGCGTTAATCTTGATTTTTTTCTCGCAGCCGTGTTTTTGTGCAAAACACCTTTAGAAACAGCTTTGTCGCACAGTTTGTATGCGTGGCTCAAAGCGGGTTTCAATTCTGCGTCATTTTTGGCTTGAGCTAATTCAAGGGTTTTTCTGATTGCAGTTTTGATTTCAGATTTTACAGCAACGTTTTTTTGTCTGTTTCTTTCTGCAATTAATACTCTTTTTTTAGCTGACTTAATGTTTGCCATTGTTTTTTCCTTTCATAATGCATTTTTAATCTGCATTGAGGATGGTGTGAGTACAACTATTATAGCGGTAAAAACTTAAATTACAACATGTCGGCGTTGATTTTTTCGTCCGCAATCCTGAAAATTTCATCCAAACGCTCTTTATTGTACAAATAAAGGTGCCCGATAAGCGCCTCAAATCCCGTTGCGATGCGATGGAGCGATTGATTTATTCTTCGTGCGGAAGATGATGGGATATTTCGGCCCCGTCTTACGATTTCTTTTTCGTTTTCGTTCAAATAAGGCTCCAGAAACTCCAGCAAATCACGCTGATAAGCTGCATTTACAAGATTTGTGTTGAGTTTGTGCAATCGCGCAAGATTGGGCGTTTTGTAGATGATTTTTTCCCTTATATAAAGCTCATAAACCGCGTCCCCAAGGTGCGCGCAGCCTTTTATGTTCATTTCTTCCATAAAATTATTTTACCATGATTGTTGGCCGGTGGATTATTTTGTGCGGGCGTAAAAAGAATAGAATATTAATTTTTCCAGCTCGATTCGCTGCGCTCATAGGCGTCGAAAAATCAATATTCTATTCTTTTTACTTTGCAGGCTTTTTGGGGGTGGGAATTATATTTTATTTTGGAGTGCCTTAAAACCCTACCCGCAAGGGCGGGTTTTTCGGCACGGAAAAATAAAAGATAATTCACATTCTTTGTGTAAAAAGTGAAGTTTGTTTAAGAACTGGCTTGAATTTGCGTTGTCGGATAGAATATTAATTGAGTATCTATCATCTATGAGGCTAAAATGCGTATTTTCAAAACATTTATAAAGCTGTTGAGCGTATTTGCCGTGTTTTTCTTTCAAAAAGCGGCGGTTCAAGCGGCGGTTGCGTTTCCGACAATAACCGTCGGAATGGGGAACACAAACACCCCGCAGGAGTTCACTCAGGGCGTTCAAATTCTCGTTCTTTTGACGATTTTGACGCTCGCGCCGAGCATTTTTATCATGACAACGGCGTTTATCCGCATAATTATCGTACTTGCGCTTACCAGGCAGGCAATCGGGCTTGCTTCGCTTCCTCCGAACCAGGTTCTTGCGGGATTGGCGCTGATTTTGACGTTTTTTGTCATGGCTCCGACCTTTAATAAAATGAACGAAACCGCAATTCAGCCTTATATGAAAAATCAAATTACCCAGCAGGCCGCGCTCGAGCGTGGGATTGAGCCAATGCGCGAATTTATGATAAAACATACCGAAGAAAAGGAGCTCGGGCTGTTTTTGAGCATGGCAAAGATTGAAAAACCGAAAAACTGGAAAGATGTCCCGACTTATACGCTGATTCCGGCTTTTGTTATCAGCGAATTGAAAACGGCATTCAAAATCGGCTTTATTATCTTTATGCCGTTTCTTGTAATCGATATTGTGGTCGCAAGTATCCTGGTTTCAATGGGTATGCTGTTTTTGCCGCCTGCGACCGTTGCCACTCCGTTCAAGCTTATACTTTTTGTCATGATTGACGGGTGGTATTTGATTACAAAAACGCTTTTAGAGGGCTTTATTACTTAAATTTAAGGGAAAAATAATGGAAGATACCCAATTTCTGACAATTATACAAAACGTATTCATAATGATTCTGCTGCTTTCGACGCCGGTGCTTGTTATAAGCATGGTTGTGGGGCTCGTGATAAGCATATTTCAGGCCGTAACACAGATTCAGGAATCGACATTGACCTTTGTGCCGAAAATCATCGCCGGAATCATCACACTAATCGTGCTGATGCCGTGGATGTTGAATATTTTTGTGGAAAAAACGAACGAGCTGTTTAATTATATACAGACAATAATACATTAGAGGACAACGAATGCAGCCTGATTTGCTGACACTGCTATCACCGAGAAATATCGTTATTTTTGTAATCGTTTTTACGCGAATCGGCGGAATGATTGCTTCTGCGCCTCTTTTTTCGCATTATCCGATGCCCGAGCAGGTGAAAATCTGGCTCAGCGCGCTCGTTGCGTTCATTCTTTTTCCTATGATTTCGTCAACGATGAATTTTGTGCTTCCTACGGATTTTCCGGGGCTTTTTATCTATCTTTTGCGGGAATTTGCGGTCGGATTTATGATTGGTTTTGTTATGAACCTGATTTTTGCGGCTGTGCAGATTTCCGGTGAGTTTATCAGCATCCAAATCGGGATTTCGATGAGCCAGATTCTTGACCCCGTGACGGGCGCAAGCTCTCCGATTCTCTCGCAGATGTTTATTATCCTTGCATCGTTCGTTTTTATTGCCTTGAACGCGCATCAGTGGCTTTTTGCGGCGATTTACAAGAGTTATACGGCTTTTCCGCCCGGGTTGGACTTTGTTTTCACCGGCGGAGTTGTTGAAAATATTCTTCATCTGAGCGGGCAGATGTTTTTTATTGCAATAAGCATGATTTTGCCGGTTTTCTGTGTTATGTTTGTATCAGAGGTGTTGATGGGGTTTATGTCGAAAATGATGCCCCAGATGAACATTTTTATGGTCGCAATACCTTTCAAAATCTATATCGGGGTAATTTTGATACTCATGTTCATATCACCGACGGCGACGTATTTGTCAAACACGATTCAGTCGTATTTTCAGGGTATTATTGAAATGATGTAGCAATTATGAGGGAAAATGAGCCAGGCAGCAGAAAGAACTGAAGACGCAACTCCCAAGCGGCGGGAGGACGAGCGAAAAAAGGGTAATATCGCCCGAAGTCAGGATATGACTTCGTCTTTGGTGCTGACTTCGGGTGTTGGGTTGTTAATCGGGCTTATGCCTATGATGCTTGAAAAGATGAAAAACCTCGCAAGATACACTTTTACGCACATAAAGCCCGATCAGATTGAAACCGACAATATTCTTGCGATTCTGGCACCTTTTGCAAAGATTTCCGGCGAAATTTTGATACCTTTTTTGGTCGCTCTGGCCTTGATTACGGCCACTATCATCAGAATTCAGGTCGGGCCGCTTTTTGCTATTGAAAAAATTAAACCAAAGCTCGACAAATTCTCCGGAGAGCAGATTATGCAAGGTTTGCGCAAGATTTTGAACCCATTTGAGGTGAAAAACCTTGTTGAGATGACAAAATCGCTTTTAAAAATGGGTGTTGTCGGCTATGTGGGTTTTAATGTGCTGAATTCCAGAAAAGATGAGCTTTACGGGCTTGTCGGAGCTGATTTGGATACGGCTTTTGCGGTTTTAGGGAGCATTTTGGTGCACATGGTCATCAGCATGTGCCTTGCGATGCTGGTTATCGGGTTTATTGACAAAAAATACCAGACCTATGAGTACGAAAAGTCAATAAAAATGACAAAACAAGAGGTCAAGGACGAATTTAAAAACACCGAAGGGGATCCGATGATAAAGGCGAAAATCCGCTCTGCGCAGATGCAAATTATGCGTCAAAAAATGATGAATGCCGTTCCCCAGGCCGATGTCGTCGTTGCGAACCCAACTCACTATTCTGTTGCGATAAAATATGACAAATCCAAGGCTCCGGCGCCCATGGTCGTCGCAAAGGGCGTAGATTTTATGGCTTTTAAAATCAGGGAAATCGCCAGAGCCAACAATGTGCCGATTGTTGTCAACAAACCGCTTGCCAGGGCGCTTTACAAGCTTGTAAAAGTCGACAGCGTTATCCCCGCTGACCTTTATGTTGCGGTTGCGGAGATTCTAGCCTATGTTTACAAGAAAAATAATACCCAGCATATTGATGTGCATTGATTTTGAGGGCGGCGTGCGGAGATTTTACGGGAATTTCGCCGGATGTCCGGTGGCGTGCGATTTTGCGCGGGGTATTTGAGGGGAGTGCGGCGGCGTTCGCCAAAAAGTCAAAATTTAAGACCGGAACGGGCTAAAGCCGCTTTTACGTTCTTAAATTTTGACTTTTCGGCGAACTTTTGGGGAATTGTGTGCTGTTTTTGTTTCTTGTTGGGTTGAAAATCCGATTTAATTGGAGAAATTGGTCATTTTTGTTGTTTTTGACTCAAAATTAAGCCCTTGCGCAAGGTTAATGTTGGCTGAAAGTTTGGACTGCATTGAAAAATCTAAATTTATTGCCGTTTAACCTATGAAAACGGCTGCTGGACAAGCTCAGAATACACCAAAAACAGCGACGGTAAATATGTACTCACAAGCAGGAAAAAATGGGGCCTTGAGGGTGAACCGGGATATAAAGGCGTAGAAGTTCAGGAAAGCTGGTACTACAACGGGGCCGGAAAGCTTATAGAACACAATAAATATTAATCAAGCCGCA
>CALUPP010000068.1 GCA_944322685.1 Candidatus Gastranaerophilales bacterium
CCCCGCCAACAGGGCAATTTTTAAACACAAAAAAAGATGGGATAAGTTTACCCCATCTTTCGTTATTTTTTGTCCAAAATTATGATTTTTTCGCACTTTTTACAAACTGATCAACCGCTTGCGGCTGTGCAGCGAACATGCAGGCTGTTTCGTATTTTTTCTGGAGAACCGCAATTTCTTTTTCGTATTGCGCAGGCGTTTTTGGCTGTTGCTGCTCAGCTTTTCCGAATCTCAAAGGCTGGCATGTATGAATCCCGTTTGTAACTGCACCTAAACGCATCTTCTTCTTCTCCTTTCAAAATACTTTCCCGTAACTTCATTATATCACTTTAAATTAATGTTTCAATCCCTTAATAATTTATAATATTTAAAATTTTAGCGGTTATTTCTTTTGCCGCATAAGGTTTTGCGAGTTTTTTGGCATTATTTTGCAAATCGGACAATTCTTGCGGGCTATTCAACAAATCTCTCAAAATTTTATAAAGATTTGCACTGTTGCAGTCCCTGTCTTCAAGATAAATCGCCGCATGCTGTTTTTCCATCTCGCGGGCGTTTTTCCGCTGATGATCGGCCGCCGCATAAGGATACGGAACCAAAATCGGCGCAACTCCCGCACAACAAAGCTCGGAAATGCTCAAAGAACCCGCCCGCGCAAGCGCAATATCCGACGCAATCAGCGCTGTAAACATTCTGTCAAAATACGGCCGCACAATGTAGCTGTTATTCTCCTTGTACGCAGGATAAATTTTTTCAAGCATCTCAATTGTTTCATCGTAATTTTTTTTGCCCGTCTGATGAATAATCTGAATGTCAAATTCTTTTAACAAATCCTCAAGCGTATAAACAAGCGCCTTGTTCAAGGTCTTCGCCCCCTGAGAACCGCCCATGACGACCAGAGTCGGCTTGTTTAAAATATTCAGCTCCGCTCTTGCCGAATTTTTGTCGCAAGAGGCGAATTCTTTTCGCACAGGATTGCCAAAACAGACCGCGTTTTTTGTTTTCACGAACTTTTTTGAGTTTTCAAACGCGAGCGAAACGAATTTTGCAAAAGGCGCAACAGTTTTCGACACAATTCCGGGAGCTGCATCGCAATCGTGCGTCGCAAAGGGCGTACGGGTCAAAACCGCCGCAAAAAGAGCCGGCGCGCTCACATATCCGCCCGTGCCGAAAACCATATCCGGCTTATATTTAAAAATGTAACCCATGGCTTTCACAGTTGCGGCAAAAAGCTTCCACATCCATTTAAAAACGCAGAAATCCGCTCTGCGAGGCATTCCGGAGATATCTACCTCAAGAAAATCAAACCCCTCTTTTTGAGCAATCTCTTTTTCGAGGTTTTTCGGATTCCCGACATAAAATATCCGGCATCCGGCTTCGCGCAGGGCGTTGGCAGTTGCGATTGCGGGATAAATATGCCCGCCCGTGCCTCCTCCGGTCACAAAAACGGTTTTTTGGGGGTTAGATTCGTTCATTTCCGTATACCTTAATTTTTTTGATTCTTTTTTTCGAAATATTCAAAAGTATGCCGACCATACACATTGAAACAATAAGCGAAGTTCCGCCATAGCTGATAAACGGAAGCGGAACGCCCGTCGCCGGGATGAGCGAACTCGAAACGCTCATGTTAATAAACGCCTGAAACCCGATAGACAGCGTAATCCCGACCGCCATGAGCTTTCCGAACATATCACCGGCCCTTGAGGAGATGATTATCCCGCGATGGATGAATGTCCAGAACAGCCCGATTATGAAAAAGCACCCCAAAAACCCGAGTTCTTCGGCAATCACGGCAAAAATAAAGTCCGTATGTCCCTCAGGAAGCCATGCGAGCTTTTGTTTTGAACTTCCGTAGCCCACACCCCAAAATCCGCCCGCAGCAAATGCCAAAAGCGACTGGATAATGTTATATCCCGCGCCGTAAGGGTCAGATTGCGGATTCAGCCAGATTTGGATACGCTGCATTTGATATCCGTGCAAAAGTTTTTGCCCGAACAGCAAAGCCCCGGCGCCAAAAGCCCCGATTCCCGCAAGCGCAAAGGTTATCATCTGTTTTATCGAGCCCGCAACGCTCAGATACATCACCATCGAAATAATCATCAGCAAAATAACCATACTGAGGTTCGGCTGCTTGTAAACAAGGAAAATCATCAGCAAAATCGGCAAAAAATACCGCATAATCTTTGAACTGCTGAAAATCCGCCCGTCGCGGTAAAAAGCGTTGGACAAAAGCATAATAACCGCGAGTTTTGTCATCTCAGACGGCTGAAACTGAATCGGCCCGAGCACAATCCAGCGTTTTGCGCCGTTTACAACAACACCTAGAGGCGTAAAATCAACCAGCGCAAGCATTATTATCACAAACCACGCAAACGGCACCGCCCAGTCCTTGAGTTTTTTATAATCGAAGTTCATCAGCCATTTCATGCCGAAAATGCCCACAATCATGTACGCAAACTGTTTTAGCGCAAATGATGCGGGATTTATGCCCTCTTCCATGCATTTTGGGGCGCCGGCGCTGAATATCGCCATCAAACCGATAACAACAAGAAACGCAACCACGATAATCAGCGTTTTGTCGGGCGGCGACAGAACGTAATCAGGCGGAACTATGTATTTTTTAGGCTGTCTGCTTCTTTGATAAGGCATATTCCTTAAAAACCTTTCCCCGTTCTTCATATCCCGAGAACATATCGAAACTTGCGCATGCAGGCGAGAGCAAAATCACCTGATTTTCGAGCGAAAAAGCAATATCCACGGCATTTTCAAAGCTATTCGCCCTGTGAATGTTGTTAAAGCCGTTTTTCCTGAATTCAGCCTCAAAACGGTCGGCCGCCTCGCCCAAAAGGACGACATCGTTGACCGTTTCTTTCATGACATTGCACATTTCGGTCAAATCCGTGTTTTTGTCGCGTCCTCCGGCGATGAGCGTAACGGTTTTTCCGCCGAATGATTTCAGCGCAAATATTGACGCCTCCGGGTTTGTCGCTTTTGAGTCGTTGTAGACGAGTTTTCCGTTGATTTCGCCGACATATTCGCACCTGTGCTCGGGCGGTGCAAAATTTCTTACGGCATTTGCGATATTTTCGTTACTTATGCCGATGATTTTTGCGCAGATTACGGCCGCCATGACGTTTTGGTAGTTATGGTTTCCGACAAGCTGTATTTCGTCGAGCCCGATGATTCTTTCTTCCGCAGAACGCTTGAAATAAATCGCATTTTCCTTTATGTAGGCGCAATTTTTATCAAATTCCCTGCCAAAAAAGAATTTTTCGCCCGGATAATTCTGCCCGAACTCAAAAACCCGCTCATCGAGCGCGCTAAAAACCGCAAAAGCCGGTCTTTTTTCGGGCGCGAACAATTTTGCCTTTGCTTTAAAGTAATTTTCAAGCCCGCCATGCCAATCAATGTGATCAGGCGTAAAATTCATCCATACGGCAATCTGCGGACGGAACCCGCGGCTGGTTTCAATCTGAAACGAGCTCATTTCGCAGACAAAATAGTCATTTTCTCCATCCAGAAGCGAACAGGGCGGAATTCCGATGTTTCCGCAAGCAGGCGCTTTCAATTCCGTTTCCAGAATCGCGGAGGTGAGCATGGTCGTTGTTGTTTTGCCGTTTGTGCCGGTAATTGCGACAAAAGGCGTCGAAGTTTCTGTATAAGCGAGCTCAATTTCGCTGATTACCGGGATATTTTTCTCTTTCAGGCGCTGAAAAATTTCAGAATGCGGAGGAATGCCCGGACTCGTGACCGCTGTATAGGCTCCGTCGAGGAACTCCTCGCTGTGAGCGCCAAATTCCGTTTTTATCCCGATTTTTTCAAGTTCTGCCGCTGATTCGCGCATTTTTTCATCAGCTTCTTTTTTTTCGGTTATAAAACACTCCGCGCCGCGTGAAGCAAGGTACTTTGCCGCAGCGGTTCCGCTTTTTGAAAGCCCTAAGATTAAAACTTTTTTATCAAACCATTTTCGTTTCATTTTATCCCTGCCTAAAATCCGCTATCCGTTCAATTTCCAGAAAAGAAGCACCGCGCCCGTGCAAAAAATAAGCGTTATAAGTGAAAACACAAACACAATCTTCTTTTCGCTCCATCCGCAAAGCTCAAAATGATGATGAATCGGCGACATTTTGAAAATTCTTTTGCCGGTTAATTTGTAGCTCGTAACCTGGAGGATAACGGAAAGCGTTTCGCACAAAAAAACGATTCCGATGGGGATTAGCCAGAGCTCAAACTTGCCCATGACCGCAATTGTGCCCAAAACTCCGCCCAATGCCAACGAACCGGTATCACCCATAAAAACTTTTGCCGGATATTTGTTAAAATAAAGAAAACCGAGGCAAGCTCCGGCGATTGCAGCACAAATTATTGCAATATCAACGTTTCCCATTATGAGATTTATCAAAACCAGGGCGGTCAAAGAGATTACCATGTTCGAAGCGGCCAGCCCGTCGAGCCCGTCAGTCAAATTCACCGCATTCGACACCCCGGCAATCAAAAACATGCCAAAAACCGGATAAAACCATCCCAAATTCAGGGTATAATCGCCAAATGTCAAAAAAGTTCTTCCGCTGATTGTGACAAAAAGCACCGGCAGCAAGGAAATTGCAATTTGCAAGAACAGTTTTCTTCTTGCAGAAATCCCTTTGTTCTGATGTTTTGAAATTTTTTGAAGATCGTCCTGAAATCCGGCAAACATGAAAAACACATAAGTAATCAAAAGCAAAAACGCGCCGGGAGAAGTTTTTTGGGCCATAAAAAGCGCAACTATCGCCGCAATCAACGACGAAAGCACAATAAAAAATCCGCCGGTTGTCGGAGTTCCGCTTTTTTCCTTATGCCGCTCCGGTGCTTCTTCCAGAACGTACTGGTTCAGCATCTTTTTTTTCAAAAAATCTATATACGCAACGCCCAGAAGCAGTGAAAGTACAAATGCTATCAATGCCGCAACGGGAACTAAAATCATTCTTTCTTTAACTCCTCAATTATCTGCTCAAACTTCATGGAACGTGAAGCTTTAAATAGTATTGTAGTACTTTCAGGGATATTTTCCAATATATATTTTGCGGCGTCTTCATTTTTTGAAAAATTTACAAAATCCAAACCGGTCTTTTCGCCGATATGGCGCGCAAGTTCGCCGATTGTGATTATTGTAACTTTTTCTTTTGCATTTTCTTTTATAAATTCACCGATTTCTTCATGATATTTGATTTCGTCCTTTCCGAGCTCGCCCATATTGCCCAAAACCAGGGCTTTTTTGCCGCCATAAAGGCTCAAAAAGGCTTTTATCGCTGCTTTCATGGAATCAGGATTTGCGTTGTAGCTGTCATTTATGATTTTGAGGCCTTTTATCGATTGAATTTCCCATCTTTGGCCGATTGGAGAATAATTTTCGAGCCCTTTTGCCACTTTTTCGTACTGCATGCCGAATTGGATTGCCGCTTCGATTACAAAAAGAGCGTTTTCAATGTTGTAATCGCCCTCAACGTTGAGTTTGAAGCGTTTTCCCCTGTAAGAAAAGACCGAAGAATCTATTTTTCTGTCCAAAATCTCCAAATATGGCGAATCCAGCCCGGTGTAAATCGTTTTGCCCTTATATGTGTTGAATTTTTTTATCAAATCGCTGTTTTTAGCGATTAAAACGCCCTCCTCATGCAGATAAGCACCGATTTCGCATTTTGCGCGGGCAATATTTTCCACGGAACCGAGCCTGCCGATATGCGCAGTACCCGTGTTCACAATCACGCCGATATCCGGCTCCGCATATTTCGACAAGAGCTCAATTTCGCCTCTTGCGCGCATTCCCATCTCAAGAACAAGCACCTCCGTGTTTTCGGGCATTGAAAGAATGGTTTCGGCCATGCCGATTTCGTTGTTATGATTGAGTTTTGATTTGTGCGTCCTAAAACCCTGTTCCATGACCGACGCCATCATTTCTTTTGTGGTCGTTTTTCCGGAACTTCCCGTAATCGCAATCGTTACGGGGTTATACTTTCTGCGGCAGTACCTCGCAAGCCTCAAATACGCCTTTAGCGGATCCTCCGCATAAAGAATTATTTTGGCATCAGGGTTAGTTATCTCTTTTTTTGCCGTAAAAAAGCCTCTTGCGCCTTTTTCAACTGCTTTATCAATAAAATCATGCCCGTCAAAATTCTCACCCGACAACGGCAAAAACAAATCCGTATATTCAATGGTTCTTGTGTCTGTGGAAATTCTGAAAACGCCGGAATTGTTCACGCATTTAAGGATTTGCGCGCCTGTTGCACGGACGATTTCTTCGATTGTAAATTTCATTTTTTAACCTCGCGGAGTATTAATTCATCCCCACTAGGAATGTACCAAAAAAGAACTAGTATTACAATTTCCATCCGATTTTTTGTTAATTTTTTCGCAAATAACAACAGATCAAGAAAAATTTTGTACAAAAACCCGAAAAATCGCCCTGTATCTAGCGTTGCCGCCTGTAAAAATCTTATCCAACCGCAAAAAACACGCAAAATAAAAAAGGAGCAATTAAATTGCCCCTTTTTCGTTAATTTATTGATACAACGGTTTCAATTTTTCTTCCTGCTGAGGAATTTTGCCCTCCTCAATCGGCAGATACGCCCTATAATCGATTACAGGGAAGCAGTTGTCGATAGATTCGATTTCTTTCAGTTTGTTGTCATCGATATTTCCGGATTCAATCATATCTGCAATCGTTTCAAATCTTTCAACATGTTCTCTGAATCTGTCGGTTGCGTAATCCTTTGCCTGCCATGTTGTGATGAGGAACGGCCAATCCGAGCTTTGCAAAAGAAGATTTTCTCTCGCAAGCTGGTTCAGCGCCCTGTGAAGAAGCTTGTCCTCAGGGATTTGTTCGTATTTTGACACAATATCAATAATACGTTTTTCACATCCGTGAATAATGGGCCACATCCATTCCGTAAGGTGGTTTTGCCATACATAAAAATGTCCGCCCTGGCCCCATGAGGATTCAGGAATCTGAATTGCTTCGGTCGGCGGATGAGCAGCCAGATATTCGCCGGCTGTCATTCTTTCAACCTGCGGCAGGTAGTTGTTGAACTTTCTGATGACCTGTTTTATGAATTCAACACCCTCAAACCACCAGTGGCCGAATAATTCCGTATCAAACGAAACCATCACAAGCCCCTGTTTGTCGTAATGAGTGATTTTGTAATCGTTCAACAGGTGATAAATCAGGGTTGTGTAGTGATCCGAGTTGAGATTTACCTGCGACATCGCAAGAACCGGGTCATAGAGCATTTTGTCGCCCAAATCGGTTGTTGAAGAAGTGATTCTCCAATAGTGTGCACCGGATTTGTCATCTTTTTTGTGGAATTCTCTGTAACATCCGTCGCCCGGGTACCCGTCAGCAGCCGACCAGACCTGGAATCCGGCTCTGTCGTTTCTTCCCATAACAGCCACCTGCGCATCAGGGAGCCAGTAGGCCGAATAAGTGTCATATCCCGTAGGCTCGCGCTCCGGAAGCGGGATGTATTCAATATTCCCGTAAACACCGATTACGCGGCGGTTTCCGATAGAATTTCCGCCCTCAATAACGTGCGATTCCGTGAAAAAGTACTCAATATCGTTGTTTTGGAGCGTAACTTCAATCGCAGGACGCCATTTTTTCTTGCCGTCCTTGCCTATAAATTCGTAGCCCTGTCTGTATGCGCATTCAGGCAGCCAGCAGCCTTTAGCTTTTTTGCCGAAAAGACGTTTTGTCGTGTCAGAACCGATTTTGAACTGTGCATTGAGGTTTGTATCAGTCGCAAGAAGCGGTGAAAAACCGTGCGTAGCGGCCGATGTTGTAATTTCTATGCAGCCTAAGTCCTGATATTTCTTAAATCCGGCTATCAAATCCTTGTTATATTTATTTATAAAGCTGTCTTTGATGTGATTAAACCAGTCAAAATAGTATTTAGCAAGATATTTCAAATGCTGTGAATGAGCGACCTCAGGGTCGGGATATCTTTCCAAATCCTTTGAAATTGCGGCAATACGCGTATCCAGGTACTTTATAAAGCCCTCTTTTAAGTGCTCGTCATTCAACTGTTCAGCCAAAATCGGGGTAATTCCCACTGTCAGCTTGGCTTTTATGCCTTCTTCTTCGTAAAGTTCCGAAATCGCATTGAGCAGCGGAACATAGGTTTCTGCCATGCACTCATAAAGGTTTTCTTCCCCAAAAGGCCACATGCCGGCTTTTCTGTAATACGGCAGGTGCGAGTGCAGCATGAATACGAATTGACCTACTGTCATAAAGTTTCTCTCCTTTGCGCCTTGACGCTTTTTACTAAATTCTATATATAAAATGCCTGATTATATGTTAGTTATATCACAAATTACGGAAAATTATAAGCCTAGCGAACTAATTCTCGCGGATAATTTACAAAAAGAAATAATTTTTATATATCGCCGGTGAATTTATCGTTTTTTTTGATTAAAAAAGGAGAGCCTTGAAAATAGGCCCTCCTCTTAATAAGTTTCTTGCCGTTTTGGCGAAATTACATCATTCCGCCCATTCCGCCACCCATCGGAGGCATTGCGGGAGCTTCTTTTGACGGAATATCAACAACCGCAGCTTCCGTTGTAAGAAGCATTGAAGCCACTGAAACAGCATTTTCGAGCGCTGAACGCGTAACTTTTGCCGGATCGACGATGCCTTCTTTGAACATGTCGACATATTCGTTTTTCAACGCGTCAAAACCTTCGTTTTGAGGGAGTTTTTTAACATGTTCAACAACAACATCGCCTTTGTCGCCAGCATTTTCAGCGATTTGCTTCAAAGGAATGTGCAAAGCATCGAGCAGGATTCTGTAACCTACTTTTTCGTCGTCCGTAGCATAACCGCAGGTGTTGATGTTCTTTTCAAGCTCCTGCATTACCCTCAAAAGCGCTACACCGCCGCCGGGGACGATGCCTTCTTCTTTTGCGGCTCTTGTTGCGTTCAAAGCGTCTTCGATTCTGAGTTTTCTTTCTTTCAATTCAACTTCTGAAGCAGCACCGACTTCGATAACGGCAACACCGCCAGAAAGTTTTGCCAAACGTTCCTGAAGTTTTTCTTTATCGTATTCAGAATCGGAAGCTTCGATTTGACGTTTGATTAATTTTACTCTTTCTTCAACTTTAGCCTTGTTTTCGTCGCCGACAACGATTGTTGTGTTGTCTTTTGTTACGGTAACGCGTTTTGCGCGGCCGAGCATCTGAACGGTGATGTTTTCAAGCTTGATACCGAGTTCTTCTGTGAACATTTCGCCGCCAGTGAGGATTGCGATGTCTTCAAGCATTGCTTTTCTTCTGTCGCCAAAGCCCGGAGCCTTAACAGCAACCGCTCTGAGGACTTTTCTCATCGTGTTGACAACGAGAGTTGCGAGAGCTTCGCCCTCAACGTCTTCTGCAATAATCAAAAGTGAACGTCCGTCGCGCGCAACCTGTTCCAAAATAGGTACAAGGTCAGCAATCAGGTTGATTTTTTTGTTTACGCAAAGAACATAAGCGTCTTCAAGAACAGCTTCCATTCTTTCCGGGTCGGTTACGAAATAAGGTGAAATGTAGCCTTTGTCGAACTGCATACCTTCGACGACTTTGAGGTTTGTGCCGAAAGATTTTGATTCTTCAACGGTAATAACGCCGTCATGGCCGACTTTTTCCATTGCATCAGCAATTAATTCGCCGATTTCATGGTTGTTTCCGGCTGAAATCGTAGCAACCTGAGCCAATTTTTCTTTTGAATCAACTGATTGCGACATATCTTTGATTTTTTGAACAGCAAGTTTCACACCTTTGTCCATGCCGCGTTTGATGCACATGGGGTTTGCGCCTGCCGTGAGGTTTCTCAAGCCTTCACGGACGATTGCCTGGGCAAGAACCGAGGCCGTTGTCGTGCCGTCGCCCGCTACATCGTTTGTTTTTGAAGAAACTTCTTTAAGAAGCTGAGCGCCTGCGTTTTCCAGCGGATCTTCAAGCTCAATTTCCTTGGCGATTGTAACGCCGTCGTTTACGATTTGCGGAGCGCCGAATTTCTTTTCAAGAATTACGTTGCGTCCTTTGGGGCCGATTGTTACTTTTACTGCATCGGCAACCGCGTCTATACCCTTGAGCAAGCTTTTACGCGCTTCCTCGTTGAATACAATTTTCTTTGCCATTTTATTTTTCTCCTTTAATGATATTTTTAATTATTGGCCTGTTTCATGCGGAATGCTCTTTTCGATAGGATAACAGCGCATTTTTAAGCCGTCCTTAACCGATTAAGAGCCTCCGGAGCATTAGCAGCCCGAATTGCTTATTCCAAAACACCCAAAACGTCTTTTACGGAAAGAATTTTGAGGTTTTCGTCGTTCAATTTTACATCTGTGCCGGAATACTTAGCAAAAAGCACAACATCGCCGACTTTTACTTCCATTTCTTCTCTTTTTCCGTCTTCAAGTGTTTTTCCCGGGCCAACGGCGATTACTTCGCCTTTTTGCGGTTTTTCTTTAGCAGAATCCGGAATAAAAATTCCGCCGGAAGTCTGTTCCGTATCGTCAATAACTTTAATTACGATTCTGTCAGAAAGCGGTCTGATAGCCATGGTTTTTCCTCCTTTTATGTGTTTATTTTCCTTTTTAATCTATCTGCTTCTACTTTTATATCATTATTGTTAAAAAATTATGAAAATATTAATTATTTTTTAATGTTTTATGAAAAGCTCGCAAAAAACGCGCGGGAAAATCGGCCTAAAAGCCCGATTCAGCAGCGATTTTGTAAAATTATTGAACTTCCCGTCGTTTGAGGTAAAATATTTTTATTGAATTTTTAAAAACAGACTTTTAGGGAATTTTTGTATGATAAATAAAGTTTTAATTGCCAACAGAGGCGAAATTGCCGTCAGAATTATCAGAGCTTGCAGAGAACTCGGGATAAAAACCGTCGCTGTATATTCACAGGCCGACGCAGACTCGCTGCATGTCAGCCTTGCGGACGAAGCATACTGCATCGGACCCGCACAAAGCGCAAAAAGCTATTTGAACATCCCTGCGATAATTTCCGTTGCCCTGACAAGCGGAGCGGACGCAATCCACCCGGGATACGGATTTATGTCCGAAAGAGCGGATTTTGTGGACATTTGCACCGACCACGGCTTGAAATTCATCGGCCCGAGCGCGGAAGCAATGAGAAAAATGGGCGATAAAGCCACGGCAAGAAAAACTATGACCGCAAACGGCGTTCCCGTAACCCCAGGCACCGACCTTGTCGACGATTTGGAAGCGGCAAAAGAGTTTGCGGCCAAGGCAAAATACCCCGTTATCGTTAAAGCAACCGCAGGAGGCGGCGGAAAAGGCATGAGAATCGCAAATTCTCCTGACGAACTCGAAGAAGCGATTACGCTCTGCCAAACCGAGGCGCAGAACGCTTTTGGCAACGCCGGCGTTTATATTGAAAAATATATTATCAATCCGCGCCATATTGAGGTTCAGGTTATTGCCGACCAGTATGGAAACGTGGTTCATTTGGGCGAACGCGACTGCTCGGTTCAAAGACGCCACCAAAAACTGCTTGAAGAAGCTCCATCGCCCGCAATCGATGAAGAAACAAGAAAAGCAATGGGCGCAGCAGCAGTCACAGCCGCAAAATCCATCAATTACGAGGGCGCGGGAACCATTGAATTCCTGCTTGACCATGACGGAAGCTGGTATTTTATGGAAATGAACACCAGAATTCAGGTTGAGCACTGTGTTTCGGAGATGATTTCGAGTGTTGACCTCGTAAAAGAGCAAATCCGCGTGGCTTGCGGCGAAAAACTCTCATTTACGCAGGATGATATTGAGTTTAGGGGTCATGCAATCGAATGCCGCATAAATGCAGAAGATGCGGACAAAGATTTTATGCCCTGTCCCGGCGAAATCAAAGGATACATTGCTCCCGGCGGTTTCGGCGTAAGAGTAGATTCTCACTCATATACGGGCTATAAAATTCCGCCGTATTACGATTCTATGATAGGAAAACTCATCGTCTGGGGCAAAGACCGCGAAGATGCAAGAAAAAGAATGCTCCGCGCGCTCAGCGAATACGTCATCACCGGAATCAAGACCACAATTCCTTATCACAAGAAAATTTTAACAAACGATGTGTTCATTTCGGGCAAATTTAACACCGGATTCATCGCAGAACACATGACACCCAAAAAAGAGGAAGAAAAAGAGCCTTCTCAGGTGTAAGTTTGTTTTTTCAAACCCAAAAAGAAATAATTAAAAATTGTTGGGGTGAAAACTCCTACCTATATTGCTATATTCTCTTACAGGCAAGCCCCCGCCCCCATCAGAGAGGGAGCTTTCGTAGGGAGGGAATAGCTTAAACTTGAATTTTGAAAGGTGTTTTTTAATCTTTGCGGCGGTTCCCACCGTTCAGCAAGCGCGAAAATTGATTGAGCCCTTGCGGGCAAACCCTCACCCCAGCCCTCTCCCAAGGAGAGGGGGACAAATTTGTAGAAAGCAGGGTGGAAATAGCGCATTCCCGCCGCAAAGGCTATACAAAACATCCAAGTCCGGCGGACCGCCCGTGAAAATAACGCAACAAACGTGCGACGTGGCTGTGCCACTAAACAGACACAACAGGCGTGACAAAATCGAAACAGATGAGCCGCCATATAAAAGAATTGGTGGGAATCGCCGCAAAGATTGGAGCTTTTGTTCAGAAATCCTTGCTTAAGCTTTTCCCACCCTACGGAGGGCGAAAAAACTCAACCTGCCATGTTAATGCAACTCTCCCTCTCCTCGGGAGAGGGCCGGGGTGAGGGTTTGCCCGCAGGGAAATCGTTCTTCCCTATTTACCCGCAGAATTGGGGCCGAACTTGTACGCATATTGTTTACATTGTAAACATTTTTGACTTGCACAAAATTTTATAAGAAAATTAAATAGTCTAAGCTTGGGAATTAGAATCTTCAAATGTACATAAAAGAAGTAGAGATTGATAACTTCAAATCTTTTGCAAATACTGTTACAATCCCGTTTTTAAAGGGATTTACGACGATTTCGGGCCCGAACGGGTCGGGGAAAAGCAATATTATCGACAGTATCCTTTTTGCGCTGGGCTTATCAACCTCAAGAACCCTGAGAGCCGAAAAAATCTACCAGCTCATCTCCACCCATACCCGTCGCAACGAAGCATACGTAAAAGTTACATTTGCCTCCGAAAACCCAGAAGAAAAAGAATTTTCCGTCGCAAGGCGCATAAAAAAGTCCTCGCAGGGCTACAACAGCATTTATTACTTAAACGACAAAGTCGTCACCCTGACAGAAGTTCATACCAAGCTTGAACAGTACAATATCACCCCAAACAGCTACAACGTCATCATGCAAAACGACGTAATGAGCATTACAAACTGCTCGGATGTCGAAAGACGAAAAATCATCGACGAAATCGCGGGCGTAGCTGATTTTGACCGGCGAATCGAGCAGGCGCAAAATGAACTCGGAACGGTCGAATCCAGAGTGCAAAATTCAAGGCTGATTTTGTCGGAAGTCGACACGAGATTAGAACAGCTCGCATCTGAGCGCGAAGTTGCGTTGAAATATCAAAAGTTGAGAGAGGAAAAAATCGCTCTCGAAAGCCAGATTTCAACTGTAAAGTATTTTGACATAAAAAAAGGCCTCGAACGCACTCATGAGGGCATTTTAGACGCACAGAAGAAGAAAAAAGAAGAAGAAAACAAGCTCAAAAAGCTCGAAACCCAATCTCTGACAATAAAAGCCAAGCTGGACGAACTTTCCGACCTCGTAAAAGAAAAAGGCGAGGCGGAACAAATCGAAGTCAAGAAAAAAGTCGAAGAACTCAAAGGCCAGGCGGACAGGAAAGAATCCGCGATAAATTTCGCCGAAAAAAACATCCAAGACAACCTCAAATCCGTTGAAAATGCGAAAAACGGCATCGAAAACCTGAAAGTTAAAAACGAAAAACAAGCTCAGCAAATAACGGACAAAGAAGCGGAAATAAAAAAACTCGAAACCGAGCGCGATTCGGAAAAAGAAAGGCTTTTGGCGATTTTGCAGGAGGTTTCGGGCCTGAACGAAACAGCTGATCAATACGTGACAAAAAGAAACGAGCTGAGAAAAGAGCTGGAAGCAACAAAAGACAAAGAAACCCAGCTTATTCAAACAAAAGCGCCGCTTGAGGCCGAACTTTCGACCTTGAAAAAGGAAATTGAAGACGCAAGAACAAAAATTGAGGCTTCTGAAAAATTTAAGGCGGATTTTTGCGGAAATAAAGACCAGCTCGAGGTTCAGATTGAGGAGCTGACAAAAGAACTTGAGGATTTTAAATCAATCCAGCAGACCACGCTTTACGAACTCGACAAAACAAAGAACGAAATCAACGACGCAGGCTACAATATCACGGCTGCGCACCGAAAAATCGTCTCAATGGAAGCGCAAAAACAGGCAATCGAGGACGCGAACTTCGGAAAGGCCGTTGATACGGTTTTGAACGCGAAAATTCAGGGCGTTCATGCTACTTTGGCTCAGCTCGGGCAGGTTGACAAGGAATATTCGACCGCGCTTGAGGTTGCAATGGGCGGCAGGATGAAATTTGTCGTAGTGGACGACGATGAGGTCGCAAAAGTCGCAATTGAAATCCTGAAAAGCGCAGGCGCGGGCCGTGCAACGTTTTTACCCTTAAACAAAATCCAAAGAGCGCCCAAAAGCCTTAAATTGCCAAAAGACAAGGGCGTAATCGACTTTGCAATCAATTTGATTGATTTTGACGACGAATATATCGACGCATTTTACCATGCGCTGGGCGATACGCTTGTTGTCGAGGATTATGACAGCGCGCGCAAATTAATCGGCCAGCACAGAATGGTTACGCTCACGGGCGAGCTTTTTGAAAAATCCGGCTCGATTTCGGGCGGTTCTGCGGGCAGAAGCGGCCTAAAATTCAGCCAGTCACAGGATGATGAGCTCGCAAAATACAAAGAACGCCTTGCAGAATTCGAAAAAGCCTACAACGCGCTCGACAAAAAGAAATCCGAGCTTGAAGAAAAGCTCGACAAGGTCAGAATCGCTTATTCCGAATCCCTGAACACGCTGAACAGCGCAAAAATGGAACTTGCGAACCTCGTGAGAAATTCACAGGAAACGGACAAGGAAATTGAGGAGAAAAAAGCGCTGATTGCCCAAAACGAGCCCAAAATCGCCCAAATCGAAAAAGAACTCGAAAAACTTGAGCAAGAACACATCGAACTCAACGAAAAATCAATCACGCTGGGTGATGAAATCGCCGAAATCGAGGCAAAAATGAGCCCTGAGGAACTTACGATTCTCCAGCAGAAAACCGAGGCAACCGAAAACCAGATAAAACAGCTGGAATCCAAAATCGCAACCGCGAAAAACGACATCGACGGGTTCAACCGCGTAATCGCGTTCCAAAACGAAGTTATTGAAACCCACCACAAGGAAATCGAGCGCCTGCACAAGGATAACGAGGTTCTTGCGCAGGACAAAATCAAATATGCGGGCGAAATTGAAGAATTGAAGAAGCAAATCACGGTTCTTGAAGAAAAAATCAAAGAACTGGGCGAAAAACTGGTTGAAATCCAGACGGAACGCGATAAAGTCAACGCCGAATACCTTGAACTGGAAAAAGAGAAAAATTCGCTCGATTTGAATATCGAAAAAATCAACGAGCAGATTGAAGCGTTCAAAGCGCGCCGCAGAGAGCTTGAACCGCAGCTTGAAAATATCAAAGAGGAGCTGAAAGAGGCCGGTGTTGACATTGCTACGCTCAAAGAGGTCGAAATATCCGTTGAAGAAATCACAGCGCGCATTTCAAGGCTCCAAAAACGCATGGACGACCTCGGAGATGTTAATATGAGGGCGATTGCGGCTTACGATGAGGTGCTCGAGCGCCAGAAAGAGTTGAAAACAAAAATCGAAACGCTTGAATCCGAGAAAACTCAGATTATGAGCCGGATGCAGGGTTATGAAGAACTCAAAAAAGATACGTTTTTGAACACTTTCAACAATATCAACGACAATTTCAAAGAAATTTTCCACAAACTCTCGGAAGGCGAGGGCTCATTGATTCTGGATAACCCGAACGAGCCGTTTTTGGGCGGAATGTCCATCGAAGCGCAGCCCCGCGACAAGGAAAAAACCCGCCTTAACCTCATGTCGGGCGGCGAAAAATCGCTCACGGCGCTTGCGTTCGTTTTTGCGATTCAGCGCTATATGCCCGCGCCGTTTTATGCTTTTGACGAGGTTGACGCGAACCTCGATGGCATAAATGTTGAAAAACTTGCCGAAATTGTAAAAAATCAATCATTAAATACGCAATTTGTAGTAGTTAGCCACCGCAAACCTATGATAGAATCAGCTAATAGGACAATCGGTGTTACACAAAAAGAAAAAGGAATTACACGCGTTACAGGAGTGAAACTGAGAGATTAATGACCGAATCAGCCGAAAATTTTTACAACCATTCATACGAAGAAGTAATTGCGCCCGAAGAAACCGAAAGTTTTGCGGAACATACGGTTATGGAGCAGGTCGACGGGATTGAAATTCTCGTTCAGATGGCAAAAAACGGGAAAATTGATCCCTGGAACGTTGATATCGTTGATATTACGGACAAATATCTTGCTCATCTTTTCCAGATGAAAGCCCAGAACCTCCGTCTGACGGGCCGGACGCTCCTTTTTGCGGCGATTTTGCTCAGATTGAAGTCAAATGTGCTCGAGGGGATAGAACTTGAGCAGTTTGAGGATACGGAAGTGCAGGATTTTGAGTACGATGACGATGATTGGTCGGCGCCTGAGGAGGATTTACCGACGAACAACGTTATTTCCATTGATGAAGTGCTCCAAAGAAGAACCAGCGTCCGCCTGAACCGCAGCCGCATGGTTAATTTGAAAGATTTGATTAAACAGCTCGAATTTTACGAAGAACTCGACAGAAAACAGGCGTTGAAAAACGCCCATGAGCGCGCAAAACGCCGCGTTCGTTCTTATGCAAGGCTGACGCCCGACGACATCGTAAATTTGGCTCATGAAGAATATATTGAAAAAAGCGTCGAGGTTTTGCATGAAAATTTGAAAAAAATCTTCGAAACGCAGGAACGAGTCGAGCTGAACACGCTTACTCTGCTCGGAATGGACAAAATTACCGCATATATCGCGCTTTTGTTCCTCACGGCCGAGGCGGATATCGATTTGGAGCAGGATGTTTTTTATGAGGAGCTTTATGCGGTTCCTTACAAGAAAAAACAGCTCGAAACAGCGTAATTTTAAGCTCAAAACAAAGGATTTCACAGCATCAGACCGCATTTTGGATTGATGTTTAGTTTTTGTAACAATAACTTAAATTTTGTGCGATATTTTATCAATTTTTTGTCTTTAGAGGTTTTAAAATTGTGGTTAACCTTGGCATGAGCATGCCAAAAAGTGAAAGGCGCTTTATACTTTGATTATTCGCAGTCAAAAGACGAAACAGTATGTTAATTGGATAGGCGAGCACATAAGTTCTCCGGAACAAAGGCTGCTTTTGGGCGCCACAGCACTTGCTACGCAGCCGTTTATTGATTACAACAACAAAAACGTTGACGAAAACACAAGGATGATTTCAGTCGCAAGAACTTTGTCGAAGATTATTGCGGGAACAGTCGTGGGAGTAGCGGTCAGAGCCGGCTGCATAAGGCTTATGAAGAATTATGCGAACACAAAAATCACAAAACTTGCGGACGGATGCATAAAAGTAGAGCCGAAAAGCAAAAAAGACATATTTGCGCCCTCTTATGAACAATTAAATCTGACCGAAGAAAAATATCTAAAACAAGAAAAAGGCCATCGCTCAACAATGGGCACAGTTCTTGCGACCATTGCCATGGTATTTACAAATTTCCTGGTTGACGCACCGTTGACAAGATTTTTGACGGGCAAATTCAGCAAATTTATCACAAAACATGCGCAGCAGCCCGAGGAGGTTAAAAAATGAACATTTTAGCCTCATTACAAAAATTTAACAACTTCATGTTTGAAAAATACTCTGTTGACGGCGGAAAAATGCTTATCCATACCGGCGCATTGGGATGGGTTTTCAGCTCGCTGGCACAGATTTTTGTTGTTGCAACGGATAAAAAAATCAGCAAAAAGGACAAAAAGTTCCTCGTTCCCCAGGAAATCTGCGACGGAGCGACAAACGTTGCATTATATTACACCGTGAGCAAAATAATCAAAAGTTCGGGTGATTATGCGGTAAATAACGGTTATTTGCTCACCGATGACGCACTGAAGCCATTGAGCATGCTCAAAGCTGAAGCAGTCAGCGCCCGAGAAGCAGTAAAAGGGCTGTATGAAACTTTAGAAAAGTACGATGCACCGGCTCTGAACCCCAAACAGGGCAAATTGAACAATATTTTAAACAATTATGAAAAATTTGATACATACAATGCCCTTACACCGGCACAAAAAGAGGAATTAAAAAAAATACTGCCGGCCGCAATGGAAAAAATAAACGGATTTAAAGGCGGGCTTGGCGTTGTGACCTCAATAATAGCCTCAATCATCGCGAGCAACCTGCTTACGCCGATTGTAAGGAACAAAATGGCCGGACTTTACCAGCAAAAATTCCTCATGCAACACGACGAGTCCCAAAGAGCCAAAACTTACGCCCCGCAGCCGCTTCCTGCAACATTTAATGCGTTTAAAATGCCCTCCGGCCTAAAAATTTAGTTGTGCAACGCGCTGTTTTCTATTAAAATAGCTAAAAAAGGGGAGAGAAAATGCTTCTATTTTTTGCTGTTTATAATATTGTACTGATTCTTGCGGCGATTTTGCTGCTGCCGGTGATTTTGATTGCTTTTGTTGTAAAACCGAAGTTTCGTGCGGGATTTTTTGAAAAAATCGGGTTTTATAACATAAAACTTGAAAAAAAATACACAATAATGTTCCATGCGGTTTCCGTGGGCGAGGTTAATGCGGTAGAAACCCTGATAAAACGCACCCGCGAGGAATTTCCGGACTGCAACATCCTCCTCACTACCACAACAAAGACCGGCCAGGAAATTGCGCGCAAAAAACTCTCAAAAACCGTTGATAAGATTACATATTTTCCTTATGATTTCGCATTTTCGGTGTTTTCGCTTTTGAACAGGGCAAAACCGGATATTATCCTCATCGCCGAAACCGAAATTTGGCCGGGATTTATGTATCTTGCAAAAAAATTGAATATTCCGGTTTTTATCGTCAACGGAAGGCTTTCACCCAACTCGTATAAAGGCTATAAGAGATTTTCGTTCTTTTTTAAGCCTGTTTTGGGGCTGTATGAGGGCATTTTGATGCAAACAAAGGGCGATGCGCAAAGAATCTCCGATGTGGGCTCAAAACCCGAAATAACAAAGGTCATGGGCAATTTAAAATTCGATATCAGCAAAAATATCGACCCGGCCGCGGTTGAATCGCTGAAAAAAGAGGTTGAAATCGGCGAAAACCGTCTTATTATCGCCGCAAGCACCCACAAAGGCGAGGACGAAATACTTCTGGGCTCTTATCTTGAAATAAAAAAAGAATTTCCCGACGTAAAATTCATGATTGCCCCGCGTCACCCCGAAAGGTACGAAAGCGTCGAGGCTTTGATTCAAAAAACGGGGATTTCATACGGAAAACGCTCCGAACACGGCACTTTTGCGCAAAATGACATCATAATGCTCGACACGATGGGCGAATTGATGAAATTTTTCTCAATTTGCACTTTTGCGTTCATCGGGGGAAGTTTTTCGACAACGGGCGGCCACAACCCGCTCGAAGCAAACATCTGGGACAAACCGGTGCTTTCGGGCAGCTGCGTTTTTAATTTTAAAGATATTTACGCGTTTTTGACTAAAACAAAAGCAGCCCAACTCGTAAAAACGCCCGAAGAACTGACAAAAGCAATGAAACATCTTCTTGCCGATGAAACATATTACAAAGAAGCCTGCGCTGATGCGGCAAAAATCTTCGATGAAAACCGCGGTGCCGTGGATTTTGTCATAAAAACATTAAAAGAATATGCACATTAAATCAATAGAGCTCAAAAATTACAGAAATTACGAAAACCTCTCGCTGGGTTTTGATTCGGACAAAATATTGCTTGTCGGGAAGAACGCCCAGGGGAAAACGAACCTGCTTGAGGCGATTTATTACATGTCCTGCCTCAGCTCGGCCCGCGCAAAGAACGATTCGGACATAATCAGCTGGGGAAAGGATTTTTTGCGGGTAAAACTCGAAATGTCGCGTCAGGATATGGACTCTGCGCTGGAAGTCGTCAGCGCTCCACCCAAAAAACGCGAAATGTTCGTCAACGGCGTAAAAAAGAGGAAAACTTCGGAGTTTTGTTCAAATCTTTCGGTCGTTTCCTTTGCGGTGAATGATTTGCTTCTTCTTCGCGGAACGCCCGATGACAGGCGCGGGTGGCTGGATATGGCGATTAGCCAAATTTACCCCGCGTATCTTGACCGAATCGCCAAATACAACAAAATCCGCGTCCAAAAGGGCAGCCATCTTCGCGAAATCAAGGGCAATCTCCATGCAAACCGCGATATTCTCGATGTTTTGAACACGCAGCTCATTGTTGCGGGCAGCAATATTATTTATCTTCGCCTGAAATTCCTGCGCGAGCTTCAGAAAATTGCAAAACAAAAACACCTGCAAATCGCGGAAAAAGAAGACTTTTTTATGGAATACAATTCGTCCGTAATCGACACTTTGGGTTTTGAAAATGAAATCCCGTACACAATTGAGGATATTGCGTTTGTTTTTGATGAAAAACTCAAGCTCCGCCAGGACGAGGAGATTATTCGCGCGCAGGCTGTTGTCGGGCCGCATCGGGATGACATTTTTTATTACATAAACGGCATTGATTCAAGAAAATTCGCCTCTCAAGGCCAGCAGCGAACGATTGTTTTGAGTTTAAAACTCGCAGAACTCGAGCTCATCAAGGAAAAAATCGGCGACACGCCCGTTTTGCTTTTGGATGACGTGCTTGCCGAGCTCGACAACATTCGCCAGAACTATCTTTTGAACGCCATCGGCACAGAAACGCAAACTATTATTACGTCGGTTGATACGGTGCTTTTTGATAACGATTATTTGAAAAATGTTGA
>CALUPP010000069.1 GCA_944322685.1 Candidatus Gastranaerophilales bacterium
AATGTTTTAACTTCGAATAAACTAATAATATCATAAAAAATTAATTGTCAAAATGAACAACATTATTTTTTATTTGATTTGCTAAAATGCGACATCAAACGCCCGATTCCGTTACGCATTTTTACAAAAGCATTGGAATTGTGCTGTTTTTCTTTAGAAACAAATTTATCCGTTGTTGTTGTAAAGGTATTTATCGTTTTTCCGTAATCATTAGTTTTGTAAGTCAAAGGACGCAATGCGCTTCCTATTGTCGAAACCGGATTGTCTGAAATCCCGAATATTTTCCCCATTAGAACCACTCCAAATAAAAAATTTTTAAAAAAATTAAAAGGCGGCACCCAGATTCGAACTGGGGGTAAAGGCTTTGCAGGCCTCTGCCTTACCACTTGGCCATGCCGCCGTTTTGTATATAAAAAATGGAGCGGAAGACGAGGCTCGAACTCGCAACAGCCTGCTTGGAAGGCAGGTACTCTACCAATTGAGTTACTTCCGCATTTAAAAAAGTCTGCTGACAACAATATTTTACTTATAAACTCGGGATGACACGATTTGAACGTGCGACCCCCTCGTCCCAAGCGAGGTGCGCTACCAAGCTGCGCCACATCCCGTTGCAAAACCGCCAAAATCTTTGATTGGCAGCGCACCTACGGTGCAATTTCTATACGGCACGGAGATACTTCGTATCTCACTTAGCCTGCCTCTATTACAAACGATATTTAATCGTTTGCAACAGAGTTCTTGCCACATCCCGTTGCAAAACCGCCAAAATCTTTGATTGGCAGCGCACCTACGGTGCAATTTCTATACGGCACGGAGATACTCCGTATCTCACTTAGCCTCCCTCTATTACAAACGATACTTAATCGTTTGCAACAGAGTTCTTGCCACATCCCGTTGTGCACCTACGGCGTTTTAGCGCTTTTGATGCCGCAAAATAGCATTCTCTGTTGCAACAAAGCATTCTTTTTCTGTTTTCAAAGAACCGGCCTTGAATTTCTTCAAAGTATTTAAAGTTTAACAACAACAAACCCAACCGTCAAGATTCTTTTTCGCATTTGAAACGAGTTTTTGGGCATAAACAGTCGGCCGGTATTAGTTATCGGACGAAAAAACCGGCAAATTATTGCCAAATAATCAAAAATGAAAACAATTTAAAAACTTGCGCCCGAAAGCACAAAAAGTTAATATAAAATGAACAAACCCGATTAAAAGGAGCGATTAATGACAAGACAACCGTTTTTTTATGACATTACACTGCGCGACGGCAACCAATCACTGAAAAAACCCTGGAATCTCACCGAAAAAGAACTTATTTTTAACAAACTTGTCGATTTCGGCGTTCAAGGCATAGAAGTGGGCTTTCCGGCGTCATCTGAGCTGGATTTTCAAGCATGCCGGCGACTTGCGGAAATTTCTACGGAAAAAACCGTCGTTTCAGCCCTCGCAAGAACGGTTGAAAAGGATATTTTAAGGGGAATTGAAGCAATTGCGCCATGCAAAAAGCCCCGCCTGCATACTTTTATCGCAATGAGCCCTTTTAATATGAAATACGTGCTGAACAAAGAGCCGCATGAGGTCAGAAAACTTGCGGTTGACGCGGTAAAGTTTGCAAAAGAAAAATTGCCTAAAAACGGTGAAATCGAGTTTTCAATTGAACATTTCGGCGACTGCGCGGAAAATATCGACTACGTAATTGAAACCCTGCAAGAGGTTGTGGCCGCAGGCGCGCACGTGATTAACCTGCCGAACACTGTTGAGCGCGAAAGGGTGAAAAATTTTGTTAATCTTGTCGAAAAAGTCTACAACGCGCTGCCAAAGGACATTATTATTTCCGTTCATTGCCACAACGACCTCGGCATGGCCACCGCTTCAACCGTAGAAAGCTATTTTGCCGGCGCAACCCAGCTGGAGTGCTCTTTAAACGGCCTCGGCGAACGCGCAGGCAACACAAACATTTACGAAGTGGCAGTTGCGCTTCACAACTGCGGTGTTGACGTTCCTTTGCAGTTAAATCATATTTATGAGCTTGCGTTGACCGTGTCGGAAATGGCCCATGTAAAAATCGCGGAACTTGCGCCCCTAATCGGCCCTCAGGCGCTCGCTCACAGGAGCGGAATCCACCAGGACGGCGCAATCAAAACAAAAGACATGGAAAAAGGCGCATACCGCCCGATACATCCGACGCTTATCGGCCGAAAAGACGACGAAAAAATCGGATTTACCAGCCAATCGGGGAAAACTGCGGTATTTGAGATTATCAAAGACGCCGGATACCCCATCACGATGCAAGAAGCGGTCAGAATCACGCCGTTTGTCAAGGAAGCAGCCGAAAAAGTCGGCGAACTGCCGGTACGCAATATTTTGGATATATATTTTGAAAAAATATACAACATTAAGGGCGATTTTAGGCTGGTCAGCTTTGAAAAACTCGCGGAAAACGTGTTTAATCTCAAATTTTTCCACAAAGACAAATTTTTCGAGTTCGACGGCCATGGAAACGGGCCGGTTGACGCTTGTTTAGACGCGCTAAAGCAGGCCGGATTCCCTCAAAAACTCGTAAACTACAAACAATCGGCCATCGACGGAGAACTTTTCGGCTCGGGAGCGGTTGCAATGACGGTTATTCACTTTGAGGACAAGGCCGGAAACGTCATTGTTTCGCGAGCAAAGGACGAAAGCACGATAAATGCCAACGTAAAAGCCATTTTTAACGGCTTGAATCTTTTATCCGCTTAACATCCGGTTTTTTGAGCATTAAAAGGATTTTTTGCGGCAGCAACGGTCAAAAATGCAGGATTTTCGGCTATTTTGTCAAATATCCGTGATTTCTCAAAATTTCCTCCGCCTGCGCAAAGGCATCTTCGCTTATTTCTATCCAGTTAATCAATTTATTCGCTCTAAACCAGGTCAGCTGGCGTTTTGCGTAGCGGCGGGTGTTTTGTTTTATTTTTTCTACGGCCTCATCGACCTGAGCACCGCAAAAAATGCAGTCATAAAGCTCCTGATAGCCGATTGTACCCATCAAAAGGTCAATCGGGCCGTATTTTTCAAACAGATTTTTTGCTTCTTCGTACAAACCTTTCTTCATCATCTCATCGACGCGCAGATTTATTCTGTTATACAAAAAATCACGGTTTTGAGCATTCAAGCCAATCCACAAAACGTCATAAGGCGGCTCTTTTTTGCCCTGAGCCTGCGACATGGGGATATTCAGCGCTTTCGTGACCTCGATTGCACGGATAATTTTCACGGTATTATTCGGGTGAATTTTCTTTGACAATTCAAAATCCAGCTCCTGCAAAATGCGATAAACCGCCTCATTTCCCTCTTTTTGGGCCAGATTATTCAATTTCTCACGCAAATTTTTGTCAGGAGGAACCTCCGGAATGTCAAAATCCTGCAAAAGCGCCCTAAAATAAAGCCCTGTTCCGCCAGCAATGATGGGGATTTTGCCTTTTTCCGAGATATTTTTGATTATTTCATCGGCTCGGCGGGTAAAATCAGCAACAGTAAAATCCTCCGTCGGGTTTACAACGTCAATCATGTGATGCGCAATACCATTTTTTTCAGATTCATCAGGTTTTGCGGACGCGATGTCGAATTCCTTATAAATCTGCCTTGAATCAGCAGAAATCACTTCGCCGCCGAGTTTTTTTGCCGTCCAAACCGCCAGCGCACTTTTTCCGGAAGCCGTGGGCCCCGCAATTGCTATTACTTTACCTTTTTTCACCATAATACAAGAACAACAGAACCAGACAGTAGGTCATAAAATAAAATGTGATTACCAGAGAGATTATCGAAAGCACAATATTTATGCCGGACAAGGCGTTTATGCCGGAAACCACAAAATTCATAAGAAAAAGATAAGAAACAATGCCCAAAGAGCCGAAAAAGTTGCGAAATACGAACTTAAAATTCGCCCAGAGCGCCAAAAACGGGTTTTTGCTTTCAAAAAGCATCGCAGGGAACCAAAACATTGTCAAAAGCGTATAAACAAAAGAAATTCCGCCAAGATAGATAAACCACAGATTTAAAAGCTTTATCTGAACCGGTTTTAGGGTCATCAAGTAATCCTGCATCTGGTCAGGTGTTTGTGCAGCCATGATTTTTGCGAAATCAATGTGCGGATTGGACAAAAAATAAGTCCCCGCCTCAAATCCAAGGTACAAAACAAGCGCAAATCCCACGGTATAAAGCAAAATCCCGGCAGTCACCGGTAAAAAATACTCGCCTACGCCCGGAAAAAAGTGTTTTATGAGTTTTACGGAGGCAATGCTCTTTTCTTCTTGGGTTTTGTATTCGGTTTTTTCGTGTTCCACGGTTTTTTTGAACATATAAAACCATCCGGCGAAAAAAGCCGTTGACAAAAGGATATTTGCACCAAAAAACACCCAATAAACAGGCATCGCAGGCACCCGGCTGAGCCCCGCCGATGTCAGACTTATCACAATCAGGTACACAACCAGCGGCTGGGCGAGAATTATATTGTTTTTTGTTACCGCAAATGCCTCTTTTATAATCATCTAAAATTCCTCACATATTTTCGTGTCGATTATATCACACTCGGCACATGTTTGATATAGTCAAAACGGTTAGAATACCGAATTTCCTTGTTTCCGGCGAAACAATGCGCAAAAACGGCTCCAAATACAGGAGCCGTTAAAAAAAATCTATTTAGTTGTCTGAATTATTCATTTTACTCGTACACAGGTTTATTTCTGAATTTTTTCTCCTTTTTTTTGACTTTGAAACAGTTTTTTTCATTGAACATCATTTTGAATTCGGCGAGTTCGTTTTGAAGTTCTTCAAGCCCATCTTCAAAATCGATGCCATAATACCTGTTTTTTGCTATCACGAAGTTGCCTCCTATTAGTTGACTATCGAATCACACATCCGATTCGTACCTTATATATAACGGCATGATTCAAAAAAACTTTAGGAAAAATCGCGCAATGTTTACATTTCTTATTATGAACGCCCAAAATCCGCCCACAGCAGGGTTTTTTGTGAATTTATACGTGTTTTTTTGTTTACAATGGCCCATAAGTCGATGATTTTAATACAATATAACCTTTTCCGAGCGATTCACCGCAAAAATCAGTAAAACCACTGCCCAAAAACACGAAAAAGCCCGATTTCTCGGGCTTTTATTTAACTATTCAAACAGGGGTGTTGAACGAAGTTGGGGTTGTTGATATGTTTCGGGTTAGTTATTTATTCAAAATGCTGTTAGCGGCAGAGCTGTAATAATAATCGATTGCGCTTTGCAATTCTCTTGCTTTTTGCTGGTTTTTCGGGATAAACATTCCGATTAAATCAGTAAATTTGCCGGAAATTGCACCCAGCGGGTCTTCTACCATATCGCGTTTTTTCTGTCTTGCAGTATTTGCGCTGGCGATGAACTGATCAGTTACAGCCTGTCTTGTTATATCAGGGGTTGCTCCGAAAGTCGGTGCTGCAAGCACGCGGCTTTTGTTCATTAACACTCTTGATTTATTTAAATTTGAATAGTCAACTGAGAGAACTCTGTTTACTTTCATTTTTTTGTCCTTTTTTTGTAAGTGATTTGCAATAAGTGTTTTATCTACACTATTTATTACATTTTCATTATGAATCATAAACTTTTCTTTGTCAACCCCAATTAATAAAATCTTTATATTTGCCCAAAAATATTGTCCCATCAATATTTCAGAAAAAGTGTACAAAGTGCACTTATTCGGCATTCTAAAGATTTTTTCAATGCTTAATAAATCTAAACATGCCAAATTCTTGGCTAAAAATAAAAAAATAACTATTTTGTAAGAAATTTGCTAATTTTGTCTCTTTTCCTTGCAAATTGCCGATTTATAGCATGGGCACCGCCATTTTTTGGCATAATTTCAGCTTTTTAGAGCAAATTCCCACTCTAAAAACCCCAAAAACAAGCTCTCAATCACAAATTCGAGCCAAAACCTCAATTTTTCAGAACCAATTTAAAAGTGTTTAGATTACACTTTTAAATTTACTTTAATCGGCGGGTTTACTTTCCTAAAAAAAACATTAAACTAATCATGAGTCACAAGAATTACAGGAACGGAGCATAAAAAATGGCACTATTAAACGGATCAGGGCTGATGAACACAGCTCTTTACGGGTTACAAAATACCTACGCAATTCTCGCCCAAAACAGCAAAGACGGGAAAATTTCGCTGACTGACATAACAAACCCCTCAACTGACGTCTTGCAGCAGCTTGGTTACAACACAAGTTTTGCCCAATATCTTTCATCGAACTTTTCAGCGCTAGACAAAGACGGCGACGGCTCGATTTCTGCCGATGATGTTTCAAATCTTACGACAAAACTCCAGCAAAACGGCCTTTCTTACCAGGAAATCGTTCAACTTTGTTCAGCAGGCGGTCTGGGAAACAGCAGTTTGACATCTACCGTGCTCAATTATTTTGACCGCATAGACACCGATGGCAACGGCAGGGTTACTGACGCAGAAATAAAGGCTTTTAGCCTAAAAGCGGATGAAGAAAGGCTGAAAACCGAATACCAATCATTCAAAGCTTCTGACATGACCGTATTTTACGGCGACGAAAACGCGTCTGACGAAGAACCGTCAAGCCTTATTGACAATTTATATCCGAAAGAAGAAGATTCATAAATTCAAACCTCACCTGCCCGAAATTCAACAGGGCAGGTGATATTTTGCCCATAATTTCCCCTTTTGCCAATCATCTCAAAAAATTAGAGGTTTTGTTTATAAACTTCGGACTCTTTGAACGCTTTTTCAATCTCAGGAGTGTCAACTTCAAAGATATGTGCTCTTGCAGCGCCGAGTTCAATTTGGATTTCGCCGTCATGAGCCTGATATCTGCTGGGATTTCCGTACTCAGGGCTCAAATCTTTCAGAACCTGCGTTGATTTAAGGCCAGGAACCTCAACTTTAACGCGCTGTCTTGAATTTACGTCTTTATTTGCAATAACTACGAGGGTTTTGCCCTGATAATGGCGCGCATAAGCTATTACGTCCTTGTGTTGGTTTCCGTGGACTTTTAGTTCAATATAAGAGCCTTTTGTTATCACATTTTCATACTGTTTTCTGAAAACATTCATCAGCTGTCCGAAATGTTGGCCGATTTCGGGGTGTTTGCCCTCAGGTTTTCCCGATTCGTTAAAAATATCAAGAAATTCAGAGTGAACGTAGTGTTTTATGTTATCTTTTGTCAGCATGAAGTTCGTAAAGTAGTTTACAAGCTTTTTGTATTCGGGTTTTTTCGCCAGTTCGGCAATTTTGAGGTTTGCATCATCGCTGTTCAAAAGTTTCGGAAGATTTATATTTTTTGAATAAGATTTATTTTCAAGCAGCAAATCCACCGTATCTTTGTAAACAGGATTTTCCAAAAGCTCGTTAAATGTTTTGTCTACATATTTTTTGCCGTAAGGATAAATATATTCGTCGCCGGACTCAAAACCCGTGACGATATACGGGTTTGTCATCGGCAGCGTAGCCTGGATTACGTTCGTCATCATGCAATAATCCGCTCCGCCGTTCGACATCGGGCTTTTGTCATCGTGAGTGGCAAAAGAACCTATCAAAGATTTGCCTTTGTCGTATTTTTCAGACATCTTTAGGTTATCTTTTACGAATTTGTGAAATTCATCAGAATTCCAGCCCGGGAAGATGTGATATTGGCCGTAATATGAGTCAAATCCTGCTTCGAGCAGTTCTTCCGGCCTGTCAGCAGGCATATTTTTCATCGGGGAGGCATCTTCATAAGTGTAAGACTCAGCGAGGAACGCAAATTCGGGGTCTTTACGTCTTGTGTAGGTAATCAATTCATCCCAGAATTCGACGGGTTTTGCGCGGGCAACATCGGCTCTTATGCCGTCTACGCCCAAATCAATGCACATATCAATGAAATCTTTATGATATTTCATCAATGCCGGATTTAAAATTCTCTTGTCGCGGTCAGCCCAGGGTTCAAACATGCGGATATCTTCCCAGCCTTCAGGCGTTTTGGGGTTTCCGAGGGCATCTTCCGACCTCAAATCAGGTCTTGCATCGTACAAATCAACCGACATGCAGCTCGGCAGGTCAATCATGACCTTGATTCCGCGTTTGTGGCATTCGTTTATTGCTTCTTTGCATTCTTCGGTTACGGATTTCGGGTTTTCAGGGTCGTCAAGCGCCGGATCTATCGTCAAATAATCCAACGGTGCATACACAGAGCCCGCACTTCCTTTTGCCGCAATCGTTCCGGGCGGATTAATCGGCAGCCAGTGCAGCGTATTAATTCCGTAGGATTTCAGCTCGTCAAGGCGCTCTATCATGTTCAGGAATGTGCCTTTTTGTTCGCCTTTTTCAATCAACTTGTTGCCGTTTTTGTCTTTTGCGTTGAAAATTCTCGGCACCATCGCATAAATCACAACCTGATTGTTCTGGAACATGGAGCGGAGGTTATTTTTATAGCCCGGCAACTTCTCAGTTTTGAGTTCATCGATTTTTTCTGCCTGCTGAACGGGCAAATTTTGTGCGGAAGCTGCGGTCATTGCAAGCAAGAGATTCCCCGCGCCGATTTTTCTCAGTTTTTCAAGCGCAGGTGATTCCACGCTCATATAAGCAGCCTGAACAGAAGCCGCAGGGGCATTTTGAGTTGGCTGTACATCCTGAACCGGCTGAACGGTTGAATTTTGAAGATAGCTCATCAACGAGCCTTTAAAATTGTTTTGTTTTGCAAAAACAGGATGGTAATTATTTAATATTTGCATTTAGACCCTCCTTTTTTGCATAGATATCACGGTTGAAGTAGTTCTTTTTGCCCATCTGGGAAATCACAAGGGCAGAAACAGCGGCGGTTCCGCCAAAAAGACCCCATACGAGCTTCATCCACTTGTTTCTTGAGCGGAAGTTTCTTGCGGCGTCGGCGGTGAGCTCGGTAATGCCTTTTCCTGTCTGTTCAGAGAGTATTACGTTCGCCGAACGCACCTCGCCGAGCTGTTTTCCGAAAAGTTCTTTGTAATCCCAAGGGTTGAAGCCGGCGTCGTATTTAACCAAGCCGTTTTTAATCTTTTTAATGCCCTCTTTCATTGAGTTGATTGTGCCAAGGTCGAGTTCGAATTTTCTTGCCTCAATCATGTGCTCAACAACCTCAATCTGGCGGGTAAATTCAGCCTTTTCGTTTGCGGTCATTTTCGGAATATTGTGATATTTGCCGAGCATATTTTCGATATAACCCCAGGCTCTGTTTGTATTTGCGCCGGAAACATGCCTAAAAAGCTTATTGTTCATAGAAATAAATCTAAAGCCCATTTCATAGCTGTTTGCGCTGATTTTTTTGGATAATTCTTCAGGAAGCAGTTTTGAGCATGATTCTGACAAATCGCCGTACATAAATGCGTTCAAATCCATCAGCAGCTCTTTTGAGTGCTTAATTCCTTTCGGATTTCCGTCCAGAGCGGATTCAAATTTTGTCTGCCAGTTGTTAATATCAGCATTTTCGATGAAAGCACGTTTCAAGAACTTCGTAAATGAGGCTTTTGCTTCTTCATAAGAAAAATTCTTGAACGTGTAGAACTTATCGTTGCCTCTTTGGGTATCAAAGAGCTTTTCGAACTCCTGAACATTTGCGCCGAGCTCTTGAATGACAAATTTGTCGATTGAGCGGAAAGAATCAAGCGCTTTTATCAGCTTTCCGAAAGAATTTGTCGTATTTTTGACTTTTGACTGGAGCTCCCGGGCAACGCGTGAAAAATGTTTTTCAACCGCACCGTTAATATTGCCGGAGAATCCCTCCGAAGCCGCGGTTTTTTGAATTACATCTTTGAGTTTTATCAACGGGCCGGGTTTTTCAAAGGTGCCGACCAGTTTGAGCAGCGCTTTTTCTTCTTTTGTAACAGCGGTTTGCGCATATTTTGAAATTTCTTTTACAACTTTTTCAAATTTTGCAGGATTTGAGGCAATTGCGTCAAATTTGCGCATCACAATCTCTGAAGCAGTGCTTACATCAGCAGTTGCAAGCTCTCTAATTTCCGATTTTGTAAAGCCCATAGCCTTGAAGTACTTTTGAGGAACTTTTTGCCAGTTATTTGCGGTTAACGACTCGGAAATATCCTGAATTGTCGCTTTCGTGAGCTCTTTTATGATTTTTTCAGCTTCCATTTGCACTTTTGCAAGCGTAATGAGCTTTTTCGCACGATTTACATCCAAAAGTGAAACTTCATATTTCTTGGCAGCGTTTTGAGCAGCCTCGCCGAGCTGACCCGCAATCCAATCAACATCCTGCTGCGTGAGTTTTGCGTCACCGGCAACAGATTTTATGCGTTCGCCGGCAATATGACGCAATTCGCCGAACGTATGCGACTGGCCAAAGCCTACAAGGCCGTCCGCGCGGTTGTCAAAATTGCCGATATTAACGGCTTTATCCACATCCGCCCTGGTTAATGACGGAATCCGGTCGATATAGTCAATATTGAAGAATTTTTTATCCTTGGAGGCAATTGCCTTTTTAAATTCGCCTACTGTTTTGTCCTTAAACTCAAGCAGAGAGTTTATGCTGCTGATTTTGACTTTTTGTTTTTCTTTTATTGTCAGATTTTTGAACAAATCTGATATTTTCGTTTCATCAGAATATGCAACTTTCTTTTCGTCAAGAATTGTGAGCGTTTTATCGAACGCCGTGTTCAAAAAGCCGGTTGCGGTATCAAACTGGGAGGCTTTAATCTGGCTCAAGCGTTCATCCATCGCTTTTACGACAGCATCCTGCATTGCACCGTCAAAACGAAGAACTTTTTCAACGAGCGTGCTGCCTTTCATCTCATTTTGGATTGCATTTATCAATTCCGTTCCGCCGAGCTCATTAAACAGAAAATCGTTGAACGCTTTTGTTTCAGCTGAAGACAATTCCGGTTTCAAATGTTTATTAAGGTTTTCAGTGAATTTTTTATCAAGAACAATTCCGAGAGATTCAGCCAATTTTTCAGCTTCGACGGGCTGTTTTGATTCAAGAATGCTATTTAACTTGCTTTCAAGAGTATCTATGCGTTTTGTTGCCTTTTTGACCCTTATTGCGGAAATTCCGCTAGAAAGCGGCTCCTGAAGCGCATCCGCAACAATAGAAGAAATAACAGGCGTCATAACTCCGGCCGTAAGCATCCATAATGTATTGCCCTGGGTGCCTACCTGGCGGATTTTATCCTGAATTGCTTCATTTCTGTTTTTGATATTTTTAGGAACGCCCAATTTGTCACCGATTTTGTTTAAATATTCATAATCGGGCGCAGACGGGTTGTATTTGCCGTTTTTGTCGATATGGCGGAACAAATCCCACGCAAGATATTGCGGATCCTGAAGAAAAGGCTTTCTTCTGCCGTAGGAATCTTCGTATTTCCAGTTAATATCGACCCCGGTTTTTGCTTTAATCGGGATACCGATGATTCTCGGCCACAAAGCCATTGAGCCGAACCAGGTTGCGAGCCCGACAAACTCCATGCCTTTTGCAAATGGAAAGGCTTTTGTTGCGGCCAAAATCCCAGCGATGCCCAAACTGCCGGCACGAACGGTCAAATCGTTGATTTTTCCGACGGAATAGTCCGTTCCCTCGCCTTTGAACGCCGCATCATAGAAGTATTTTGCGCAATTTCCGTAGTTTTTAACGGTGCTGACGGCGCTTTGAAAAATGTTTTCTTTTATCAATCTTCCTGCCGGGCTGTGCGGTTTTATGCCGGTTGGTTCGAGATTCGGGGGTGTTATTGTAACAGCAGGGAGATATTCAAGCCCTTTTTCCTTTATAGGCGTTTGAACCTGGGTTGCGGCAGGCTGATTCTGCGCCGGTTTTTGGATTTGCATCGGGCGCTGCGCGGTCATATTCAATTTTTGAATCAAATCTCCTGCCATATTTATTTTTTGTTCACCTCTTGGGGTTTATTTCCCGTAGTACGTTCTGTGTTGAAATTTCTTGCCGAAGTTTTGGTCAGAATTAACAAATTAGACAAAACAAGCGCCGCAGCCGTCGTTAAAATAGTGGCTTTACCGGCTATTGACGTTACTTTGTTCTGGCCGTGCCAGAATTCCATAAAACTCTTGCCAAATGGTTTTACTGCGTAATCTTCCGTGAGTTTCCACAGATTTTTCAACCGTTGTTTATCAGGCAAATTTTTATTTCTTACCAATTCATCAAACTGGTTTCTGAATCCGCCGAAATTGTCGGATTCCCAGGCTTTTTGGTTGGCCATACCGATACCCAGCGTAACAAAACAAGCCGTCAGCGCATATTGCCAGGCTTTGCCCATAGCAATAGTCTTTCTTATTAACGGTTTTAGCGTAGAATCGGCGTCATTCGGGTTTGAATCTTTAAGGCCGTATTTTTTAGCCAGTTTATTGTAATTTTTGTTGATTTGCTGTGTATTTTCACCATTTTCGTAGAGCAAATCCCACCTTGTAAAGTCAATACTTTCCATCACATTGTGATATTCGATATCTTTTTGGAAAAATCCGGTCTGGTTAGTTGATGTGGGGATAATTTTTCGGTACGGCTGGTTAAGATCAATGCCTCTGGACAATTTCAAAGTTGTGTTAACGAGGGATTTTGCAAGCATCGTGCCCAAATAGTAAAAGCCAACCCCGAGCGCCATGTGCTTTGCAACCTTTTTCGCGGGTTTTGCCGATTTAAAAGCGTCAAATTTTATCCCCGCATAAAACAAAGCCGCAAGAATCGGCCCGCCGACATAAAACGGGAATTTTGCGGTCTGTAAAAACTCATAAAACGTATAATCCGGCGCTCCGCCCAAACCCCTCGGGAAATGAACAAGCGGAATATTCGCCGTTTTTTCCGCATTTACCAAAAATCGGGTGACAGGGTTTTTCCCGACAATTTCGTCATGCCTGTATTCTTCCGGCGTGACTATTTTTTTGTCTTTTTTACCAAAAGACGCAGATTTTGAAAAATATTGATTTTGCGGCATTGCGCTTATGCCGTTGTTATCAAAATTTGCCCCATTTACTGTTGAAATACTTGCCATTATTTCCCTTGAATCACATGACCTGATTAAATAAAAATCAGTAAAAATTTTTTTTGCCATCAAAAAACAGAAAAATTCATATCATTTTCTAAAAATCAGTCTAGCACAGGTTTTCAAAGAAAAAATCTTTTTTACAATTTGTAATAATTCAGATTTTTTACCATAAACGACCTGTTTTGAATGCAGATTTTCATGACAATTTTACTTTCCATGACAAAAAGAGTAAATCGCCCGCATGTACCGCCGAAAGAATGTAAAGAAATATTGCAGAAAAGATATTGCGGGCTAAAACCTTGTGTGATAAGATTTTAGCAGAGCCGAATGAAAATTTTTTTGTAATTAAATAGCAAAAAAAATTAATCATCGGGTTTAATTTATTGCAAATTGCGTGAAAGTAAAGGAAAACATCATGGAAATCGGCAGAATTTCGTCACAAATCCAAGCACAAAAACGCGAACAGCGAAAAGATGCGGCTGCAACCGGCATAACCGGAGCTTTTTGGGGCGCTGCGGCGGGAGGTGCTGCGGGAAATCTGAGAAAACCGGATGTTTTTGAATATTCGCAGACCATTGATAAGATAGGCAAAAAAGAGCTAAAAACCACCCAAAAATCTTTAAAGAAAATTGCCGCAGCAATGGACGACGACAAACAACTCACAAAAAAACAGCAAAAACTGCTGGAAAATCTTGATATGGCGGATTTAAGCGCAAAAGAAATCCGCAAATCAGCTTCTTTGATGGGCAGAAACAACGATACAACCGCAATTTTGGAACATCTTGAAAATAAAATCACAAAACTTCAAAATCACATCGAAACATTAAAAAATATCGACCCGAACATCACTCCGGGCTCACAAATGGAAAAAAGCCTGGTTAACAAGTTCATTCAAAACAATCCGAACGAATTTACGGTAATAAATGACGCCAAAAAGCCTGAAATCAAATCTTTCGGCACTATTGACGATGCTGTTTTATTTTTGCAAAACAGGGTGAACAAATATTTGGATATTACCGAAAAAACCGTAAAAGTCCGCGAGGCCAAACTCGCTGCGGGCATTGAGGCGGACGGAATTATTAAAGAAACATTCGCAGACAAGAAAAACGCGTTCCGCAAGTTCGTTGTGGGTGAGTTTAAAGCTGCAAAAGCTAAAAAATACGCAATCTGGGGCGCTTTAACAGCGGGTATTGCGGCTGCGGCGGCAGATTTCGCTTCCAATTCACGTTCAAAGAAAGTTCTCGTCCCCGTTGAAAAAATCGTGCCGGTTCCGGTGCCGGTTGTTGTTGATTCGGACGACTAATCGGGATTTTAGGCAAAAAGGCTTGCAAAATAGGCTTTTTTATTAATTATTTAGCCCGAATTAAGGATTGCTGCGCAAAATTTCCACTGCAATCCGGCAAATTTATGCTGAAAAACATAGAAGATTCGTTATTTTTGTAATAAAATTACACTATAAAGAGAGAAATTAATAAGGAAATAAATTATGTCTGAAATATTAACAGGAGCGCAAATCAGAGAAGCGTTTTTAAAATTTTTCGAAGAAAAACACCAGTCAACCCGCGTGCACAGCTCAAGCCTTGTGCCGGACAACCCGACAGTTCTTTTGACAACCGCGGGAATGCTGCAATTTGTGCCGTATTTTCTCGGTTATGAAGAATGCCCATACGATCCGAAAAGAATCACCTCATGCCAAAAATGCGCAAGAGCGGGCGGAAAGGATTCCGACATTGAAAACGTCGGCAGAACGCCAAGACACCACACTTTCTTTGAAATGCTCGGAAATTTCAGCTTTGGCGATTATTACAAAAAAGAAGTCATTCCCTGGGCGTGGGATTTTGTTACAAATTACCTGAAACTCGACAAAAACCGCCTCTACGTAACGATTTACGAAACAGATGACGAAGCTTTTGACATCTGGACGAAAGATGTTGGCGTTCCGGCAGAAAGAATCTTCAGAAAAGGCAAAAAAGACAACTTCTGGGGCCCGGTTTCCGACGTAGGTTCTTGCGGGCCGTGCTCGGAAATCCACTATGACCTCGGCGAAGAACTAAAATGCAGCGAAAACTGCTCGGTTGCGACCTGCGAATGCGACAGATGGGTCGAAATCTGGAACCTCGTGTTCACAGAGCTTTTCAAAGACAAAGACGGCAACTACACCCCGCTTGAAAAGAAAAATGTTGACACTGGAATGGGGCTTGAGCGCATAACAATGGTCGTTCAGGGCAAAACATCGACTTTTGAGACCGATTTGCTCATGCCGATTTTGAACAAAGTCTGCGAAATGACCGGAAAAACCTACAAAACCGATGAAAAAACCGATATTTCACTGAGAATCATCACCGACCACGCAAGATGCGTTTCGTTTATGATTGCGGACGGAATTGTTCCGGGCAATGAGGGCAGAAATTACGTCCTGCGTATGATTATGCGCCGTGCTTTAAGGCACGGAAAAATGCTCGGGCTTGAGCTTCCGTTCCTTTACAAGCTCGTTGACGTTGTTGTTGACAATTACAAAGAAGCTTATCCGGAACTCGCTGAAAATTACGACAAAATCAAATCCGTAATCAAAAAAGAAGAAGAAAAATTCAAAATGACCCTCGACAGGGGCCAAAAGCTGCTCGAAGAACTGATGGAAACCGCAAAATCAGGCAGCAAAACGATTTCCGGCGCTGATGCGTTCAAACTTTACGATACTTACGGATTTCCGCTCGAGCTGACCGTGGAAATTGCGGAAGAAAACGGACTTTCGGTCGACAAAGACGGTTTTGCACAGCAGATGAAAGAACAAAAAGAACGCGCAAAAGCTGCCGCTCAAAAAATCATCCTGACCGATGACCTGGTTTACATTGATATTGAAAAAGAGCACGGTGAAACCGATTTTACCGGTTACACGGAAACATGCGGCGAAGCTAAGGTCGTTTCGCTGGTTTCTGACGCAAAAATCGTAGAATCTGCCGAAGAAGGCGAAACAATCGACATTATCCTCGACAAAACCCCGTTCTACGCGGAATCCGGCGGTCAGGTCGGCGATACGGGCGTAATTCAGGGCAAAAATTTCAAAGCCGAGGTCATGAACACGTTCAAAGTCGACAAACTCTGGGCCCATCGTGCGAAAATCCTTGAGGGAACGGCAAAAACAGGCGATGAAGTCTGCGCCCAAATCGATGAAGAACGCAGAAAATCCGTAACAATCCACCATACTGCGGCGCATTTGCTTCAAGCAGCGCTGATTAAGGTCCTCGGAAACGAGGTTAAGCAGAACGGCTCGCAGGTTGAGCCTGACAAAACCCGTTTTGATTTTTCGTTCTCGCGTGCGCTGACCGCATCTGAGATTGAACAGGTCGAAGAAATCATTAACAGATGGATTTCTGAGGGAATCGAGCGTCATACGGACGTTATGGATATTGAAGAAGCTCAAAAAACCGGAGCGATGGCACTTTTTGGCGAAAAATACGGCGATAAGGTGCGCGTTGTAAGCATTGGAGATGTTTCTAAGGAGCTTTGCGGCGGAACTCACGTTGACAATACTTCTTCAATCAGACTCATAAAAATCGTGTCAGAATCGGCGATTTCTGCGGGTTCAAGACGTATTGAAGCGGTTTGTTCTGATGCAGCGTTCGATTTTCTGAACAAAAAAGCTGCTCAGCTCGACATTCTTGCCCACAAATTCAAAGCAAAACCCGAAGAAGTCGGTGAACGCGTTGAAAAGCTCGTTGAAGAAAACAAACAGCTCGGCAAAAAGATAGAAGAAATCCAGCAGATGGCTGCAAAGGCAAAATGTGCGTCATTTTTGACAAAAGCAGAGCCCATAAACGGCGGTCAGCTCTTTATTTCAAGAGTTGAAGATTTTGAGCCCGCAATGGTAAAATCCGCCGTGGAAATGCTCGCCGAAAGGCTCAAAGACAGCGTTGTCATTCTTGTTTCGGTCAAAGGCGACAGCATTTTCATAATGGTTAAAGTTTCTGACAATTTTGTCCAAAAAGGCGTTAATGCCGGCAAAATCGTCGGTCAAATCGCCTCCGCATGCGGCGGAAAAGGCGGCGGAAGACCGAATTTCGCTCAGGGCGCGGCAAAAGATGCTTCAAAACTGAACGAAGTACTTGCGCAGGTCGACAAAGAGATAAAAGGGCTTGTCTAATCCGGATTTCCTTGCCGGACAACCCTCTCCCGCCGGCTCCAATGAAGCAAATCAGGCACCGCCTGGCACAAAAAATTAAAAATACAAAAAAGAAGCAAAAATATGTTCAAATACGATGTAATAGTTGTAGGTGCGGGACATGCCGGCGTTGAGGCGGCGGTTTCGGCGTCGCGTCTGGGGCTAAAAGTCCTTTTAATGACCCTTAATATTGAACATATTGCCCTTATGCCTTGCAATCCGGCGATTGGCGGGCCGGCAAAATCCTGTCTTGTGCGTGAAATCGATGCTCTGGGCGGCGTAATGGGCATTGCGGCCGATGCAACCTATATTCAGATGAAAATGCTCAATTCATCAAGGGGCCCGGCGGTCAGGGCGCTCCGTGCGCAGTCGGATAAGCGTGAATATATTTATTTTATGCGCAATCTCATCGAATCCGAGACAAATATCGCCTTAAAACAGACAATGGCGGTTGAATTAATGGTCGAAAACGGCGAAATCAGGGGCATTGTGGATGAATACGGGCTTGAATATCACGCTCCGGTTGTGATTTTGACAACAGGAACCTCGCTTTGCGGGAAAATCTTTGTCGGGCTGCAATCAACACCCGCAGGCAGGCTCGGCGAACGCGCGGCAGTGGGGCTTTCTGACTCGCTGAAAAAGCACGGAATCGAAATTAAGAAGCTCAAAACCGGCACACCCGCGAGGGTTGACGCGAGGACGATTGATTATTCAAAAATGACAATCCAGCCGGGCGATGAGGAGTTGAATTTCTTCTCATTTGAGCCGAATCGGCCGATTAGAAAGCAATATCCGTGCTATTTGACCCGCACAACCGAAAAAACCCACGAAATTATCAAAGCAAACCTCGACAAATCGCCCATGTATTCGGGGCTTATCCACGGTGTGGGGCCCAGATACTGCCCGTCGATTGAGGATAAGGTCGTTCGTTTTGCAAACAACCCCTCGCACCACATTTTTATCGAGCCGGAGGGCAAAGACACCTATGAAGTTTATGTTCAAGGCTTTTCGACCAGCTTGCCTGCGCCGGTTCAGGTTCAGATGCTGCAATCTTTGCCCGGATTGGAAAATGTTCATATTATAAAACCCGCCTATGCCGTGGAATACGACTATGTGCCGGCTGTTCAGCTCACGCACACGCTGATGACGAAGAATTTACGCGGACTTTTTTGCGCAGGGCAGATTAACGGGACGAGCGGGTACGAAGAAGCGGCTGCACAGGGGCTTGTGGCGGGAATTAACGCGTTTAATTACCTCAACAACAAGGAAATGCTTGAACTTTCGCGCAGCAGCTCATATATCGGTACGCTGATTGACGATTTGGTGACGAAAGACATTGCTGAGCCTTACAGAATGCTGACTTCGCGCTCGGAGTACCGGCTTTTATTGCGCCAGGACAACGCTGACGAACGATTGACGCCTCTGGGGCATAAAATCGGGCTGATTTCGGACGAGCGTTTTGAAAGGTTCAAACAAAAGCAGCAAAAAATCGAAAACGAAATCACGCGCCTGTCAAAAATCACCATAGCCGCCTCAAAAGAGGTTAATGATGTGCTTTCGCAATGCAAAGAGAGCATTGACAGGGGGATGAAAGCTGCGGATTTGTTGAAAAGGCCGGCAATAACCTACAAAATCCTTGAGCAGGCAAGCCCCGAAATCCGCGAAGCGCAAACCGAGCGTGAAATTTACGAAGAAGCGGAAATTCAGCTGAAATATTCCGGCTACATCAAGCGTCAGAACCAGCAAATCGAGGTTTTGGACAAACTGGAAAAAATCAAGATTCCGGCCGACATTAATTATGATGAAATGGTTCATATTTCGGCGGAAACGCGCGAAAAACTGGCAAAAATCCGGCCCGCAACCCTCGGCCAGGCGTCGAGAATCGGCGGCGTGAAACCTGCGGATTTGTCGGTTTTGATGGTATTGTTAAACAGGTAACGGGCGGTCAAAATGCCTCATTTTTTCATTAAAACAGCAGATATAAGCGGCGATGAGATAAAAATCACGGACAAACCCACCTTGCACCACCTTTCGCGGGTCATGAGGCTCAAAACGGGCGAAAAACTGCTGCTTACCGACGAAAATCAAACGAGCTATACGGCCGAGGTGCTGGAAATCACGCCAAAATGCATAATTTCGAAGATTCTGAAGCGTGAAAAAGCAGACCATTTCTTAAAAACGCAGCTTTATCTTGCGCAGGGCGTGCTGAAAAGCGATGCGCAGGCTTTTGTTATTCAAAAAGCCACGGAGCTCGGCGTGAAAGGGATTTACCCGCTTTTGACGGACAATACCGTGGTCAAGCCGGCCGTCATTGACGCAAAAATCGAAAAATGGAACAAATACGCGCTCGAAGCCGTCAAACAATGCGAAAGAACCGACATTCCGGCCGTTTTTGGACGCACAACCATCATACAGCTGCTTGAATCCGGCGAATTTGCCTCCGTAATCGCCTGCGTTGAACGCTCGCAGGACGAAACCTTGAAAAAAGCCCTAAAAAACGTAAAAAACGAGGGCAAAATCCTTGTTATAATCGGCCCTGAAGGCGGTTTCAGCAAGGAGGAAACGGAGCTTTTAAAAAATTACGAAATTCACAGGGTTTCTCTCGGAAAATTGATTTTGAGGGCAGAAACAGCAGCGATTTCGGCGCTTTCCAACATAATTTACGAGCTTGAAGATGAATAATTACAAAGAAAAAATCCTGAATAACCCGATTTTGAAGAAAATCGCACCGTTTTGCCGCGAGGTGCAAACCTATGTCGTCGGAGGGTTTTTGCGGGATTTGCTTTTGGGGCGGGAGAGCTCGGATATTGATATTGTCGTGCCGGCCGGGAACGCCAAAGGGCTTACGGAAAGGATTTGCGCGGGTCTCGGGGCTTATTTTGTGCCGCTTGATGAAGAAAACCGGATATATCGCGCGGTTTTGCCCGACAAAACGACCTATATTGACGTTGCGGACATCGAGGGCGGCGGGATTGAGCAGGATTTGAAACGGCGCGATTTTACGATAAATGCAATCGGTTTCGACCTGAAAAATGCCGAATTTATTGATGTTACGGGCGGAATCAAGGATATTGAAGCGAAAATCATCCGCCAGATTAGCGAAAAAAACATCACCGACGACCCGCTGCGGATTTTGCGCGCTTTCAGGTTCCAAAGTGAGCTGGGATTCGGGTTTTCAGCAGAACTTGAGGAAATTATCGAACGTCATGCCCGCGAATTGGAAAAAAGCGCAAAAGAGCGCGTAAACGTTGAACTGATAAAGCTTTTTGCCGGGAAAAACGCAAAAAAAGTGCTGATTTCAATGGACGAATGCGGAATTTTGGCTCAAATTTTCCCAGAGGTTGAAAAAATCCGAAAAATCCCGCCGAATTCCCATCATCACCTGCCGCTTCTCGGGCATTGCATTGAAACGGTTGAACATGTTCAGGAATTTTACGAAAATGCGCCCGAGGAAGCCAAAAATCATTTTGAATCGGTTTTTTGCGGCTCAAAACGCCTTGGATTTTTGAAACTGGCCGCATTTTTGCACGACATCGGAAAGCCCGACACCTGGACAATCGAGCCGGACACGGGGCGGCACAGGTTTATAAAACATGACGATGTCGGCTCAAAAATCGTCGAAAAACCGCTCCGGAACCTGAAATTTTCAAAAAAACAGATAAAATACGTCCAAAAACTCATAAAATACCACATTTATCCCGCCAGCATCGTCACCGGCGAAAATTACACGGACAAGGCGGTTTTGCGCTTTTTCCGGAAGATGGAGGACGAAGTTTTTGACGTGATTGCGATTGCTTATGGCGACAGGCTGTCGGCGAGAGGCCCCGAAATCACGGAAAAAATCGTCAATGACAACATCAACGGGCTTAAAAACCTGATGATGCGCTACATTCAGACAAAAAACGAAATTCAGCCGCTCGAAAAGCTGCTGGACGGCCGAGAAATCATGGAAATCTGCAATATTCCGCAATCGCCGCGTCTTGGTGAGGTTATCAAGGCGCTCAAGGAGGCGCAGATGTCGTCCGAGGTAAAAACGCGGGATGAGGCGGTCGAATTTGTGAAAAATTTTCGGCAAAATTGATTGTTTTTCTCAAAAGTGCGGGTTTGGGGCGGAATAGCGGCTCTCATATGTCCGCTTTATGCTGAATTTAGCATTTAACTTGCGTTGGGAGTGGCATTTCAGGCGCATAAGACCCTGAAACAAGTTCAGGGTGACAAATTGGGTGTCATGCTGAACTTGTTTGACAAAGGGAACGCCAGAGCTGCAAGCGATGGCTGTGACCCTGTCTCCGTAGCGTAGCGGAGTGTCAGCATCTTACCGGCGTTGGAAGCCGGCTTTCATGCGCGCAACCCCTTAAAACGGAATAGACGACGGATTTCCGGGTTTTATTATGAATTTGCTTTAGAATTGCTCAAAAACAACGCTCTTGCGGCCCTGAAACAAGTTCAGGGTGACAAATTGGGTGTCATGCTGAACTTGTTTGACAAAGGGAACGCCAGAGCTGCAAGCGATGGCTGTGACCCTGTCTCCGTAGCGTAGCGGAGTGTCAGCATCTCACCAGCGTTGGAAGCCGGCTTTCACGCGCGCAACCCCTTAAAACGGTGGCAGAGCAAGGTTTTCTCCGTTTTTTCCACTATTCCTGCAAAGATTTGAGGATTTTATAATATATGCGCAAATCCTTGCTTGACAATGCGGGAAGCGTGTTTGTTATTTCCG
>CALUPP010000070.1 GCA_944322685.1 Candidatus Gastranaerophilales bacterium
TCAGGTTTTTGTTCGCAAAATACAACATTGACAATGAAAATTATGACAAATACGAAAAAGCCCTTTCTTCCTTGAAGCTTTCTTGTGCAAAAAAGTTAAATAAGCCTAAAACCCGTGAAGCGTCCGACTTTTTGCGGTTTTATAATCTTTATAACCGCGCATTAAGAGCCAAAAACCTTATTGATTATGATGATATGCTTGTCTATTCGGTCGATGTCCTCTCAAAAAATCCCGATGCGGCCGAGTATTATGCGGATTTTTGCGAATATATAATTGAAGATGAGGCGCAGGATTCCTCGCTCATTCAGCAAAAATTGATTAACTTGCTCGCAAAAAAACACCAAAATATCATAAGATGCGGCGATTTGAACCAGTCAATTACCTCAACTTTTACGAATGCCGACCGCGACGGCTTCAAAAAGTTTATTTCAGAGGCTGAAAATGTTGCCATGTCGTCCTCGCAGCGCTGCCATAAGGCAATTTTTTCACTGGCAAATGATTTAATCGATTATGCAAAGGACATGGCCGGCCTTGAAAACGCATTTTTTGATATAAAAATGCAAGAAGTAAAGGGCTGCAATCCCGTCGGCGAAAATCCGCTCAATATAAAGATATTTGAGGATTACAAGGCGGAAAAAGAGGCGATTGGCGCATCTTTGAGGCGGATTTTTGCAAAAAATAAGGACGCATCTGCTGCAATTCTTGTCCGAAATAACTTTCAAATCGCGGAATACGAAGATTTTCTCTCCGGATGCGGTTTTACAGTCATTACAAGGAGCGACAGCCTTGGCCGGCAGCCGGTTTTTAACCTTTTGGCGTCGCTTTTCGGTTTCTGCGAGCACCCTTGGCAAAACGACCTGGTGTGTGGGGTTATGAAGAATTTTTCGGCTCAAAAAATCATCAATTTTTCTCAGGATGATTTTGAATATGTCCAAAATCTCAAAAAGCCCTTTATTCTCGTTCTGTCTGACGAATTGCCCTCAAAATCCCTTACGCAGCTGATGTGGGATTTGAATTATTGGCTCGAAAACTCTTTTTTGAGTGTTGAGGATTTTGCAATAAAGGCCGGAACGTACTATTTTTCGACAAATATTGATATTTCGAACCTGCATATCATTGCTGCGTATTTTAAGCGGCTTTCTTCGGGGTATAAAGCTTCTTTTTACGAAAAACTTATGGAAATTGCCCAAAAGCCCTCAGCATGCCGTCTTTTTGCTCCCGAACAAGATGAAAAGCAAAATTCACAGGTAAATATCATGACCTATCACAAATCAAAGGGCGATGAGTTTGATTATGTGTTTATTCCTGAGCTTTGCGAGGAAAATTTGCCGCTTTTGCCTGAAAATTACAAGATAAGGGGTGATTTGCGCTTTATTGAACACATAAAAGCCCTAAACCCCGATTATTCCCCCAAAGATGAGGCTGCTTTGCGCTCGGAGCAGATTGAAGAAAACTTCAGGCTGCTGTATGTCGCAATTACGAGGGCAAAAAGGGGGCTTTTTATCAGCTGTGCAAAAAAATACAAAAAATATTCCCGCCTAAAAGATGTTTCTCCGTCGATTTTGTTCAACGGCTTTTTCGGAGGTGAGAAATGAACGAAATTTACACCATAAATATGCTCCAAACCGCTTCAAAATGCCTTAAAAAGTACGATTTGTTATACAACAAGAAAATTCGCCTGCCCGACAACGCAAATTTTGCAAAAACAGGCAGCCGCTTGCATTCTTTGATTAATTATTATTTCAAGGGGCAAAATGTTGACAAATTAGCCGGTATTTTGGATGAAAACGAGCGCGTTTTATGGAATAACTTTAAAAATATGGTTCCGGGAATGCCGTTAGCGAGCGAATACCCGTTTTTTGTGCGATTTGGCGATGTGTGGCTGACGGGCAGAATGGATGCGGTGTTTTTTAACGACGGAAAAATCACAATTGCCGACTGGAAAACCGGAAATTTCCGCCATGGGCGCGAGGAATCGTTTCAAACCATGTTTTATCAGTACGCTGCGTATGTTATTTTTTTGAAAAAAGCCATGATTTACGATTTTTCGGATGTTTCTATGGTTTATTTTCTTTTAAAGGACGGTACTCAGCTCAAAATTGATTATGATGAAGCTGCGTTTTCGGATTTCGAAAATTCATTTAAAATAATCCTTGAAAAAATAAAAAACGGGAGCTATAATAATATTTCTCACATACACTGCGAAGCATGTGAATTTAAAAATCTCTGCAAAGATTATCTGCTATAAAAATAGTAAATATTTTTTAAAAATAATGAAATTTTAAAATAATATGCTATAATAGTAGTAGAAAACAGAACAACAACTGCAAGACAGGTGAAAATGAAGTATTTTAGCTTGATTTTGACAATATGTATGTGCTCCATCTTGCTCTCAGGATGTATAAAGATGAAAGCAGCAGTTGTGGACATGACAAAAGCGCTCCCGTTTCAACAAGAAATAACGGAACCGCAAAAAGTCAGTGTCCAGGGACGTACAATTAAACTTGGCGGCGAGGTTAAAGACGATTTCGGGCCGAGTTTTGACTTCGACAAATTACAATAGCTGTATAAGATAACATTAAATTATTTTATATATAAAATTGAAGATTTTTTCTAAACAAAGGGTGTTATTGTCTTTTGTCAGCGTCCGCACCTCGTATTACCAACCAGATACAAAGGAGTTCTCATGAATTACACCCACGGAAGTCTTGAAAACGAAATATTAAAAACAGTTTGGAATATCGAAGATTCAGAAGAAAGAGATGTTTCTGTAACGGAAGTGCAAGAAACTATAAATAATAATTCTAAAAACAATCGGGCTTACACAACTGTAAAAACTGTTATGGACAGACTCGTGGAAAAAAATATGCTTGTGAGATATAAACAGGGCAAAAAATTCCTTTATAAATCAGTTTCCAGCCGCGACGAAATGGCTCAAAAAGCTATTAAAAAGCTTGTCGGGCAATATTTTAACAATGATGTGCGCTCTTTAATGAAAGTTCTTGAAAAAGAATATCAGCTTGTGTAAAATGCCTAATTTGATTGACAATTTTCTTTTATGGCTGCATAACTACAAGCCAAAGAAAAGCGAAAAACCTCCGATTGATTATACATCGCAGCGAAAAACCGCGGGCGATATAATTATCGGGGTTTTAACCGAGCATTTTTGCGTCAGAGAGGGGCTTTTGAAGTTTCCGAAAGACGCGCTTGACGATCCGTCTATTCAGGCAGCCTGGCACGCTTTATGCCATTATGAGGCGGATGAGGATTTGCGGCGCAGAGATATTTCCTACGCAAATGAACAGCAAGAACTGCTCGAATTGATTGCTTTTACGTTCAAAGACGGTAAAGAACTGCCTCAAAACATAATTTCCGCGTATGAAAAATATCATTCGGAAGTTTTAATTGCTCCGCAAAAGGGCTGGCGGGCTGTGTTTAGGAAATTGACGAGATTTATTAATATTTAATGAAAAAGTTTTTTCTATAAAGCAAAAAGCGCCCGAAAATTGGATTCGAGCGCTTTTTTGTTGCTTTTTTTGATTTTAAGCCTTTTGCTGGTTCAAAACCTGCTGAATTTTGTTCATTATTTCGTCGCCTTTGCTTTGCATGTCGGAAACAATGTCCTCAGCGCGGTTTTGGATTTCTTTTACTGTTTTGTCCGCTTTGTCGTAGATGTCTTTTGAGCCTTTTGCGAGCATTTCTCTTGTTTCTTCACCCGACTGAGGTGCCAAAAGCAGCCCAATAACGCCGCCTACAACGCCGCCCACTATAAAACCTGCTAAAAATTTTCCTGTTGACATAATATTCTCCTTCTTGACCTTACCGCCTGGGCGGTATTTGTGTAATTATTTTCTGACAAATGTTTTGAAACCCTGAACCATTCCTTTGAAGAATCCGCCTTTACCGATTCCGCCAATAACAACTCCCAAAATGCCGAACAGCGTTGTTAATATTTTTTTCACGCCGCTCAATTTGTTATTTGTGGCTTTTGTGAAATCATTCAGCGTAGTCAGAGAGGTTTTCAGCTCTCCAAGGATGGGTTCGATTTCTTTTTTTACCATATAAGTGGTATCGTTTAAATTGTTCGTAAGTTTATTCAGGTCGATAATCAGCCTTACCAGATAAACTCCAATAACTATTAAAAATAGTATTGCAACGCAAATTAGAACCAACAATGCGATTTTTATTGCTAATGTCATTTTTCCCCCGTCTTATTAGTGTAATTCGTAAGCCATATCTTCTTTTTCTCTGGCTTTTGCCATTTGTTTTGCTTTGATATGGGCGTTTATTTTGTTGTATTGCTTTTCAAGTTTGTATTTCATCATATCGAGAGATTCAAGCGCCTGCTTTTTTGCTTCTTTTATTTCAGGTATTGCATTTTGAGCAAATTCATTGAACGCTTCTTTAAGCTCGGCTCTTGTTTCTTCACCTGATTTAGGCGCAAAAAGAACTCCGAGTGCAACTCCGCCTAAAATTCCGGCAAGAAGCCCCAGTCCGAATATAACATCATCCTCTTTTGACATATTTCTTCTCCTGATTGTATTAACTTGTTTTAGTATAGCATTTTTTTCAAAAATTTACACCACTTATCCGGCTAAGTAGCAAAAAAATATTTTCAGGCGTTTTTTGCGTGTATGAATATTTCTCCGTATCGTATTTTTAGCGCAAACAACTCCAATTTTGGCAGTTTTAGCCCTGCATTCGGCTCTGTTGAGCGTTCTTTTGCTCAAAAGGGCACGGACGGCGCGTATAAAAAAGTTATGAACAATTCCTGGGCTTTTCGCGGGGAGCTTGACTGGAGGGCTAATGCAACGCTCTTTGCGAGCCATTTTAAGGATAAAAAGCACGTGGACACTTATTCTTTGGCCTCGTCCGACGGCTCTGAGGCGTATATGCTTGCGATTTCATTGATTGAAACACTGGGAGAAAAAGAAGCGCGCAAATTTTTCCCAATAAAAGCCTTTGACAACGATGAATACATTGTAAATATTGCAAAAAGCGGAAAATGGAACCTTTTGCCGCGAGATTACGAAAATCTTCAAAAACTTTACGGAAATATTGACAAATACATAAAAAAATCGGACAAACCAATGCTAATAAGCAACGACAAGCTCGCCGGCGCAACCCAAACGTATGAAGTGAGCGGCGTTTTAAGGGATGCAGTTGAGTTTCGGCAGGGCGATTTGGTTTCAGAAATAAAAAATATTGATGATGAGGACGGCACTGCGCTTGTTTTTTGCCGCAATGTGCTTCCTTATCTTGAAAATTTGAAAATTTCCACTGCGCAAAAGGTTGCGAGCCTTTTGGGGATGTATCTTGCCCCGGGCAGCATTTTTGTTACGGGCGGTTATGATTTGTCGCTGACGGATTTGAACAGAAACCTTTATTTGCGCGATTTCAAGCATGTAAACAGGGATAAATCCAGTTTTGTTTATGTAAAAACGGATCCTTGGGCCGAATCTTAATCAAACCTACTTGTCAGAATATTTTTTTTATTATATATTCAGGTTATCGACCGTGGCGGGCATCGTCAAGCGGTTAAGACCATGGATTGTGGTTCCATTATGCGTGGGTTCGAATCCCACTGTCCGCCCATTTACAGAAAGAGCCTCATTAGCAGGCTCTTTTTTAGTTATAGAATGCTTT
>CALUPP010000071.1 GCA_944322685.1 Candidatus Gastranaerophilales bacterium
TCGCCGGTAAGATGCTGAAACAAGTTCAGCATGACAGAATGCGGGACGCAAGAGGCTCGCAAAGTAAAAAGCTGGATTGATTTATTTTTTAAGACCTATTCCAGCGAAGCGAATCGAGGCTTAAAAAATAAATTAATTCGGATTTTTACGCAAATGCAATCGAAAAAGCAGCCCGCTTTTTGCTGTCAGGCGGTGCCTGACCTACTTTGGGGCATTTTCTCGCCGGTAAGATGCTGAAACGAGTTCAGCATGACAGAATGCGGGACGCAAAGAGCGGTTTATTTTTCCAAAAGCCGTTCAATCACGTAATACCCCATAAAATACCCGGCGACCGCAGGCACAAAAGGGGTTGAGGCGGGTGAAAATTTTGTAAATTCAAAGATTTCACCGTCGGGCGTAGATATTTTTTCATGGTTTTCGATTTTTGCAAGACTTTGGGGCTTTTCTCTGCTGACAACCGCAGAAATCCCCGATTCCACGCCCTGTTTTTTCAGATGGTAAATCACATTTTTCACAAAAGCACATTTTGAATTTTGCAGCTCAGAAATATCCGCAATGTAAAGCTCAGCAGGGTTTTTGCGGTTCCCGGCGCCCATAGATGTGACAACAGGGATGTTATGTTTCTTGCAAAACACCAAAAGCTCAATTTTTGAGCGCATTGTGTCGATTGCGTCGACCACAAAATCGGGTTTTTGCGAAAAAATCGCCTCATCAAGCCGTGAATTGTAAAAATTGTCCACGCTTTTTACGTTAATTTCCGGATTTATATCTTTCAGGCGTTCTTCAAAGAGTTCTGTTTTTTTTCGGCCGATTGTGGAATGCAGCGCGACGATTTGCCGGTTAATATTGCTTTCGGAAACCGTATCAAAATCAATAACGGTAAAATTTCCGACCCCGGCCCTTGCCAGCGATTCCAGAGCAAATCCGCCGACTCCTCCGGCCCCGAAAACCGCAACATGCCTTGCTGCAAGGCTTTTTTGCGCCTCTTTGCCCCAGATGAGTTCGTTTCTTGAAAAAATTTCCGACATTATTTCTTCACCGAGGAACAAATGCCTTCCATAACGTTCAAATAGTCATTTTCAGGCAATGTCGAAACCGCGCGGATTGCATTTTTCAAATGCGGCATTTTATCGTACCACCGGCGGGACAAACCGGATTGATAAAGTCCCAAAACACGCTCAATTCCAATGCTAACCGGCGCTTCGTCATTTTCTTTGTTCACATTTTTTATTGCCGTGGCAACATCAATAATGTCGTTAGAAAACTTTTTTTGCAAATCCTTGTTCAAATCCCGCAACAGACTCAAAGCCTTGGATGTTTCTTCGTATTTGTCGTACCAGCGTTTGTTTTCCACGATAAATCCTCCCGATTTGACAATATTTTACCCCATTTGGCGATTTTGGGCAATCAACCCATCGAAATCCACAAAATCTGCTTCACCGGGCGGGAAATCAGAATCGCAAGAAAGCCAAAAATAAAGTCATAAACCATTTTTGCACCGCTTTGCATAAAAATCCAGGCCGTAACATTTGAAAACGCATCGCGATGGATTATTGCCATCAAAATCAGGTAAAAAATCCCAACAATATGGATGGTCAAAACGCCAAGCAGCGAGGCCTTTGTGATATTTCCATAGGAAAATTTGTCTTTTAAAAGGAATGCAACTATAAAAATTGCCGGAATATAAGCAATAATGTACCCGAAATTGTACTCAAACAGGTATTTCAGCCCCCCGCCGAGCGCAAATATCGGAAATGCGAACAAACCGAGCAAAATATAAATCACAACCGACAAAATCCCGAATCTTTTCCCGATAAGCGCCGCAATAAAAAAAATAACCGGCACCTGAGGCACGTATGAATAGTGTTTCAGAAAAAGAAACCGCTCACTCGACGGATCCAGCGACCCCAGCATGTAATGCGAAAAGTCAATTTGCGTAAACGTAGCGATAACAATCAAAAACACGCACCATCCGGTCACAACAAGCGTCCCCAGAGTGAATTTTGTTCTTTTATTAGCCGCGTTGAAGTCCTCGAGCTCCTGTTTTAGTCGTTTTGTGTTATTCATTACGCAGTTTTACCTGTTTCATCGCTTCTTTGTTCTGATTATATAACAGTTTGAACTTTTCGTGCCAGATATTTTCCGTAAACATTATCAAAGCGTTCTCATTGTTATCCTGATAGTAGCCTTTTCGCATACCGATGGACTTAAAACCGTTTTTTTCGTAAAGGCAGATTGCGGGAATGTTGCTTTCGCGCACCTCCAGCGTAATATATTTAATCATATCAGCGTAACACCCGTCAAAAATCCGCATCAAGAGGGCTTGCGCGACTTTTTTTCTTCTTGCGTCGGGGTGAACGGACAAAGTCGTAATATGCCCCTCCTCAAAAATATGCCAGCAGCCGCCGTAACCCAGAAGTTCGCCGTTTTCATCAAAAGCACAGTAATAATGCGCCAGATTGTTTGAAAGTTCGTTCAAAAATGATTCTTTTGACCAGTGGTGCTTTCCGTATGACAGCGCCTCAAGCTCAACGACCCTTTCAACGTCGTTTTTTTCCATTTTTTTGATGATGATAAAGTCAGGATTCATATTTTTTGTGATTTTGTTGTGCTTTTTAGTTAATTTTATCATCAAAAAAAACGATAACCTAAATAACTACAAAAGCCCCCTTGTTTCCAAATAATCTATCATCATTTGTTCTAATTTTGACGTAACTTTAAAGCCTTCATCCAAACTGGCTGATTTAAATTTTTCCCATAACTCATCATTAAACATCAATGTAACTTTTCTATCCTTGTTTTGAGTTAATTTTATAATTTTAGCCGTCTTATCCATAAGTCAATTATCATGTAATAATTTACATTTGCACAACCTGTATTTATCACGTATAATTATATTTATGAATACACATATAACTAATAAAATTGCAGAATATGAATTATTGAAT
>CALUPP010000072.1 GCA_944322685.1 Candidatus Gastranaerophilales bacterium
GTGCAAGCCGAGTCCCTTCATCGGCAAATTTTTTGAAAATTATTTTTTTCATGATAAAATAATTTTTGTTGACAATTGAATAACAAATTTTGGCATGTCGGAGTGGCGGAATTGGTATACGCGCACGTTTGAGGGGCGTGTGGAGAAATCCTTGCGGGTTCAAGTCCCGCCTTCGACACCATTTTAAGACTCCTTTCGGGAGTCTTTTTTATGTTACAATTTTTATAAAATATCATACGGTATAAGACAATGTTTGTAATTGCTATTTTATTAATTGTATTATTTGTAATTTTACTTTTACTTTTATTTGGCATAACCCAAGAACAAAAATTAATCCAAACTTTCAAAAATAATGATATAAGCTTAGATAAAAGTGCCGAATTTCAAAATTCTGACAATTTTGCTGACGGTTTTGAGCTTACCTTGCTCAATTTGGGCTTTTTGCCCTCTCATAGAGGCGAATATAACAGCATTTTGTTTGAGAATAAATTTTATTTTGAGCGTTATGATACTTTTGATGCGCTGACTCTCAATACTTTCGGCTCCTCATATAAAATTAAGCTCCCAAAATCAGCCAGCAGCATTAAAAACGATATATTTTCGGGTAAACTTTTACAGATAAAAGTGAACGGGCAAAATTTATTATTTAGAATGCCTAACGAAATGCAAAATGTTATTTACAAAAGATATAAATAATTTTTTGTGTAAAATTTTTTGCAATATTTTCCCCAACACAGAATTTCGGCCCGGTGGCCTTACCGACAAAGTTAAAAACCTATATTAACCTAACCTTATTCATATAAAGTCTTTTCCGCATGAAAAAATGCGTTATTAAGTAACAACAATATCCGCTTAAACTATTCCCTGCGCTTTCATAGCCTTTGCCAGCTTGGAAAATGCAGCAATATTTGCACCGGCAACGTAATTATTGCCGTATCCGTACTTTTGAGCCGATGCTTCGCAAGATTTGAAAATGTTTATCATGATATTTTCAAGCATTTTGTCAACTTCTTCAAAAGAGAGGTAATATCTCATACTGTTTTGGCTCATTTCGATTGCCGAAGTGGCCACTCCGCCGGCGTTCGCGGCCTTTGCCGGAGCGACAAGAACGTTGTTTGCCAAAAAATAAGCGGTTGCCGACTTTTCGCATGGCATGTTTGCCCCCTCGCCGACCGCAATGCAGCCGTTTTCTACGAGTTTTTTTGCCGAATTCAATGTTACCTCGTTTTGCGTCGCACAAGGCAGGGCAATGTCCGTTTTTATCTCCCAAATCGGAGAGTCAGCCCCGGTTCTTTCGTAATATTTTGCTTCAGGGTGGGTTTTAAGGTATTCGCGTATTCTGCCGCGCTCAACCTCTTTTATACGTTTCACCGTATCAAGATTTATGCCGTTTTTGTCATAAATACAGCCGTTGCTGTCGCTCATAGCGACGACTTTTGCGCCGTATTCCCGAACTTTTTGGCCTGCGTAAATCGCAACGTTTCCAGAGCCCGAAATCGTAACTGTTTTGCCTGCAAAAGACTGATTTCCGTTCGCTTTCAGCATTTCTCTTACATAATAAATCAATCCGTAGCCCGTGGCCTCAGTTCTGACGAGCGAACCGCCGTATTCGAGCCCTTTCCCGGTCAAAACACCGCCCTCGTAACCGTTTTTGATTCGTCTGTATTGCCCGAAAAGATATCCGATTTCCCGAGCCCCAACGCCGATATCACCCGCCGGAACATCAACATCCGGGCCGATATGCCGGTAAAGCTCGGTCATAAAACTCTGGCAAAATCTCATTATTTCGTTGTCAGATTTGCCTTTTGGGTCAAAATCGCTTCCGCCCTTTGCTCCGCCGATGGGCAAGCCGGTGAGCGCATTTTTAAATATCTGCTCAAACGCCAAAAATTTCATAATGCTCTGATTTACGCTCGGATGAAAGCGTAAACCGCCCTTGTAAGGGCCGATAAGCGCGCTGAACTGGATTCTGTAACCGCGGTTAACTATTGTTTTTCCCGCATCGTTTACCCAGGGCACCCGAAATGTAATAATTCTTTCCGGCTCTGTCATCCGCTCTAAAAGCGCAATATTTTCATATTCATCATGTGCGTTGACCACAGGTTCAAGCGTTGATAAAACTTCATCCACCGCCTGCAAAAATTCCGGTTCATGGGGATTTTTTTCTTTTACTTCTTCCAACACTTTTGATAAATATTCGTTCATATTCGCCTCATAAAAAATAACACTATGTCATTGTACCACAATTTTAGGAATTGAAAGATTTATGTCCGAAAAGATACTGATTATGGCTTTTTTTCTTGTAATGGCTGAAAATAAAACCTTGCGGTGCTGTTCGTTTCGCATGGATAGTTCTTGCCTGAACAGGAATGAATTTAAAAAGCTTACTTTCAATCAAATATTTAAAATTCTTATAAAAATTTACGCGCAAATATGATTTTTATTAGTCTATTGAGAAAATATCTTTCAAATCTTCATAAGTAAGCGATTTTCCGATGTTTCTGTCGACAGAAATTACGCTGTCAACAAGATCGCGTTTTCTGGACTTGAGTTTTTGGATTTTTTCTTCAACCGTGCCTTTTGTAATCATCCTGTAAACGAAAACTTTCTTTGTCTGGCCGATTCTGTATGCACGGTCGGTCGCCTGATCTTCAACAGCGGGGTTCCACCAGGGATCGTAGTGGATAACGTAATCTGCGCCGGTTAAATTGAGCCCGGTGCCGCCCGCTTTTAAGCTGACAAGGAAAATCGGAATGGTCGGGTCGGAATTGAACCTTTCGACGACCTCCTGGCGGTTTTTCGTGCTGCCGGTGAGGTATTCATGCTTGATTCCGGCGCGTGTGAGCCATTCTTTGATGATGTCAAGCATGTCAACGAACTGGCTGAACAAAAGAACGCGGTGTTTTTCCGAGATAATTTCTTCAAGCATGGTTTTAAGCTGCTCGAATTTGCCGGATTCTTTGATTCCTTTGACATTTTCTTTGTCGTAGAGCCTCGGGTGGCAGCAAATCTGGCGCAAACGTAATAGCGCCGAGAAAATCGACATGCGGCTCTTTTCGATTCCGTTTTGTTCGATACTTTTGAACAGTTCTTCTTTTGTTGAGTCGAGAACTTCCATGTAAAAGTCTTTTTGATCCGGCGTGAGCTCGCAGTATGCGACGTTTTCGATTTTGTCAGGCAAATCTTTTGCAACATCGCGTTTCATACGGCGGAGAATGAACGGATAAATCTGCGATTTGAGGCGTTTTTCGACTGTTTTGTCCTCACGTTCGGTTATTGGGGTTACGTAGCGGTAATTGAACTCGGATTTGTCAAAAAGGAAGCCCGGCATCAGAAAATCGAACACCGACCAGAGTTCTTCGAGCCTGTTTTCAATCGGCGTGCCGGAAAGTGCGAGTTTATGACGGCAATTCAGTTCTTTTACGGTTTGCGCGGTTTGAGAATCGGCATTTTTGATATTTTGCGATTCATCAAGGATTACATAGCGGAATTCGTGCTTTTTCAGCTTTGCAATGTCGCGGCGAACCAGCGCGTAGCTTGTTATTACGACATCGTATTTCGGAATTTCTTTAAAATGCTCTTTTCTTTCCGTTCCCGTGAGTTTCAGGCAGCTGAGGCCCGGCGCAAATTTTTCAATTTCGCTTTCCCAGTTAAAAACGACCGATGTCGGGCAAACAACCAGCGAGGGGGCTTTTTTGTTCTTTTCTTTTGCTTTTTGGAGCAAAGCAAGCGCCTGAAGCGTTTTTCCAAGCCCCATATCGTCCGCGAGAATGCCGTTCAGGCCGTATTGGTACAAAAACCACAGCCAGCCGAAACCGCGCGTCTGATATTCGCGAAATTCCGCCTTAATTCCCTTGGGCAGCGACGGAACGTCCATATTTGAAAAGGTCGAAATCTGTTTCCAGAATTTTGAAAATTTTCGGCTCATTTTTGTTTTGATATTCAGGTTTTCCATCTCGGAAAGAAGCCCTGCGCGGTAAGTTTTTACGATATATTTGTTTTCTTCGTTGCGGTAAACGTCGAATGTGTTAAATGCCCTCATCAGTGAATAAACGTTCATCGTCGGAACTTCCGCAAAGCCGAGATTTTTGATTCTTACGTATTTGTTGCCCTCGAGAGTGAGGTTGTAAACCTCGTCAAACGGGATAATTTCCTCGCCGACCTGGCCGTATAGCTCAACTTCGAAGCTGTCTGTCGAATTAAGGCTAAAATCGATATCCGCAATGAGCTCAAAGGGTTTAGGGGTCATTTTGAAGAACGACATGTCGTCTTTTTCCTCAAAAACCCAGCCGTCGCCTGCCTGTTTTATGTAATAGTTGATAAAATCGATTGCATTTTCTTTTTCCAAAGCGAGGTTATTCGTCTGCATTGGCGCGAATTTGCAGGCGATGAGCATCTGATAGGCTATTTCTTCATGTTCAATGTTTCTTTTTACCCAATAAATCAGGTCTTCTTTGGGTTTTTTAATAGTTACATAGGGCGTTTTTTCAGTATGTTTTGAATAAGGAACCCTTGTGCCGTCATAATCGAACTCCAGCTCGGCTTTCAGTGATCCGTCGTAATCAAGACCCATGGTTACGATATTTTTAGGAGGTTTTTGTTCGAGGCAGAGTTTTTCAATGTTTTCTGCAATGTCGACTTTCATGACTTCGCGCAGTTTTGGCAGCTCTTCAAAGATAAATTTTGCTCCGTCAGCGTCGCGCACGTCGGTAAAGCTTGATTTTATGAGATTTTGGGGTAATGCGCTGACCGGCGTGGTGGTCGGGAAGATTACATTTTTGTATCTGCCCCATTTCAGGTGGCGTGAGAAGTAGCGGACTTCTTCAAACGGGTAAGAATCGCTTTTATCAGGGCGTTCCCAGTAAAGCGAGAGCAAAACATTCCCCACCATCGAAAAATTCACCGAAAGTCCGAGTGTCCATTCGTTTTCGTCGAATTTCAGCACCTCTTTTGTTCTTCCGTCGATGACTTCTTCGGCTTTTGCGAGCAGCTGGAACACTCCGTCGAATTTGTTAATCGGAATATCGTACCAGCCGGCTTTTTTATCTAGCCTTGAACGCTGCAATAGCAGCTGGAAAATCGCTACTTCGACTTTTTGTGCGTTGTTGAGCTCAAAAGTCGGGTCAGAGCGCTGGATTTCTATCAGGGCACGCAAAATTGCCTCGATATCTCTTATAACTTTGCCTTTTTCCCTATCCATAACAAGGATTGAGAAGAAATTTTGGCGTCTTTTTGCGTTAAAGTGGAAAATATAGTTTCCTTGCGGGTTTTCAGGGGCGGAGATGTTTTCATCCGGGTAATCTATATGGATTTTGTGGACACGTTCGAGGTATTCATCGTAAACCTTGTCTTCAATGACTTTTAGGCCCACGGCGACTGCGTGTTTGCACCATTCTTCTTTTAACGGGCAGCTGCATTCGGCTTTTACGCCGGTTTTTGTGAATGTCAGGCTTGTTTCGTAAGAATCCTGAAAGTTTCCTTTGACTTTTGCGTCAACGCCTGCCAGTTTTTTTTCATACGAAAGCACCACGTCGTTTTTGTGGCTTTCATACCCGCGCCTCCAGCTGCCGGGTGTTGCTTTGTCCTTAATGTACTTGTAGTTGAATTTACAAACTTCTGCCATAAATTTTCATAAAAAATCATTGCTCAAACAGAGTTTTCTGCCTGATAATGAACCAATCGAACCGCAAAAACAAGTGGTTTTGCCCGTCCGCTAAACTTTGGGTGCGCTAAAACAACTAACTAACTGCTACCCGAATAATAGTAT